>CACLMO010000011.1 GCA_902608065.1 uncultured Pelagibacteraceae bacterium
TTACTTTATTTTTTTTTGAAGTTTCTATTGTTTTCTCCATCGTTAGCTTATCGCCAGCATGATAACCACAGGCAATATTAGCAGAGTTAACAATTTCGAGTAATAAAGGGTCATTTTTCGTCGTATGTAACTTCGAACTTTCACCCAAATCACAATTAATATTAATTTCCATCTTTAAAGTCCTTAGTTTATTTAATAAGGATTACGAATTATTATATCAAGTTATGTTCAAGAAACTAAGCAATATCGGCGACTGTGGCATTATTTGTGATTTCGGTGACGAGGTTAACCAAGAAATAAATAGTAATGTTATCAAGTTATTTCACTATGTGAAAAAAGAAGTTTCGAAAGGCAACTTGCAAGGAATATTAAACTATACACCATCATATAATAAGTTAATTATAAATTTTGATCTTGAAAAAATAAATTCATCTAAAATTATATCTTTTTTACACTCGGTAGAATTTTCTAAATTAAATTTATCTCAAAATAGAAAAAAGTGGACTCTTCCCATCTGCTATGATTTTGCTATGGATCTAGAAAATATAAGCAAAACATTAAAAATAGATAAAGAAGAAATTATAAACATTCACTTAAATACCAATTTTTTTGTATACATGATCGGTTTTATACCCGGACATCCTTTTATGGGGGATTTAAATTCAAAACTTTTTTTAAATCGTTTAAAAACACCAAGAGTGAAAATACCACAGGGATCAGTAGGTATTGTAGAAAAATTTTGCAATATTTATCCTTATGAAAGTCCTGGTGGCTGGAACATTATAGGACGAACCCCTACTAAGCTTTTTAATATACAAAACGAGTCTAATCCATGTCTTTTATCACCAGGAGATTCAATAAAATTTAAATCAATTTCAAAAGAGGAGTTTGAAAAATTAGCAAATGAGTAATTATTTTTTCGAAGTATTGAGATCTGGTATTAACACAACTTTTCAAGATAAAGGACGTTTTCATATGCAGCACTTTGGAGTTACTCCAGGCGGATGTATGGATCAAGATTCATTTTCAATAGCAAATGCTTTAGTAGGCAATCATTTAGATGAAGGTGTTTTAGAATTTGCTTACCAAGGACCTCTTTTAAAATTAGTTAAAGGCAGAACAAAGATTGCAATTACAGGAAATGTTCTTTTTCAAATAATTAAATTAAATCAAGGAACAATAAATGGAGAATGTTACAGAACATATTTTTTAGATGAGGGTGATCAAATTGATATTTTAGCAACAAAACAATCGGCCTATGGCTATATGTCTTTAGAAAGTGGATTTAATATTAAATCTTTTTGTAAAAGCATTTCCGTTTTATCTAGAGCTCAAATTGGCCCCAACCAAGGAAAAAAATTAAAAATAAATGATAAAATATATATAAAATCAACTAGCAAAAATAAAAAAAATTTTTCAACAAAAATTTCAAATAATAATGAAAATATAATTAGAGTTTTAAAAGGACCACAGTTTGATTTTTTTTCAGAAGAAAGTAAAAAAGATTTTTTTTCAAAAGAATATAAAATTTCTAATTTAACAGATCGTATGGGAATGAGATTGGAGGGAACTGTTATAAAAAACATTGTCAATACTAATATTCGGTCAGAAGGTATTACCAAAGGCGCTATCCAAGTCCCAGCTGATGGTCAGCCAATAATACTATTAACTGACTACCCAACTATTGGAGGATATCCAAAAATAGCAAACATAACATCAGTAGATTATAATTTGTTGATTCAAAAAACGCCTATGGAAAAAATATTTTTTAAACTTATTGAGTTGCATGAGGCTGAACAATTGTATAAAGAACATCTCAATAGAATTTCAAAAATTATAAAAAATATTAAAGAGATAAATTGACACTATTAAAGAAAATTCCTGGCACAGCACTAGTTCTACTTGGAGCGTTATGCTTAAGTTTTGGAGGTATAATCGTAAAATCTTTTGAAGGCGCTAATCTATGGCAAATTCTTTTTTGGAGACAATTTTTTTTTTCAATTATTGTAGCTTTATACTTATTAATTGTATTTAAAAAAAATTTCTTTAAATCTTTTTATGCTTCTGGGCTACCGGGACTTGTGGCTGGAATATTTTTAGGTATAGGTTTTTCAGCTTATGTATTTGCGATGTATCACACTACTGTTGCTAATACACTTTTTATAATATCAACAGAAACAATTTTTTTAGCGCTATTTGGTTATTTTTTTTTAAAAGAAAAAATTAGTTTAGTAACCCTATCCTCAATTATTTTAGGCATGTCAGGCGTTTTTCTAATAATTGGTAGCTCTTTATCTATTCAATCCAGTAGTCAATTTTTTGGAAATATTGTTGCATTTATAATGCCCATTTCATTTGCGGTACTAATTGTAATAGTCAGAAAATACCCAAAAGTAGATATGGTCCCATCACAATTCATTGCAGGAATTTTTGCTGCTTTAATTGGATATTTAATTGCTGGCAAATTATCAATTTCATCTCACGATCTATTTTTAGGATTTTTAGCGGGAACTTTTCAAATTGGTTTTGGATTTATAATGATTACCATCGGATCTCAAACTACCCCTGCTGCTGTGGTTGGTATTTTGATGTTAACAGAAGCAGTTTTTGGTCCATTGTGGGCTTGGCTCTTTATAAACGAAATACCACCGACAAGTGTGATTATTGGGGGCGCTATTATAATTTCGGCAATTTTATTTGAGTTTTTTTTCAGTTATAAGAAAAAATAATAAGTTAATATATTTGACATTTAACCACATCTGGCACAGTATATATTTAATACGGGAGAGACCAATATAATTGGCGCCGAAGGAGCAAGCACCCCGGAAACTCTCAGGCAAAAGGACCGTACATAATAACTTCTGGAAAGAAGGCAATGCCTCACCGAAGGAGTAAATCTCTCAGGTAACTAGACAGAGTGGGTTTGTTAAGGGTTATTATGGAAACAGAAAAAACAGCTTTATACGATTATCATAAAAGTCTTGGAGCAAAATTTGTTCCATTCGCAGGTTATGAAATGCCTGTGCAATACTCTTCAGGAATTGTAGATGAACATAAACTAACTAGAAGTAGTGCGGGTATGTTTGATGTCTCGCATATGGGGCAATTGTCAATAGAAGGAAATGAAGATTTAGCAAGCGAATTAGAAAAAATTATTCCAATAGATCTAAAAAAAATAAAACTTAATCAATCAAAATATTCTTTCCTTACTAATGAAGAAGGTGGAATTCATGACGATTTAATTGTAACTAAAGTTGAGAAAGGGTTTAATATTATTCTCAATGCCGCATGCAAGAATAACGATTTTAAAATAATTAGTAACTCACTTAAAAATAAATTTAAAATAATTTTACATAAGAATTTGTCACTTATTGCCTTACAAGGACCAAAATCATCAAAAATATTAGAAAAAATAATTAGTGGAGTTTCCTCTCTAAAATTTATGAATGGGGATAAATTTTCTTATAATGGTAAAAATATTTATATTACTAGGTCAGGTTATACAGGAGAAGATGGATTCGAAATTTCTATATTAAATGAATTTGTAGAAGATTTTGCAAAAAAATTAATATCACAAGAAGTAAAGCCAATCGGTTTAGGAGCTAGAGATACTCTAAGATTAGAAGCTGGATTGTGTCTTTATGGTCATGACATAAATGAATCTACAAGTCCAATCGAAGCAAATCTTAAATGGGCAATTTCTAAAAGAAGAAGAGAAGAAGGAGGATTTGTAGGTTACAACAAAATAAAATCAGATTTAAATGGAAGTTTAAATCGATTGAGAGTTGGTGTTAAACCTGAAGGGAAAATTATAGCTAGAGAAGGAGTTAAGATTTTTTCTAAAGATGTTAAAGAAATTGGATCTATTACGAGTGGTACCTTTGGTCCAAGCGTAAACGGGCCTATTGCAATGGGTTATGTAAAATTGAATTTTTCAAAACCTGGAACAAAGGTCCTTTTGGAAGTTAGAGGAAAGAAGCATGAAGCCAAGATATCCGAACTTCCGTTTTATAAAAAAAGTTATGTGAGGTAAAATATGAGTGAAAAAAAATATTCAAAGCAACATGAGTGGGTTACTATAGAAGGAGATGTTGCGACTATCGGTATTACGACACACGCTGCTGAAATGCTAGGAGATGTCGTGTTTGTTGAGTTACCGGAAAAGGGAAAGAATGTAGAGAAAGAAGGACAGGCGGGAGTAGTAGAGTCAACAAAGGCAGCTAGTGATGTTTATACTCCGATAACTGGAGAAATTATTGATACAAATCAATCTATTGTAGACGACCCCGGTGCAGTGAACAAAGATCCAGAAGGGGCAGCTTGGTTTTTTAAAATTAAAATAAAAAATAAATCAGAATTAGATCAATTAATGAATAAAGTTGATTACGATAAGTTTGCAAAGGAGAATCCGAATTAAATGCTAAAAAACGCTCAGAAAGATTTTATCCAAAGGCATATAGGACCTTCTAAAGAAGAACAGAAAGTTATGCTTAAAGAATTGGGTTATAATAACTTAGATGAGTTGATTGCTAAAACTGTCCCAGAAAAAATTTTATTAAAAGAAAATCTAAGTATTGGTGAACCCAATTCAGAGTACAAAGCACTTAGAAAATTAAGAGACATCTCTCAAAAGAATAAAATTTATTCAAATTTTATCGGAATGGGATATTACGGAAATTATACCCCATATGTAATACTAAGAAATATTTTGGAAAATCCAGGATGGTATACTTCTTATACTCCGTATCAACCAGAAGTGGCCCAGGGAAGACTTGAGATGCTTTTAAATTTTCAGCAAATGGTAATTGATTTTACAGGGATGGATATTGCGAATGCATCTCTTTTAGATGAGGGTACAGCCGCAGCCGAAGCTATGGGTTTAAGTTATAGAATTTGCAAAAGAGACACCAAAAAAGTCTTTGTCTCGAAAAATTGTCACCCTCAAACTATTGATGTGATTAAAACAAGAGCCGAACCATTGGGTTTAAAAATAATAGTAGGGGATGAAAATAAAGATATTAATGAGAATATTGTTTGTGGAATTATACAATACCCAGGAACTTTAGGAGATATAAAGGATCCTAGTGAAGCTATTAGCAAAATACACAAACAAAATGGAAAAGCAGTATTGATTTGTGATTTATTAGCTCTTGCCAAAATTAAAACACCTGCGGAATTAGGAGCCGATATAGCTGTGGGAAGTACCCAACGTTTTGGAATTCCAATGGGTTATGGAGGTCCTCATGCTGCGTTCTTTGCTACCAAAGATGAATACAAAAGATCAATGCCAGGGAGAATAGTTGGTGTTTCAGTGGATAGGCACGGTAACAAAGCTTACAGATTGGCTCTACAAACAAGAGAGCAACATATAAGAAGAGATAAAGCTACAAGCAATATTTGCACCGCTCAAGCTCTGCTTGCAATAGTTTCAGCTGCCTATGTTGTATATCATGGTCCAAAAGGAATTAAAAAAATAGCAGACACTGTTTCACAACTTGCTAAAAATTTTGCGGATAAAATAAAACAATCTGGATATGAACTTTACTCAGATTATTTTTTTGATACCGTTACTGTAAAAACACTAGATAAAACAGATAAAATTTATAAAAACGCACTTGATCAACAAGTAAACATAAGAAAAGTTAACTCTGAAATGTTAGCAGTTTCATTTGATGAAAGAAAAAATCTTTATAGAGCTAATCAGGTGTTAAAAATTTTTAACTGTTCAGAAACAATTAAAGAAACGACTAAAGAAACAACAAACAAAAGCTTATCCAATCTACCAAAAACTTTATTAAGAACTTCAACATATTTAGATCATCCAGTCTTTAATAGTTATCATTCTGAAACTGCAATGCTTAGATACTTAAAAAAATTAGAAGACTCTGATATTGCATTGAATAGGTCAATGATAGCTTTAGGTTCATGCACGATGAAATTAAATTCAGTTTCTGAAATGATACCTATAACATGGAAAGAATTTTCTCATCCACATCCATATTCACCCATTGAACAAATGGATGGTTATAGAGAATTATTCACTGATTTAAAAAATTGGCTAAGAACAATAACAGGTTTTTCTGGTGTTTCTTTACAACCAAATGCTGGAGCCCAAGGAGAATTTGCTGGCTTAATGGTTATTAGAAAGTTTCATGAAAAAAATGGTCAAAAAAAGAGAAATGTTTGTTTAATACCTAGCTCTGCGCATGGAACTAATCCAGCAAGCGCTCAAATGGCTGGAATGAAAGTTGTTGTTGTTAAGTGTGATGTATTTGGAAATGTAGATTATGAAGATTTAAAGAAAAAGGCAGAAGAATACTCAGATACTTTATCCACACTAATGGTAACTTATCCGTCAACCCACGGAGTTTTTGAAGAAAAAATAACGGATATTTGTGATTTAGTTCATAAACATGGCGGTCAAGTTTATATGGATGGGGCAAATCTAAATGCATTGGTTGGTATTGCAAAACCAGGAAATTTTGGTCCTGATGTTTGCCATATCAATTTACACAAAACATTTTGCATACCTCATGGAGGAGGCGGTCCAGGAATGGGTCCTATTGCCTGTAAAAAACATTTAGAGATTTATTTACCAAGTCATCCAGTAATTGATTGTGGGCCTCCTTCAGGAATAGGGGCAATTTCAGCAGCTCCTTGGGGAAGCTCAAGCATTCTCTCTATATCTTGGATGTATATTAAAATGATGGGATCTGAGGGTTTAAAATTAGCTACGCAAAATGCAATTTTAAATGCTAATTATATAGCATACAAACTCAAAGATCATTTTCCAATTTTATATAAAGGAAAAAACGGAAATGTAGCTCACGAATGTATTATAGATATTAGAAAAATTAAAAGTGAAACAGGAATTACAGAGGAAGATATTGCTAAAAGATTAATCGATTTTGGTTTTCATGCACCCACTATGTCTTGGCCTGTCCCAGGCACAATGATGATAGAACCAACTGAAAGTGAAAATCTTTCTGAAATTAATAGATTCTGCGATTCATTAATTAAAATAAAAGAAGAAATTAATAAAGTTAAAAGTGGGAAATTTGACAAAGATGATAATCCTTTAAAAAATGCACCACATACCCACGTTGAGCTAGTTGCGAATGAATGGAAACATAAATATGATAGAGAAAGCGCAGCATATCCTTCTGCGACTTTAAAATCTTATAAGTACTGGCCTCCGGTTGCTAGAGTAGATAATGTTTATGGAGATAAAAATCTTTTTTGCTCTTGCCCATCAATGGATGAATATAAAGAGTCTGCTGCATAAAAAAATTATATGAAAATTGCTGTTATAGGTTCAGGAATTTCTGGGCTAAGCGCAGCTCATTTTTTATCCAAAAAATATAAAGTAGATTTATTTGAAAAAAATGATCACTTTGGTGGACATTCGTATACTACAGAAGTTTCTTTAAAAGATTCTAACGAAACAATTTCAGTTGATTTAGGATTTATTGTCTTCAACAAAATAAATTATCCAAATCTTGTAAACTTATTTGAACAACTTCAAGTTGCTTATGAAAAAAGCAATATGTCATTTTCCGTTTCAATAAAGCATTCAAATATCGAATATTCAGGAAGTGGATTAAAAGGATTATTTGCTAACAAATATAATATTTTTAATCTTGATTTTATAAAAATGGTAAAAGAAATATTTGATTTTTACAAAATGGCCGACAAGATGAAAAAAGAAAATTTTAAAAATCAAACGTTAGGTGAATTTTTAAAATTTAAAAAAATGTCAAATTATTTTATCAAGTATCATATCATTCCTATGGTGTCTGCCATATGGTCAATGCCTACGAACCTAGCTTATGAGATGCCCATGTCGTTATTTATAAATTTTTTTCAAAATCATGGACTTTTTAAAATTAAAAATAGGCCACAATGGTATACGGTATCAGGTCGTAGCAAAACTTACGTAAAAAAAATTTTAGAAACTCTTAATGGAGAATATTTTAAGAATTACAAAATTAGAAATGTTTTAAGAAACAAAAACGGAGTAAGATTATACTATGGTTCTTCAAATGAATATTTTGAATATAACAAAGTAATATTTGCAGTGCATGCAAATGAGATATTAGAATTAATTAACGATCCTACAGAAAATGAAAAAAAAATATTAAAAAATTTCCAATATAAAAAAAATATTGCATATCTTCATAGTGATGAACGTTTAATGCCATATAAAAAAAATGTTTGGTCAAGTTGGAATTCTATATTAGATAAAAATGATGAAAAAAAAAATTGTGTAACTTATTGGTTAAATAAATTACAAAATTTAAAGATTAAAAAAAATTATTTTTTAACACTTAATCCCTTTATACCCATAGAAGATAGTAAAATAATAAAAAAGGTTGAATTTACTCATCCTTTTTATGATTTAAAAATGATTAATGCTCAAAAATATCTTTCAGAACTTCAAGGTGTGAATAACACTTACTTTTGTGGAAGTTATTTTGGCTATGGATTTCACGAAGATGGTTTAAATTCAGGAATAGAAGTTTCAAATAAATTATGAGCTTATTTAATTCATGCATATATTCAGGTTTTGTAACTCATAGAAGATTTAAGCCTAAAAGACACTTTTTTACTTACAAAACCTTTTCGTTGTTAATTGACTTATATGAAATAGAAAATTTAAGTAAAAAAATAAAATTTTTTTCTTACAACAAATTTAATATTTTAAGTTTTTATAACATAGATCACGGCTCAAGAGATGGAAGTTCTTTAGTAGACTGGGTAAAGAATACTTTAGCCAAAGCTAAAATAGATATTGGGTCAGGAACTATTAAATTACTTTGCTATCCAAGATTTTTTGGATATGTATTTAATCCTTTGAGTATTTTTTATTGCTATGATGAAAATTTACATTTAAAGGCAATTCTTTACGAAGTAAAAAATACATTCAATGAACAACATACTTATGTGTTTTCAGCATCATCATCCTCTAATTTAATTTTACATAGATGTGATAAAAAATTTTATGTCTCACCATTTATGCAGATGAAAACATTTTACAACTTTAGATTGTTAAATCCTGGAAAAATTTTAAAGGTTTTTATTAAACAAAGAGATGCTGAGGGTACTTTACTCACAGCATGTCAGGTAGGAAAAAAGATAGAAATAACTAGTAAAAACTTATTTTTTCAATTTCTTACACACCCCTTTATGTCGCTCAAGGTTATTTTAGCGATACATTTTGAAGCATTTAGATTATGGATGAAAGGAGTTAAACACGTCAAAAGAAAAATAAAAATAAAAAACAATTTATCTATAGAAAATAATGAATAAAATTTTAAATTACGTTGCGGATCAATTCGTTTTTTTGAATCTTAAAAAGATTTCCAGCGGATATTTAAATTTAGTTGATTCTAATGGGAAAGAACATTTTTTTGGTGATAATAGAAGTTTCTTAAAAGCAAAAATAAAAATTAACAACCCCAACTTCTGCTTTAACATATTAAGAAAAGGCAGCAGCGGACTAGCCGAGAGTTATATGAATGGCGAGTTCGAAACAAATGATCTAACATCATTAATAGAACTTAGTGCAAAAAATATAAATATTACTTACAGATTTTCTGGTTTTTTCCAATTTTCTTTACTTCAGAGCTTTTTAAAAAGAAATATACATAGCAATACAAAAGATAGGAGTAAAAAAAATATATCTTTACATTATGATCTAGGCAATGAGTTTTTTTCTACTTGGCTTGACAAAACCCTCACATACTCATGTGGAATATTTAATTCTTCAAATGAAACTTTAGAAAAAGCACAAATTAATAAATACAATAAATTAATCAATATGGTTAAACCGAAAAATGGAGATAAAATTTTAGAGATCGGGTGTGGATGGGGCGGTTTTGCTGAACATGTAGCAAAAAATTACAATATTAAATTAGACTGTATAACAATTTCAAGGAAACAATTTTTATTTACCAAAGAAAGAATTAGAAAAGCCGATTTAAATCATAAAGTTAATGTTCAAATGCTAGATTACAGAGATGTCAAAAACAAATATGACATTATAGTATCTATCGAAATGATCGAAGCAGTTGGCGAAAAATACTTGGATAAATATTTTAATACTATCAAAGAAAATTTAGCTCCCGGAGGAAGAGGAGCTATCCAAGCAATAATTATCAAAGATGAGTTATATGAAAGGTATAGAAATAAAGAAGACTTTATACAAAAATATATTTTTCCAGGTGGCTTTTTGCCCTCTTTTAAATCTTTAAACAAATTATCAAAAAAATCTGGTTTAAAAATTGATGGATATCATTTATACGGTTCTCACTATTCTAGTACCCTACAAAAATGGAGAGAAAGTTTTTTAAATTCTTGGGATAGGATTTCTAGACAAGGTTTTAACCCAAGCTTCAAAAAAATGTGGGATTTTTACTTTTCTTATTGCGATGCTGGATTTAAGTCAAAAAATATAGACTTAATACAGTTTTCTTTATGTAATAAATAATTAAATATGAAAATTATATTTACTTTATTAGTTGCATTTTTATTAACTAATTGTTCAGGTAACGATATGAAACCAATAGATTTTAAAGATCAGAAACCAAGACTAATTATTGAAGATTATTTATCAGGTGACGTTAAGGCTTGGGGAATTTTACAAAATAGATCCGGTAAGATAACAAGACAATTTTCAGCTGATTTAAATGGAAAATGGGATGGAAAGAAATTAATTTTAGATGAGAAATTTTACTGGTCAGATGGTGAAGTTCAAAAAAGACAGTGGAAGATTGATAAAATTGATGAACACAATTACGAAGGAATAGCAGGCGATGTAGTAGGTAAGGCCAAAGGTTATTCTTATGGACCAGCTTTTAAATTTGAATATGTTTTGTTAGTTCCTGTAAAAGGCAAAGAAATAAAAATTACTTTTGATGACTGGATATTTAAGCAAGACGAAAAAGTTGCAATTAATAGAGCCACAATGACTAAATTTGGAATAAAAGTAGCAGAATTAACTGTATTTTTTCAAAAAAATTAATACTTAATTGCTTTCATTCCTTTTCTTATCAACAAAAAATATAACCAATTAGGCATAATTTTTAGTAATTTCATTATCATTGTAAAAGCTTTTGGAAAGTGAATTTCAAATGTATTTTTTTTTGTTAAACCAATAAACATTTTTTCTGCGGCAAATTCGGGTGATTTAATCAAAGGCATAGGAAATTTATTTTTATCAGTTAGTGGAGTTTTAATAAATCCTGGGCTGATCAAAGAGACTCTTACATTTTTTCTTTTAAAATCAAAATAGAGACTTTCAGCTAAACTCGTAAGAGCTGATTTTGATGCACAGTAACCAGAAGCGGCTGGCAAACCTCTATAACCCGCAACCGATGAAACTATAGAAATATGTCCACTTTTTTTTTCTCTAAAATAAGAGTTAACTGCCATTATGCAGTTTAAGGTTCCAAAAAAATTTGTTTCCATAATTTCTCTGATTTTTTCTGAACTTAGTTTTTTTTCTGCATCTGGATCATGGATGCCTGTACAAAAAACTGAAATATCTATCGTTTCAAATTTTTTTATTATATTTTGGAAAATATTTTTAGCTTCAGCTTCGTTCCTTACGTCTAGAGGAAAAGGATGAATATTTTGGTTTTGATTGTTTAAATCCCTAAGTAAATTTTCTCTTCTAGCAGATGCGGCAACTTGCCAACCTTCTTGAGCAAATTTTATTGCTAAGGCCTTTCCAATTCCACTACTTGCCCCAGTAATCCATATTTTTTTAGTCATGTTTCTAATTTAAACTCTTTTAACAGAAATGTAACAGCAAAAGTGCGACAAGATGTGTGTAGATATAGAAAGCACCTAAATTATATATAATTTTTTATAATTAACTAATTTTTAAAAACATTAAGAATGAAGAAAAAATACCTTATTTTTGGCGCAACCGGATCTATAGGATCGAGTTTAGCAAATCAATTATATGAAGAAAAGCAAGATTGTCATTTAATTGGAAGAAATGAAGAAGAAATTAAAAAATTAGCAGATAAGTTTAATTATAATTTTTCAGTTTGTGATGTATTAAAAATTGATTTTGCAAAAAAATTATCGGAGGAATTAGCTGAAGTGGAAGTTTTGGGCATTGCTTACTGCGTAGGTTCAATTGATATTAAACCCTTTAAATTTACAAAACCTAGTGATTTCATATCCAGTTATGTTTTAAATTTAGTAGGAGCTACGGAAATTATTAGAAATTTTGAAAGTAATCTAAGAAAAAACAATGCATCTGTTGTTTTGTTCTCTACAGTTGCTGCAAAAAAAGGTTTTGTTAATCATAGCATTATTTCTTCAGCAAAATCTGGGGTAGAAGGTTTAACAGTTTCTTTAGCAGCCGAATTTGCTCCAGACATAAGAGTTAATTGCATAGCTCCGAGCTTAACAAAATCTAAAATGGCGAAAGATGTAATTAAAAATTCTAGAATAGAAGAATCTATTGCAAAATTACATCCATTGAAAAGAATAGGAGAAGGGATTGATACCGCCAAATTAGCTCATTTTCTTCTATCTAAAAATAGCTCCTGGATAACTGGTCAGATAATAGGTGTTGATGGAGGTAGAGGAGCAATAGCTTAAATATTTATGTACTCAAAAAAACAAATTAGTCTAAAAGCCTGGATAATGCAAAAATGGAGAACCAAATCAGGAAAAAAATCATCAATAACAGGAGAACGTTATTTGCCAGAAAAAGCTATTCAAGCTCTTTCGTCTTTTGAATACAGACTTACAACAAAAGCTAAACGTCAAGCTGTTAAAATAGGTAAACAATTTTCTAAACAACCAAAATATATTGCTGATAAAGTGAGAAAATTTAGAAATGAGTGGAAAATAGATAATAAAATTAAACATGGTAGTTACACAAAACCAAATTTAAGAAGAAAATTATTTTTAGATATCAAGGCTGCTAACAGTCATGGAACTAAAGCGGGAAGATGGTCTGCTAGAAAAGCTCAACTGTTAGCAAAAAAATATAAAGCTTTAGGAGGTGGATATTACTGATGTCATTAACTAAAAAAATTATTTCTCTATTAATATTTACTCTTCTTGCTTTTGGAGCTTCTGCCTGGGGGAGTTATGTAACTAATCTATACAAAGAACCTTGGTACTCTATGATTGCAAAACCTTCATTTAATCCTCCCGAATGGGTTTTTGCTCCAGCGTGGATAATTTTATATATAGCAATGTCTGTTGCTATTTGGTTAATTTGGATAAATCCAAAAAGAGTTGAAAAAATTATCTACATATATTTCATTCACTTACTTATTAACGGAAGCTGGAGTATATTTTTTTTCGGACTTCACCTAATACTTGTATCCTTAATAATAATTGGGATTATTATTTTTTTCGTAGTTTGGTTAATAAAATTGTATTATCCAATTAACAAGCTTAGTGCTTTTTTAATGATTCCGTATCTTGCATGGTTAAGTTATGCATTTGTTTTAAATTTCTATATTTTTATACTTAATTAAGTTGTGATATATTTCCTTCAAAAGGGGATTTATGGATGATGTAGTTGTTGTCGGTGGTGGAATTATTGGAGCTGCAACGGCCTATTTTTTATCAAAAGAAGGTAGGAAAGTAAGGGTTATAGAAAGAGATCCCGCATATAAAAAAGCATCTTTCCCTTTATCTCTGGGTGGTTTTAGAAGACAATTTTTTCAAAAAGAAAATATTAACCTAGGCAAATTTGCTTTAGAGTTTATCTCTGACATTTCTAACACGTTAAAAACAAAAAATAATCCCAATCCTACTGCCAGCATGGTGCCAAATGGTTATTTATTATTGTTTGGGCCTGAGCATGCCGAAGAACAGTACGAAGCATTAAAAAATCATAAGGCTTGTAATGCTGGAACAAAAAACATTCCCGCAAGTAAATTAAAAGAAGTTTTTAGCTGGATAAATACTGAAGGTTTAGAAACAGCAACTTATACTGATAGTAAAATTGAAGGTTGGATTGATCCTCATATGTTTCACAATGCTTTAAAAAATAAAGCTATTGAATTAGGAGCAAAATTTGAAAAAGGAGATGTTAAAAAAATTAGTGATATTAAAGCAAAAACTATTGTATCTGCTGCAGGATGTTGGACTAAAGAGTTGCTCGAAGATATTCCTGTTGCTCCTCAAAAACATACGGTCTTTAGAGTAAAATGTCCTAAACATTATCCTGAAATGCCATTGACCGGAGATTTGCCTTCGGGAGTCTATTGGAGACCTGAAGGTAAAGAGTATTTGGCAGGATCTCCAAATTCTAAATTTGATTGTCCAGATTTAGAACCTGAGTGGGATGATTTTGAAAGTCTTGTATGGCCTGCTTTAGCAAACAGAGTTCCAGAATTTGAACAATTGAAACTAACTGGTGGTTGGGCCGGGTATTATGATTGTAATGTATTAGACAATAATGCCATCGTAGGAAAACATCCTAAATATGAAAATGTATTTTTGGCAACTGGATTTACAGGTAGGGGCTTAATGCAATCACCAGGAATTGGAAGAGGTTTAACAGAGCTAATTACTACAGGCAAATATCAAACTATAGATTTATCTTGCTTTGGGCTAGATAGAATTTTTGCCAAAGAAAAGAGAACAGAACCTTACGTTTTGTAAGTTAAGTACCGCAAAAAGTTTTATATATTTTATCGCTTGGAGGCGCAGGTGATTGATACTCGCTAATTTCTTTTTTATTTTCATAAGGTTTTTCTAAAATTTTTAGCAAATTTTTTGCTTGAATTAAATCACCACTATTCGCAGACTCTAAAGCCTCTTCAACTTTATGATTTCTAGGAATAACCAATGGGTTGCTTGAATGCATTAATTTTAAAGATTCCTCAGGTGAATTAGTATTTATTTTTAAACGATCCTGCCATTGTTTTTTCCAGTCAAGAAAACTTTGATTGTTATATATTTTATCTTTTTTGAAATTTTGGTCCATTAAAATACAAAAAGTATTTGTGTAATCAGCTTTATTTTTATGCATCCAAGTTAATAAATCTATAATTAATTTTTCATCTTTAGCATCTTCTCCAAATAACCCTAATTTTTTACGCATCATTTCAAACCAGTTTTTTTGATATATTTCGGAAAAACTGTTTACAATTTCAGTTGCAATCTGAATCCCAGTATTTTTATCTTCGTTAATTAATGGCACAAGACATTCTGCAAATCTTGCTAAATTCCATTTAGTAATGCCAGGTTGATTAAAAAAAGCATAACGACCATACTGATCTATTGAACTAAATACCGTTTCAGGATCATACGTATCCATAAAGGCACAAGGACCATAATCAATTGTTTCTCCTGATATAGTCATATTATCTGTATTCATTACTCCATGAATAAAACCAACGCGCATCCAGTCAACAACAAGTTTTGTTTGTTTCTCGATTACAATTTTTAATAAATCAACCGCTGGTGTTTTTGAATTTTTAATATGTGGATAGTGACGATCTATTGTGTAATCAAATAAGATTTTTAAATTTTTTTTATTTTCAGCAATAACAGCATATTGGAAAGTTCCTACTCGAATATGGCTTTCAGCAACTCGAGTTAATACTGCGCCATCCAAAAGAGTTTCACGAACAACTTTTTCGCCTGTTTTAACAACTGCCAGACTTCGAGTGGTAGGAATTCCAAGTCCATGCATTGATTCACTAACAATGTATTCTCTTAACATTGGGCCTATGGCTGCTCTTCCATCACCATCTCTTGAGTAAGGAGTTTTTCCAGAACCTTTAAATTGAATGTCATAACGTTTATTATTTTTTGATAAGTGCTCACCTATAACAATTGCACGTCCATCACCTAGTAAAGTAAAATGTCCAAATTGATGTCCGGCATATGCTTGTGCAATTGTATCTGATCCTTCAGGCAGTAAATTTCCAGAAAAAATTGAAGCTAAATTTTTATCATTTATATTAGAGAAATCTAAACCCAAATCTTTAGATAAAACATGATTTAAAAACACAAGTTCTGGAGCCTTTACAGGCGTCGGCGCCAACTTCGTCAACATACTACCTGGCAATTTTGAATAAGTATTATCAAATCGCCAACCTATTTTATTGTTATACGACATATAAAAAAATGTAAGTAGTAATTAAGCTTTTAATACTTCAGCCTGATCTTTTTCAGCCACAACTTCTGTTTTAAATTGATTTGATATTTTCTGCACTTCAACGGCTGATACTTTATATTCTGCACACATTGTTTCTTCATCTTTACCATGGCCAGTTACCATATTGACCATGTGTTCTGGAAAATGGAAAGTGGTAAACACTATACCTTCTTTGACTTTTTCAGTAACTTCAACTTTTAAGGAAACCTCACCTCTTCCCGAATAAAGTCTTGCGATATCATCTGTGTTTAGCTCTCTATTTTTTGCATCTTTAGGATGAATTAACAAAATATCTTCGTCTACAATTTTAATATTTTTAGTTCTTTTCGTCATCGTTGCTGCGTTATAATGTTGTAAAACTCTACTTGTAGTTAATATTAAAGGATATTCTTTTTTATTTTTTTCTAATTCGCTGCTTTCTTTAAAGTCGAAATATTTAATTCTACCTTTGCCTAATTTAAATTCTTTTTCATGTAAAATTTTTGTATCCGTTCCATCTTCTTTTACTGGCCATTGTAATCCTAATTTTCCAAGTCTTTCTCGAGTTATACCTTTAAAGAAAGGAACAACATCAGCAATTTCAGACAAGACTTGATCTGCGTCATATATTGGTTGGTCATATCCAAGTTTTTGCATCATTTCAGTAACTATAACTCCATCAGGTTTTGTTCCTGGAAGAGGGTTTGCTGCTCTATTAACTCTTTGAACTCTTCTTTCGGTGTTTGTGAAGGTTCCATCTTTTTCTAGGAAAGTTGTTCCAGGCAAAACGACATCAGCATGTTTAGCTGTTTCGCTTAAAAATATTTCTTGAACCACTAATAGGTCTAATGCATTCATTGCTTTAGCTACGTGTGCGCTGTTAGGATCTGTTTGAACAACATCTTCACCTATAATCCATACTGCTTTTACTTCTTTGTTTATTGCAGCATCAAAAATTTGTGGGATTTTTAATCCAGCTTTTGTTGGATGAACAACTCCATATTTTTCCGTGTAAAAATTTTGAATTTTTTTATCTGCAACTGGAAAATATCCTGCGCCCTGATGTGGTTGACAACCCATATCAGCCGCACCTTGAACATTATTTTGACCTCGTAGTGGATTAACTCCAACACCTTTTCTTCCTATATTTCCTGTGATCATTGCAAGATCAGCAATTAGCATTACTGTTTTTGAACCTTGTTCATGTTCGGTAACTCCAAGACCATGAAACTCCATTGAATTTCCTGCAGTTGCATAAGCAATAGCAGCTTCTTTAACTTGCTGTTTATCAACTCCAGCTACTTTAGCTAATTGATCAATATTTAATTTTTTAATTCCTTTAAGGAAGTTTTCAAAACCTTCTGTTCTACTTAAAATAAAATCTTCTTTTTGTAATTTAGATTCTATAATGAAATATAACATCATGTTTAGAACTGCCACATTAGTACCAGGTCTTAATCTAATATGATAATCTGCCATTCGCGCAAGTTCAGTTGTTACGGGATCTAAAACTATTAGTTTTTTACCTTTCATTACTTGTTGTTTAATTTTTGCACCAGTAACTGGGTGAGCATTGGTTGGGTTTGCTCCGATAACTAAAAATAAATCAGCATGATAAATATCTTCAGTAGAATTTGTAGCCGCACCAGTACCATAAGTTTGTTGTAATCCCCAAGCAGTTGGTGAATGACAAATTCTTGCACAGCAATCAATATTATTTGTTCCTATCGCAGCTCTAATCATTTTTTGGAAAACATAATTTTCTTCATTGGTACATCTGGCAGAAGAAATACCCGCAACAGCATCAGGACCATTTTCTTTAACTATTTTTTGTAATTTATTTTTAATATAATCATAGGCTTCATCCCAAGAAGCTTTTTCAAACTTACCATTTCTTTTTATTAAGGGGTTTCTTAATCTATCTGGATGATCGTAGAAACCAAAAGCATATCTACCTTTTAAACAGGTATGGCCTGCATTAACTTCGGTTTCCTTGGGTGTATCAATTGAAACTACTTTACCATCTTTTACTGATGCTTCTAAATTACATCCCACTCCACAGTATGAGCATGTCGTTCTAACTTTTTCATCGTAGTCAGCTGATTTAGATGCAAATACATCTGAAATCGCATCTGTTGGGCAAGTATGCGCACAAGCACCACAAGAAACACAAGAAGAATCACCAAACATCAAATCATTATCTGTTGTAATTTTTGAATCGAAACCTCTTCCACTCATCGTTAAAACAAACGAACCTTGAATTTCATCGCATGCTCTCACGCAACGTCCACAATTAATACAGTTATCTAAGTTCATTCGCATATATGCATGCGAAGTATCTTTTGGAGTTCCTTTATTTTGTTTTGGTTTATTATAACGATGTTCACTTATACCTAAATCATTGGCTACAGTTTGTAATTCACAATTATTATTAACTTCACATGTTGAACATGTCATTGGATGGTCAGTAAGAACAAGCTCAACAATATTTTTTCTAAGTTTTGTTAAATCTTCATTATTAGTTAAAATGTAAGAATCTTCAGTTACTGGAGTATGACAAGAGGCAATTGTTTTTGTTGGACCATCTTTTTTAAGAGCAACATCAACAGAGCAGACTCTGCAAGCTCCGTAAGGGACTAAATTTGGATCGTCACATAAACTTGGAATTTTGTCTTTTCCAACGTGTTCCCTCACAAATTTTAAAACAGATGTATGGGTTGACTTAATTGGATGGGCAACACCATCAATATAAGCGACTTTATGATCTTTACCGTTTGAACCGTTTTTTCCGTTTTTCATTATTCCCCTAAGCTTCTTGATTTATATCAGTTTTAAATTCATCGGTAAAATATTTAAGTATGTTCTGAATAGGCAGCGGAATAGCTCCACAAAGGGCGCATAAGCTACCTTTTTGCATAGTAACAAGCAATTCATTTAAAAGTTTTATTGGAATTTTGTTTGTTTTATTAATCGCTTGGTCCAACATTTCTTTACCTCGATAAGAACCTAGTCTTCCAGGAAAACATTTTCCACAAGATTCTTCTGCGGAAAATTTGAATAAATGATGAATATATTTAATCATATTAAAATCCTCTGGAATGCTCACAATACTACCGTGACCCAACATAAACCCAGCTTTTGTAAATTCCTGAAAATCTAAATTTAACTTTTCTACTTCTTTAATTGGAATAACGCCACCAAGTGGCCCACCGACTTGTAAAGCTTTTACAGGTTTGATAAATCCACCTCCAATATCATAAATAATTTTTTTCATGGGAGTTCCCATATCCATTTCATAAACACCGGGATTTTTAAATAAACTATCTAAGCAAACAAGTTTTGTGCCAGCGGATTTAACATTTCCTATAGATGAAAAAGATTTTGCACCATGTTTTAATATACCAGGTATAGCTGCTAAAGTTTCTACATTATTTACCACAGTCGGTTTTTTATAAAGCCCTTCTACAGTTGGATAAGGTGGTCTAACATCAACTTCAGCCCGTCTTCCTTCAATAGATGCTATTAGTGCAGTTTCCTCTCCACATATATAAGCGCCTTGACCAATACAAATATATAATTCGTAAGAAAAGTCAGTACCTAAAATATCTTTACCCAAAAGATTTAATTTTTTAAGCTCGTTAATTGTACGATTAATAATTTCTATAGATTTAGGATATTCACCTCTAATGTAAAGAACGCCTTCATCACTTCCAATAATATAACCACAAACTATCATTCCAAATAATACCTTTAATGGTTGGTCTTCCAAAAGATATCTGTCAGAGAAAGCACCGGAATCACCTTCGTCAGCGTTACAAACAACATATTTTTTTTTTACTTTTTGTTGACTGCAAAAATTCCATTTCATACCAGTAGGAAATCCTGCGCCACCTCTTCCGCAAAGATTTGATTCAGTTATAGTTTTAAGAGTTTCTTTTTTATCTTTTTTTAATATTTGTGATAGCAAATCTTTAAATTTTTCAACAGTAGATAAATCTTCGCCCATTAATATACTTTTTGTAGCATGACTTGCTGAATTAATATTTTTTGTATTAATTTTTTTACCTTTAATAATTTCATCAATTTGATCGATATCATTTCCAGAGTAATTATGACCATTGTAGTGAAAAGAACTAGTTTCATAACAATGACCTAAACAAAACATCATACCAATTTTGTCCTCGCCCAATTTTTCAGATAATTTTTTTCGTACTTTACCTTGTGTTCCCGCACACATACATGCACTTCCATTACATATCCATGCTTTTTTTTCTTTATGTTCAGGTCTTAAAAATTCGTAAAAACTTTCTGCTCCGTGAATAGTTGACATTCCAACATGATATTCTTCAGCGAGTTGTTTAATTTCTTTACCATTTTTACTTTTGCTCGCTGTGTTAATCATTCGCTTAAAGAGATTATCTTTAAGACCTTTTCTTCCAGAGAGTTTACTTATATTTTTTGACATAATAATTTTATTCTAAAATTCTGTTTTCACCACAATATATATTAAAGCTATCAGATTTTACAAAACCAATTAATGTCATATCAAAACGTTTTGCTAGATCTATTGCAAGACTTGTTGGCGCACCCACACCCATTAAAAGACCAATGTTAGCCATAAGAGTTTTTTGAACCAATTCAAAACTTAGTCGTCCCGAACAAGCTATGAATTGATTTTTTGTTTCAAATAAAGAATTTTTAAAACAGTGACCTATCACTTTATCCAAGGCATTATGACGACCTACATCTTCTTTAATTACCAAAGGTTTGCCTTCTTTATTAAACAAAGCACTAGCATGTATACCGCCAGTTTTTGAAAACTCTGATTGGCTTTGTCTTAAAAGATCTGGAATTTTAGTTATCAGAGAATTTTTAATCTTTGGAACATCTTTATTTATTTTAGTTTTGCAAATAATTTCTAAAGAATCCATTGACGTCTTTCCACAAACGCCACAGCTGGAGTTTGTTAAGAAGTTTCTTCTTAAATGTCTAATATCAAGATTTTCACCATTATTTAAAGTGGCCCTAATCTTGTTTTGTAAATCAAATTTTCCCACTTTGTCTCCTATAAATTCGACCTTATCTATATCAGAAATTTTTTGAATTATTCCTTCACAGAATAATAAACCAACAATTAAATCTTTGTCATTTTTTGGTGTTCTCATTGTTATTGAAATAGAATTATCTACCCAATCATTCTCTTTTTTGTAGCGAACTACCATTTCAAGTGGCTCTTCAATAGATACTAGATCTTCTATGTTTGAAGGTTTGTTTTTTTTATATTTAACAGTTTTATATTTTGAGTTCATTTTATTTTTAAAAGTTCTTTTCAAACCATTTTAATGGATATTTTTTTTTTAAAATATAACGATTATAAATTATCCCTCCAATTATAATAGTAACTGCTCCAAGCAATATTGGAAATATTAAAAATTGAAATGAATCTTGAGTTAACATTACCACAATTGTATTTCCTCCTGCAGGAGGATGAGTGATTTTTAGAGCCATCATTAACATCACAGCAATACCTACAGCTAGACCAATAGCTAAAAAGAAGATTGTTCTATCTTGAGAAATTTCAAATATTGTTACGAATATAATTCCTATTAAAGTACACAAAAGATGACCGAACAATACATTTTTCGGTTGAGCAAATTCATTTTCTGGATATCCAAAAACAACAACAACAGATGAGCCGAAAGATGCTGCTAACCATAGACCATAAATAGATCCAGCCAAAGGAGACTGAAAAGTTATATAAGCAAGAATTCCAATAGTAACTCCAGCTCCGATGCCTCCTAATAGTGGTGGCCAGCAAAATAATTTCTTTAACTTCATAAAGATTTTTTATTTAATGCATCAAGTGTCGTATTAACAGGTAACAATAAACATTCTTTTCTAGAAATATTATTTTTACTCATTATCTTATCAAATTCTTTCCATTCTTTATCAAAAGATTTTGTATTTTTTTCAAAGCAATTTTTTGCTTGTTCTGCGAAGTTTTTAACTTTTTCAATTGATTTATTTTTGGCACTTCTAGATAGCAAGCTAACTGAAGCTTGGCAATATATACAGGATTCGCATTCATATTTAAAATTTGTAATTTTACCATTTTCGATAATTAAATAAATTCGCATTTCATCTCCACAAATTGAATTTTTTAACTTTGAAAAATGGGTGTGATTATTAAGCACACCATGATTATCGGTATTTGATGCTATTTTAATGATTTCTTTATCTATCATTTAAACTTTATTGTATTTTCTTTAACATTTATAATTTGTTTCATGAGCGAACACAATATACTCGGAGCTATCTTAGCAGGCGGACAATCAAGAAGAATGGGTAAAGATAAACTTTTCTTGGAGCTTAATAATAAAAAACTTATTGAACACACAATTGACAAAGTAAAAAAATATTTAAAACAAGTAATTATAATAACAAATCAAAATAATGAATTTTTCTTAAAAAATAATTTAATAACAGTTAAAGACTGTATTGAAGGTCAGCTTGGACCTCTGGTTGGTATACTAACAGCAATGAAATGGGCAAAAGAGAATATGACCGAATGTTCCTGGGTTGCTACTTTTCCTTGCGATACACCTTTTTTTCCTGAAATTATTATAGAAAATTTTATTCAAGAATCTAAAAAAAAAGAGTCTTTGATACTTTGTGCAAGTTCACATGGACGTAAACATAATATTTTTGGTTTGTGGTCTTTAGATCTTTATGACAAACTCGAGGATGATTTAACAAACAAAAAAGTGAGAAAAGTTCAGGATTGGACTGAAAAAAATAAAATAAAAAATTTAGAATTTACATTTAAAGATTATGATCCTTTTTTTAACATTAATACCGAAAAAGATTTAGAATTTGCAAAAAAATTAAGCACGAAGATTAAATATGAATAAAAATAATAAAATAGAAGATTCTTTGAATAAAATATTTTCGACCTCAGGTTATAAAATGGTAGATGTAAGTAGCAAAGAAGTTACTCATCGTAAGGCTCTTGCTACCGGAGAAATAATTTTAGGTCCTAAAGTAATAGAAATGATCAAGAATAAAAAAATGCCAAAAGGCGATCCTCTTTCTATAGCAGAAGTTTCTGGCATTAATGGTGTTAAAAAAACCAGTGAACTAATACCTCTTTGTCATCCTTTGTCCTTAGATCATATTTCTATTCATACAGAGATTGATGAATCAAAGAATTTAATTACCGTTTACTGTTTAGTTTCTGCAAACTCCAAAACAGGTGTCGAAATGGAAGCACTATCCGGCGTTAACTCTGCACTTCTTGCGATTTATGATCTTTCAAAAATTGTTGAACCAAATTTAAAAATATCTAACACCAAACTTCTTGTAAAATCTGGAGGAAAAAAAGGCTTATGGATAAATCCAGATGGTATACCTGATAAAATTAAAAATATTTTAAAAATTTAAGATGATTAGTTACTCTAAAGCTTTAAGATTAATTGAAAAAAATCCTATCAAATTAAAAAATGAAAAGATTTCTACAATTAATTCAATAAATAGAGTTTCTGCTAAAAATATTCTCTCGCCAAATAATAACCCTTTATCTAATAATGCCGCATTCGACGGTTTTGCTATTCTATCTAAAGAAACCAAAAATTTAAGTAAAAAAAAATTTAAAAAATTTAAAATATTAAAAACAATTGCAGCAGGAGATAATCCTAAAATAAAAAATTATAAAAAAAATTCAGTCGTTGAAGTAATGACAGGCGGTTTAATACCAAAATATTATGATTCCATTTTACCTGTTGAAAGAGCAAAATATTATCCATCAAATAATAACCCAACTCATTTAATTGTAAGCGAAAGAGTTAAAAAATTTTCTTATGTAAGATTTGCTGGAGAAGATTACAAAAAAAAAGATATAGTGCTTAAAAAGGGTGAATTAATTCAACCAAAACATTTAATGGCATTTACAGCATTGGGTGTTAAAGAAGTTGAAGTCAAAAAAAAACCTAAAATAATTTTTTTTAGCACAGGTAATGAAATAGTTGACTATAAAAAGAAAATTATTCCAGCTTGGAAAGTGAGAAATTCTAATAATTACTATTTTAAGACTTTTGCTGATAGCATGAATTTAGAAATTATAAATGGAGGCACCATCAAAGATAACAAGTCAAATGAATTAAAAAAATTACTAAGAAAGTTTTTAAAATCAGATATAGATTTATTTGTAACCTCAGGAGCAATTTCTGCAGGAAAATATGACTTTATACCCACACTTATTAAGAATTATGGATTTAAAAAATGTTTTAAGGGTGTAGCTATAAAACCAGGACGACCAATTATGCTATCAAAACTAAATAACAAATTATTTTTTGGTTTACCTGGAAATCCTATTTCTTGCGCCACAGGGTTCCGTTTTTTTATTTATCCATTATTACGTAATAGTTTAGGAATGTTAAAAGAAAAAAAATTTAAGGGTCAACTAATTAACAAATATTCAAAATCAAAAAATTTTACACATTTTGCAAGATGTCTAATAAATTTTAATAACAAGGGGTCGGGAAAATTACAGACTTTGCAAGGGCAACAGTCTCATAGAATTGAATCATTTGTAAAAGCAAACTGTTGGGGTATTTTTCCTGGAGGCAAAGAGCAATTTAAATCAGGAAATATTATTGAATGGTTGCATTTGACTCCTAATAATTAAAAATCCTCTCTTTCAATTAAAAAGTGAATTTTAATAGAACAAACCATTTGTTAAATTGAAATTGTAACTCAATATTTAATTGAAAATATAACCAAATATACTAGAGTAATTCTAATTAACAACTAAGGGAGAAACAATGAAAAAAAGAATTATAAAAAAAATTGATACTAGCAGAAGAAATTTTTTAACTGGCTCAGTTACTTTAGCCGGAGTTGCGGCAGCTACATCCGTACTGCCAATAACAATTGTAAAAGCTAATCATGGAGATTCTAGCCCAAAAGGTTTACCAAATTTTATTAGTTGGAAAGATAGAAATGCTTTGATTGTTCATTCAGATAAAGGAATTGAGACACATAGAAGCGCAATTGGGGAAAGTTTAATAACTCCAAATAGAAATATTTATATTAGAAATAATATGCCGACTATGTCCGACACACAAATTGGAGATAGAAATAATTGGAAAGTAAGTATTAAAGGAGTTAAGAATCCTAAAACTTTTTCTTTGGCACAATTAAAAAAATTAGGCCACACAACAATGGCAACGATATTACAATGTTCAGGAAATGGCAGAGGTTTTTTTGCACACAAAGTTAGAGGATCACAATGGAAAACTGGAGCAGCAGCATGTGTTCTTTGGACAGGCGTTCCTATGAAATTAGTGGTAGATGCATGTGGTGGTGTTGATACTGATGCAGTTTTTATGACATCAGCAGGTGTTGATCACGAGCCTACAGGTTTAGATCCAAAAAAAGCTAAAGTTGAAAGATCTGTTCCGAAAAAAGTTTATAAAGATGCAATGTTGGCTTGGGAAATGAATGGAGTTCCTTTACCTAATGCACATGGCGGTCCTTTGAGAATGGTTACCCCAGGATATTTTGGTATTAACAATGTTAAACATCTTGGCCAAGTTGCTTTCACTAAAACTGAATCAACTGTTAAATATATGAAATCAAGTTATCGAATATCTCCAATTGGAAAAAAAGGTTCACAGTACCCTTCATGTTGGGAAATGCCTGTAAAATCTTGGATAACTAGACCTACAGATGAGACTGGCACAGTAAAAGCAGGAAATGTTCAAATAGTTGGTGTAGCTATGGGTGGAACTAAAAAAGTTAGAAGCGTTAAAGTTTCAATTGATGGAGGACAAAGCTGGAAGAGAGCGAAATTTGTTGGTCCTGATCTTGGAAAATACGCATGGAGACAGTTTGTTCTTGAAGCAAATTTAGCACCCGGAAATTACAATCTTGCAAGCAAGGCTTCTGGCGGCGGAAAGACTCAACCCGAGCTAAGAATGGAAAATAGAAGAGGCTACGCTCATAACGGTTGGAAAGATCATAGCGTAAATATTAAAGTAGTATAAAGATTTTAAAATTTAGTATATAAAATTTTTGTAATGAGAATTTTTAAAATTTTTATTGTTATTTTATTATTTTCATTTCCCTTAACAATAAATCTACAAGCAGATTCAGAAAAAATGGCTTTAGGGCTGGAGGTTTACAACAATAAAGCTATGTGTGGCACTTGTCATATTTTAAAGGCTGCTGCTTCAGAAGGTAATATAGGTCCAAATTTAGATAGTTTAAAACCTTTAGAAGAACAAGTGAAACTTGTTGTAACAGAAGGGCTTGGAGTAATGCCAGCATTTGGAGAGGAGGGTTTGTTAACTTCAGAAGAGATTGATGCTGTATCATTTTATGTTGCTAATAGTTCTGGAAAATAGCTAAATTATATATTTACAGAGATATTAGATATAATTAAAGTAATTAACAAATCTCGGTTTTTGTGGTTAGATTTACATATGTTAATAGATCCATTTCAACGAAAAATATC
>CACLMO010000012.1 GCA_902608065.1 uncultured Pelagibacteraceae bacterium
AATGGAAAGACTATGGATTAAGTTTTTCTAAAAAAGAAGTAAGTTTTAATATATATCGTAGATCTTCTGAGTCTCCAGTTTATAAAATCACAAAAAATTTAAAACCAAAAAATGAAAATGAAAAATATATAATTGAAGATTTTTCAAGTAAAAAAATTAACAGATCTAAAGATCTAGGTAGTTTGATAAAAAAAATAATCTGGAAAAAATTTAAGCTGGTAAACTAAATCTACCGCCTTTGACCAAACAACCTAAGTAACATTATAAATAAATTGATGAAATCTAAGTAAAGGGTAAGTGCTCCCATAACTGCTTTCTTTCCCATGATTTCACCTGAATCACTAACTAAATACATATTTTTAATTTTTTGAGTGTCATAAGCAGTTAAACCAACAAATATTAAAACTCCAAGGATAGATATAACATAATGCATCATTGTAGATTGCATAAACATATTAACTATTGATGCAATTATGATTCCAATTAAACCCATCATTAAAAAAGATCCCAATTTTGTTAAATCTCTTTTTGTTGTATAGCCATAAATACTCATTGCGCCGAAAGTTCCTGCTGTAATGAAAAAAACTCGAGCAATACTCATTTGTGTATAAAATATAAATATTGAGGCTAATGATGCGCCCATCAATGCTGCAAAAATCCAAAAAGTTCCTTGCGCTTTGGATGCGCTCATTTTTTTAATTCCAAAACTCATATAAATAACAATTCCTAAGGGCGCTAACATTACTAACCATTTAAAACCTGAATTAAAAACTAATTCTCCAAATGGATTTGTTAATCCTGTCAAGCCAGTTGATCCCAACTTAATGTCCATACCGCCTGAAAACTCAAAAACTATTAGAGAAACAATACCAGTTAACAGAACACCTGATGCCATGAAGTTATAAACCTTAAGCATGTACGCTCTAAGGCCTTCATCTATTACATGGGTTTCGGTAGTTCTTACCTTTGATTGAATATTTTGTTTATTAAATTCCATAATTATAAGTTAAATATATTGTTATTCTTGTTAATTTTCAAGATGTTACGTGGGTTTAATAAAAGTTTAAAATAGTTTAACTAAAGCCATGAATTTTAAAAAATTAGGAAATACAGATTTAAAAGTTAGTACAATTTGTCTCGGCACTATGACTTGGGGTGAACAAAATAGCCAAAAAGAGGCTTTTGAGCAAATGGATTACGCCTTAAATTCAGGTATAAATTTTTTCGATGCTGCTGAAATTTATCCGTCACCCTGTAAAAAAGAAACATATGGAAAAACTGAAAGAATTATTGGAAATTGGTTTAGTCAAAATAAAAATAGAGATAAAGTCATTTTAGCATCTAAAATCGCTGGGCCTGGTTTACCTTGGATTCGTAATGGAGAAAAAAATTTTTCTGAACAAAAAATTAAAAGAGCTTTAGAAGATAGTCTAAAAAGATTGAAAACCGATTACATTGATCTTTATCAATTACATTGGCCAGAAAGAAAAACTAATTTTTTTGGCAGACTTAATTATAAACATAAAGAAGAGGATAGTTGGAATGATTTTGAAAAAATATTAATTGCGTTAGAAAAATTTATAAATGAAGGTAAAATTCGTTATATAGGATTATCAAATGAAACTCCATGGGGATTATCAAAATTTTTAGAAACTGCAAAAATAAAAAAACTTCCTAGAATGCTGTCAGTTCAAAATCCATATAGTTTGCTGTGTAGAACTTATGAGATTGGTTTATCTGAAATTTCAGTTAGAGAAAAAAGTGGCTTGCTCGCTTACTCACCTCTTGCTGGGGGATTTTTAACAGGAAAATATAGAAATAATAATTTACCAGAAAATTCAAGACAAAAATTATATGCAGACTATTATACTAGATACAGCAAACCTAATGCATCTCCTATAATAGAAAAGTACTATAATATCGCTGAAAAATTTGGTCTAAATTTCGCACAAATGTCTATAAAATTCTGTGAAATTCAAAAATTTTTAACTTCTGTTATAATTGGAGCAACGACTATGGAACAGTTGAAAATTAATATAGAAAGTGTAAGTGTAAATTTGAAAGATGAAATTTTAAAAGAAATTAATGATGTACAAATAAAATATCCAAATCCATGCCCATGAAAATGATAAAAAAAATTCTAATTGTGTTACTATTTTATTTTACTTTTGGAATAGTTCTTGCAGAAGAAAATTTAAAAAACACAGGAAAATTTAAAGAATGGCAAAGTTTTGAGTTGATTCAGGGAGAAAATAAAATTTGTTTTGCACAATCAATTCCAATAATTAGAGCTCCTAAAAAATTAAAAAGAGAATCGTCAAGATTATTTGTAAGTTTTAGACCAAATGAAAACATTAAAAACGAAATAAGTGTTACAAATGGATACGATTTTAAATTAAAAGCTCCCGTTATCGCAAAATCTGGAAAAAAAAGTTATGATCTATTTTCAAAAGGTCGTTTTGCTTGGGTGGTAGATAATGAAGACGAAGCTAAGTTAATTACAACCATGAAAAAAGCTTCAAGACTTATGATTATTGGTAACACAGAAAAAGGTGATCAAACTACTGACCACTATTCTATGATGGGTTTTACAAAAGCTTACAATACTGCAAAAAAAAGCTGTAGTTAAAAAATTAAATTAAAATGAAAAAAAAAAGAAAGATAGTGTTAGCCTATTCTGGTGGATTGGATACTTCTATAATACTTAAATGGCTTCAAAAAAATTACAATGCAGAAATTATTACTTATACCGCAGACATTGGACAAAAAATTAATAAAAAAAAAATTATTAATAATGCGAGAAAATTGGGTGTAAAAAAAATAATTATTGAAAACCTTAAAGATATCTTTGTTAAAAACTATGTATTTCCGATGATTAGAGGTCATGCAATTTATGAAGGGGTTTACTTATTAGGAACTTCCATCGCAAGACCTTTAATTGCAAAAAGACAGATTGAAATAGCAAAAAAATTTGGTTGCTATGCAGTGTCTCATGGCTCAACAGGCAAAGGAAATGATCAAATAAGATTTGAACTTGGATATCACTACTTTGCTCCAAAAATTAAAGTTATAGCACCTTGGAGAATATGGAAATTAAATTCAAGAACAGATTTAATTAAATATGCAAAAAAAAATAAAATAACTGTACCTAAAGATAAAAAGGGAGCTGCTCCATTTTCTGTAGATGATAATTTATTCCACACATCAACTGAAGGTAAAGTTTTGGAAAATCCAAAAAATCAAGCACCAGAATTTATTTTTCAAAGAACAACTTCCCCTGAGAAAGCACCAAATAAAAGCTCCTATGTGACTATAGGATTTAAAAATGGTGATCCATTTACTATCAATGGTAAAAAATTATCTTCGGGAAATCTTTTACAAAAATTAAATATTCTTGCTGGCAAAAATGGAATAGGCAGAGTTGATCTTGTTGAAAATAGATTCATTGGGATAAAATCAAGAGGTGTCTATGAAACTCCTGGAGGCACTTTATTAATGGTAGCTCATAGAGCAATTGAATCTGTTACTTTAAATAAAGCAACAATGCATAAAAAAGATGAAATAGTGCCAAAATACGCAAAACTTATTTACAATGGTTACTGGTATTCAAAAGCAAGATTTAATCTACAAAAAATTGTTGATCTAAAAAGAAATAAAGTTAATGGATCTGTTAAGCTTAAATTATATAAAGGTAATATTACAATCGTTTCAAGACAAACAAAAAGCAATGCTTATTCAATGAAAAAAGTATCCTTTGAAGAAAACAAGACATTTAATAAATTAAATGTAGAAAAGTTTATTAACTTTCACAAAAAAAATCTTCGTTAATTTTATTTAGTAATTTTATCTACAAATTTTTTTGCAAAAGGTCCAACAAATAAAGCTGTTCCTATGGCAATTGGAAGGCTAACTGTCCAGGCTTTTAAAAACCTTTGTATGTATTCGTTATCCATTCCTGTGTTGACAAAGGTAATTATTAAAGTCATTAGAAGACTCATTAAAAATCCCATAATTAAAACAAATAATAGTTGAGAATATTTTTTTGCAAACATTATGAATTATTTAAAATGAACTTTTTTAAAACATTCAATAGTATTGTTAAGCAAACATGCAATAGTCATAGGACCCACACCACCTGGAACTGGTGTAATTGCTTTAGCAACTTTGGAAACTTCTTCAAAATCAACATCACCTACTAATCCTGAAGCTGTCTTATTTATACCAACATCAATAACTATAGCACCCTTTTTTACCCAGTCACCTTTGACAAGTTTTGGTTTACCTACTGCAGCTATGATTATATCAGCTCTGTTACATTCAGCTTTTAAATCTTTTGTTTTTGAATGAGCAATAGTTACAGTACAATTTTCTTTTAAAAGTAATTGAGTCATTGGCTTGCCGTTTAAGTTTGATCTTCCAATCATAACAGCATGCTTACCATTTAAATTTTTTTCCACCTTTTTAAGTAACAAATAACAACCTAACGGAGTGCAAGGAATACTACTGTCATATCCTGATGATAAATTTCCCACATTCATAGGATGAAACCCATCTACATCTTTACCAGGAAGTATAGTTTCAATAATTTTTCTTTTTTCTATGTGTTGCGGCAAGGGTAATTGAACTAAAATACCTGAAACTTTCTTGTCATTATTCAGTTCTATAATTTTATTTAAAATAACTTTCTCATCAACATTTTCCGGATATCTAATTACCTCTGAATTCATTCCAACTTCTTTTGCAAATTTCTCTTTGTTTTTTACGTAAATTTTACTTGGGGCATCTTCTCCTACTAAAATTACAGTTAATCCAGGAATAGAATTATAGTTAGATTTAAGTTCTGCTACCTTTTTTTTTAACTCTTCTCGCAACTCAGCTGCAATTTTTTTTCCATCTATAATCATATTAGAATAAACCTGGTGCAAAAATTTCAAAAACAAGATTTCTTAAGAACATTAAAAGTAAAATTAGAATTACTGGAGAAACATCTATAGAACCAAAAGTTGGTATAAATCTTCTTATTTTGTTCAGAGCAGGATCCGTCATTTTATAAGTTGCATCAAGTACAGCAAAAACAAATCTATTTTGCGTATTAAGAATATTAAACGCAACTAACCAACTTAAAATCGCATTAATAATTATAATCCATAAATAAATCGTTATTACACTATCTAATAAAATAAATATTGATTTCATTTTTTCTCCACATAAATAGACTGGCTAGGAAATGCGAAAGAAGCATTATTTTTTTCTACAATTTGTTTAATTTCTAATGCTAGCCTTTCTTTAACTGCTAACCACTCATCCCAATCATCTGTAACTGTAAAGCATCTAATGTACATATCTATTGAACTATCAGAAAATTTATCAACTCTAACAGCGTGGCCTAAACTATTTTTAAAATCCTTATGACTAGTAACGTATTTTTCTATTTCATCTCTAATTTTTTTAAGCTGTTCAACAGTTGTGTTGTATTGCAAAGTAATAACCCAGCTAATAATCCAATTAGTTGTTTCGCTTATATTAATTACAGCATTTTCTGCAAATTGAAAATTTGGAATGATCGCTATTGATTTGTCAAATTTTCTTACAACAGTTGATCTAAAACCTATCCGTTCAACAATTCCTTCTATAATGTCTTCAACAATAATCCAGTCACCAACTTTAAATCTTTTTTCTACTAATACTAAAATCCCTGATATTAAATTCTTAAATAAATCTTGAGCTCCTAATGCTACAGCAACACCAAACAACCCTAATCCAGCAATTATTGGTCCTATTTTAATTCCCCACAGTTCTAAAACCGCTGCAGCACCCAAAATAATAATGAGTATTTTAAAAGCTTTAACTATCCAGCCGATTAACTCTTTTGTTAATAGTTTTTCTAAACCTCCTAAGAGATAGGTAACAGGTTGAATAAATTGATGTATTAACCAAAAAATTAAAATTGTAATAAGAGATTTATTTACATTGTCTATAAATGACTGTGACTCAGGACTAAATTCTAAATAATAACTTGCAATAAAAAAACCTATAACAATGGGAAAAAATCGTGCTGGACCTTCCATTGCTTCTACAAAAGTATCGTCAAACTTGTTTGTTGTTTTTTTTGCTATTTTTTTTAAACGATTAATAATAATTTTACTAATAAAACCTCTGAATAATAAAAAAATTAAAAAAATTCCTAAACCGACTAGTATCTGGAAAATATCCACACCAAGGATACCTCTTTCCCATACCTCAAAAAATAAAGCTGAAAAATTTTCAAATATACTCATTTCTTACCTAATTTTGTTTAATAAAAATTCTTCTTCACCAGGACTAAAAACAAATACTTTTTTCCATTTAAACTGTTTTAATACTGATAATACCTTATCGCTTATACACATTAGATTAGATTGAGTCACTACGTTTAAAAGTGAATATTTGTTTATTAGATTAAATAAATTTTTAGCACTCTTTGAAGAATAAATAAAAATAGCATCTGGTGGATTTTTTTCAAAAAAATTTAATGTTTTTTTATCAATTTCTTCAACTGGTAATGAAGTATAATTTGAAATTCTATCTACTAAATAACCTGCATTAATTAGATCTTTATCTAAATCTTTGGAAATAAATTCGCTACTTAAATAAAGTAATTTTCCTGACTTATTATCTAAACTTCTTACTATTAGTTCGTTTAGAGAATCTACTGTTCCTTCAGAAGAGTAAGTATTCACAAAACCAACTTTTTTTGCTGTAGATTCTGTTAACTTACCAACGCAAAAACATTTAATTTTTGAATTAAATGTTTCTATATTCATAAATCTTATTGCATTTGAACTTGTAAAAATTACAGCTTGATAATTTAATAAATTTATTTTTTTTGTTTCTAGCTTTTCAATTTTCATTACTGGTAAATGAGTCACTGCATGCCCTAACTTAATTAAATTTTCAATAAGATATAATGAATCTTCTTTAGGTCTTGTAATAACTATATGCACTTCTAACTTCCTTGTGTTGTAAAATTTGGACCAGCTTTTTTTAATAACTCATCACCAACTCTATAACCTATTTCTTTGGCTTTTATAAAATGTCCTGAGCTTTGAAATTCAAATTTTTTTTTTCCATCATTTGAAAAAAGTTCACTTTTTAAAAATATTGTATCATTTGATAATTTAGCTAAACCACCGATAGCTGTATCACAATCTCCACCTATTGCTTCGAGCAAAGCTCGTTCTGCCTGTATGCAATAATAGGTCTCTTTATCATTTATTGCTTTTAAAATATTTAAAGTTTTTTGATCATCTTCCTTACATTGTAAAGCAATCGCACCTTGGCCAATAGCAGGCAACATTTGATCAATGGTAAAAATTTCTTTTACTTGTTCTAATAAATTAAGCATTTGAATTCCTGCTAAAGATAAAACTATAGCATCGTATTCTTTATTTTTTAATTTTGTAATTCGTGTATCAATATTTCCTCTCATTGAAACAATTTTAATATCGTTTCTCAATAAATTTAGTTGCGCATGTCTTCTGAACGAACTAGTTCCAATTTTTGATTGTGATTTAAGTTCTTTGAAAGATTTACTTGAATAACTTAAAAATGCATCTCTTGGATCATTTCTTTTTACTACAGCACTAACACATAATCCATCTGTCATCTTTGTTGGTAAATCTTTTAAAGAATGAACAGCTAAATCTATTTTTGATTCTAATAATTCTTCTTCTATTTGTTTGCAAAATACTCCTTTGCCTCCAATGTCTGATATTTTTTTATTTTGAAATATATCTCCTGAAGTTTTGATTATTTTTATTTCAATAAAATCATTATTAAATTGTGTGTTAGATTTTATCAATAATTCCTTAACATAATTTGAGTAAGCCAAGGAAAGCTTACTTCCACGAGATCCAATGATAAATTTTTTCTTATCTGTCATTATTAATAATAATCACTTATGTTATATTATTATTTTATATTTATGGACAGGAAATCAATATGAAAGAAAAGCTAATTTTTTTGGGAATAGAAACAAGTTGCGACGAAACTGCAGCGGCAGTTGTTCGTGAAAAAGATGATGGAACAGGAGAAATTCTATCAAATATTGTTTCTAGCCAAATTGAAGAGCATAAAGAATTTGGAGGAGTAGTTCCTGAAATTGCAGCAAGAGCACATGTTGAAAAAATAGAATTTATAATTAAAAAAGCCTTAAAAGAAAGTAATGTAAATTTGAGTAATATAAATGGAATATCTGCAACTGCTGGTCCTGGATTAATAGTTTGTTTAACAGTAGGTTTAAATGCAGGAAAAGCAATAGCCGGATCTTTAAAAAAACCTTTTATAGCTGTAAATCATTTAGAAGGTCATGCTTTAAGTCCAAAAATTAATAATAAAATTAAATTTCCATATTTATTGTTATTAATATCGGGTGGTCATACTCAATTTTTAGAAGTAAATGGAGTTAATAATTATAAAAGACTTGGTACCACAATTGATGATGCTCTTGGTGAAGCTTTTGATAAAACTGCAAAACTTTTAGGAATAGAATTTCCGGGTGGTCCTAAAATTGAAGAATGGTCGAAAAGTGGAGATGAAAAGTATTTTAATTTACCTAAACCTATACTTAAAAAGGGTGGCTGCAATTTATCTTTTGCTGGTTTAAAAACTGCTGTTCTTAGAATTTCTAAAAACTTAAAAAATCAAAAGGAAAAATATCATTTAGCTGCATCTTTTCAAAAAACCATTAATGAAATCCTTTACGAAAAAACTAAGAAAGCAATGGATGAATTTTTAAAAGATAAAAAAAATATTGAAAAAATTTTTGTAATTGCTGGTGGAGTAGCTGCTAATTTAAAAATAAGAGAAAATTTAACAAAGTTATCAAAGGAAAAAAAATTTTCTCCCATTTTTCCTCCAATAAATCTTTGCGGTGATAATGCAGCAATGATTGCATGGGCCGGTATTGAAAGATATAAAATCAATTTAGTTGATAATTTAGAATTTCCATCAAGAGCAAGATGGCCATTGGATAGTTCAGCGCCTTTTATGAAAGGCCCAGGTCTAAAAATTTGAATGCAATATTGGTTACTTAAAACTGAGGCAGAAGATTGGTCATGGAATCAACAAATTAAATCTGGGATTAAAGGAGCAGAATGGAATGGAGTTAGAAATTTTCAAGCTGCAAAAAATTTGAGAAGTATGAAATCTGGAGATAAATGTTTTTTTTATCACACCGGTAAAGAAAAAAAAATAGTAGGTATTGTGCAAGTGATTAAAGAAGCCTTTTTAGATAAGACCGACAAAAGCCAAAAATTTGTGTCCATTATTGTAAAAGCTTTATATCCCCTAAAAAGAGAAGTAAGTTTACTAGAAATCAAAAAAGATAGGGTTTTTAAAGATTTTTCTTTAGTAAGGCAAAGTCGGTTATCTGTTATGAAAGTCGATTTAAAATACTGGAAAAAAATATGTAAGATGGGTAGAGTTTAATATTAGGTGATAATTTTATGGCAAAAAAGAAAAGAAAAAAGTCTAAAAAAAATAAGAAAAAATTAAAAAAGAAAACAAAAAAATTAAGAAGGAAAAAAGTAAAAAAATCCAAAAGATTAAATAAAAAAAATAAAGTATCTAAATCTGATGAATTAATTTTCAGAGTTCCGGGTAAGTGGTCTAGATCAGCCTACGTTGATAAAATTCAATATGAAAAAAAATATAAATTGTCTATTACAGATAATGAGGGTTTTTGGAAAAAAGAAGGAAAAAGAATAGATTGGATTAAGCCTTATAAAAAAATAAAAGATGTTAAATACAGTAAAACTGAAGTAAAAATTAAATGGTTTTATGATGGAACTCTTAATGCTTCCGCTAACTGTATTGATAGACATTTAAAAGATAAAAAAAATAAAACTGCAATCATTTGGGTCGGTGATGATCCAAAAGACTCTAAACAAATTAGTTACAAAGAACTTCACAGAAATGTCAACAAAGCTGCAAATGGCTTAAAAAATCTTGGAATAAAAAAAGGTGATCGCGTAACAATTTATTTAACAATGATACCAGAATTGGCATATGTAATGTTAGCCTGTGCAAGAATTGGTGCAATTCATTCAATAATTTTTGGAGGATTTTCTCCTGATTCCATAGCTGGAAGAATAAATGATTGCCAGTCTGATTATATTATTACAGCAGATGAAGGAATTAGAGGAGGAAAAATAATACCGTTAAAAAAAATAACTGACGAAGCTCTGGAACAGTGTCCTAATGTTAAAAAATGTATTGTAGTTAAAAGAACAGGGAATGAAGTTAATTGGATTGATGGAAGAGATGTTTCATATGATGAAATTACAAAAACAGCATCTGACAAATGTGAACCTGAGGAAATGGGTGCTGAAGATCCTCTTTTCATTCTTTACACATCAGGTTCTACGGGAAAACCGAAGGGAGTTTTGCATACTACTGGGGGATATATGGTTTACGCATCAATGACACATCAATATATTTTTAATTATAAGAAAAATGACATTTATTGGTGTTCAGCTGATATTGGTTGGGTTACAGGCCACAGTTATATTATTTATGGTCCACTTTCAAATGGGGCAACCACTATTATGTTTGAAGGAGTTCCTAATTATCCTGATACATCAAGATGGTGGCAAATTGTAGATAAGTACAAAGTAAATATTTTTTATACTGCTCCTACAGCTCTTAGAGCTCTTATGAAAGAAGGTGAAGGACCTGTAAAAAAAACCAGTAGAAAATCTTTAAAACTTTTAGGTACAGTTGGTGAGCCTATCAATCCTGAAGCCTGGCTTTGGTATTATAAAATCGTAGGAAATTCTAAATGTCCTATTGTTGATACTTGGTGGCAAACAGAAACGGGTGGAATATTAATTTCTCCACAACCAGGCGCAATTGATTTAAAACCTGGTTCCGCCACTAAACCTTTTTATGGAATAAAACCAGTAATCGTTGATGAAAAAGGAAATATTTTGAAGGGAGCATGTCGTGGTAGATTATGTATAGCACAATCTTGGCCAGGACAAATGAGAACTGTCTATGGTGATCACCAAAGATTTATAGATACTTATTTTTCACAATTTGATGGAAAATATTTTACTGGTGATGGATGTAGAAGAGACTCTGATGGCTATTACTGGATTACTGGAAGAGTAGATGATGTAATCATTGTATCAGGTCATAACTTAGGTACTGCAGAATTAGAAAGTGCTTTTGTTGCTCATCCAAAGGTTGCTGAATCAGCGGTAGTTGGTTACCCACATGATATTAAAGGAAATGGACTTTATTGCTACGTCACTTTAAATGCTGGAGAAAAACCGACAGGAGATTTAGAAAGAGATTTAAAACTTTGGGTACGAAAGCAAATTGGACCAATAGCAACTCCAGATATTATTCAATTTGCACCAAGTCTTCCAAAAACAAGATCAGGTAAAATAATGAGAAGAATCCTAAGAAAAATTGCAGCAAATGAACATGACCAATTAGGTGATACAACAACTTTAGCTGATCCTTCTGTTGTAGAAAGTTTAGTTGAAAATAGACAAAATAAAAAATAAATGAATGGTTTACTAAAAACATTAGTTAAGCCCGATTGGGATGACAGTCCCAAAAGGTCTGAAATTCTGCATGCTGCAAATTTACTTCAAATAGGTGAATTTCAATTAATACAATTAGCCTATAAAGTTTGGTACAAAGAAGATCTTCCTGAAGAAAAAATAAATAAAATATTTAATGAATATATGGTTACAGGAATAATACCAATTTGGGTAACTTACTATGCTAAAGATATTCTAAAATTAGAAGCAGCAAATGTACTTGATAGTTTTAATGAAAAATATCATGTTTATGATCATGAATTTGGAAAATACATTAATAATGAATCGGAAAGAAAAAGACGTGGTATTTTTTATGCAATTATTATTGGCTTCGTTTTTGTAGGCAGCCACTACATGGCAGCAAATTATTCTGAAGAACCTGCTGGTTTTTATCCCCCATACATTGAAAAAAGAGTAGTTTACCCAGAATTATATAAAGATTAAAGATTATAGATGGAAATTTGCAGAGAGTAAATAAATGTTTGATTTTATTCCACCTGAGTATGAAAAACTAGTAAATATTATATTTTTAGTAGTTACAGCACTAATTGCCAGACACGGAATAACTTATAGAAAGGATGATGGTGAAAGAGATTTTGTTAGACTGCTTTTTGGATGTATTGCAGCAACATACTTTTTCTTAGTACTTTTTAAAGATGTTTTAGGACTCATTAGTTTTTAAAGTTTTCCAGGTTTATGCATAACCTGACCTTCATCTAACTTTTGTATACTTAAAATTCTTTCATCTTCTGGAAGTTGAAGTTGCTCATTTAAGTATAATGCCCTCTCTTTTACTGATGACGACTTAAATTTGTAATTTAATATAACTGTACCTAAACCAGGGCCAGCAACTGCTTCATGATCTATACCAAGAGCTTTTACATAATCTTTTAATGCTCCCTCATAATCTTTATTTCTATCTTTAATAATTCCTCTATTCGCATATGAGGCTGCTAAAGTCCCTATCCCTGTTTTATCATCTTTTTCAAGATTTTTTTCTAGAAAAATTATAAGATTAGTCAAAATGTTATCTGCTTCTGCATATTTTTTTTCAGAAATAAATACTAACGCTTTACACATCATAGCTCCACGATGATTGGGAGTCTTGTCTAAAGCTTTATTTGCTGCTTCTATAGCTTGTTCATACTTTTTATCTTTTAAGCGAATATCACAAACTTCTGTTTCATAATCGCCGGGAGGTCTATCCATAAAAGATCTTACAAATCCCCAAACTGTGAACATAACAAAAGTTAATATTGCCATGTATATGACAAATCTTTTTAGTACATTTGGATTAATATTCATTAATTAAATACCTGAGTGACATATAAATAACTAAAAACAATACATAAAAGCACCGAAGTAAATGTTGCTCTTTTTTTTAAAATTTTTTTCTCATCATCAGAAACCGTTTTTTGTGATTTTTGCTTTTTTCTAACGTATAAAACCCAAATCATTTGACGAACAGGAAAAAATAAAGCTACACTTAAAACAGTAACCCAAACGGGATCATGAAAAGCGATATAGAAAGATGTTAAATTCATATAAACCTAGTTATATACTTAAAATAACACCCATATAACAACAATTTCAATTAATAGTTGCATATATTTTGGGCTATTAAAGTGTTGCTTTGAACAGTTAATTGTGCTGAACTTTCAACATTAAATGCTTGGGACTATGGTTCTGAGCATTTTGTGTTTTATAAAACAAGTTAAAAAACAAAGGGGGAAACCTTTATGTCAGCAAAAGTAACGTGGCTGATAGTGTTCGTACTACTCTACTGGGCTTATTGTATATTCTGGGGAGTAAGAGGAGCACAGTTGGCGAAAACAGCATCTGACTACTTCATATCGGGAAGAAAACTTCCAATGTGGGTATTCGTTCTGGCCGCCACAGCTACATCATTTTCTGGTTGGACCTTTATGGGTCACCCAGGATTAATTTATAGAGACGGTTTCCAATATGCTTACGCGTCCTTCTATGTCATTACCATTCCTTTCACAGGAGTAATGTTCTTAAAAAGACAATGGATATTAGGAAAACGTTTTGGTTACGTAACTCCGGGAGAAATGTTAGCCGATTACTTTAAAGGTGATATGGTTCGTGTTTTAACCGTTGTCGTAGCTTTATGTTTCTCAGTTCCTTATTTAGGTTTACAACTTGCAGCATCTGGAAAACTATTTAACGTTTTATCAGATGGTTTATGGGGCGTTACAACTGGTACTTGGGTACTAGCTGCTATCGTTGCCCTTTACGTAGGATTAGGCGGGTTAAGATCCGTGGCTTACGTTGATACTCTGCAATGCGTACTTCTATGGTTTGGAATTGTAGCGATTGGTTTCATAGCATACGATCTCGTTGGAGGTTGGGCTTCATTAAACGAAGGATTAGCAAAAGTTGCTTTGGTAGAAGGCACTAAGTGGGGACGAACTCCAGGTGATAACTACTCAGCTTACTTTGCGATACCCGGTGTCATACAGTTTACGGCTGGACTAGGAAAAGAAACTCCAGTTGGCGGATTGTGGACAGGAGTGATGGTGTTAACTTATATGTTTGCTCTTATGGGCATTCATTCTTCACCAGCATTCTCAATGTGGGCTTTCTCTAATAAAGATCCAGAACCATTTGCACCACAACAAGTTTGGGCTTCATCATTTGGAATAGGGTTTGCTCTATTCATATTTACTGCAGCTCAAGGAATGGGCGCACATATTTTAGGTGCCGACCCGGTTGTGAATGCAGCAGGAGTAAACGTTTCAAATGTACTTCCAGAATCGATTGGTAAAGGTGGTCAAGGAAATCTTGTTCCATATTTAATCAATACGGTCGGGGATGCGGCTCCATGGTTTGTTGGTCTTCTTGCGGTATGTGCACTGGCTGCTATGCAGTCTACAGGCGCAGCATACATGTCAACTTGTGCTTCAATGTTAACTAGAGATATCTACAAAAAATTCTTCAGACCGAAGATGTCACACGGCGAACAAAAAATGTTTGGTCGTATTTGTGTGGTAATTGTAGTTGGTGCAGCTTTATTAGTTGCAACATTCTCTAAAGACGCATTAGTACTTCTTGGCGGATTAGCAGTAGCGTTTGGTTTCCAAATGTGGGTACCATTGGCTGCAGTTTGCTACTTCCCATGGTTGACTAGAGAAGGAGTATCTTGGGGACTATTAGCAGGAATTATTGCCGTAATGATGACTGAAAGTATTGGTCAAAACTTATTTGGTGATTCTATACCTTGGGGAAGATGGCCTTGGACAATGCACTCAGCATTCTGGGGAATGTTCTTCCAATTATTGGTATGTTTACCAATTTCTGCAATGACTCAAAACTCAAGAGATCGTGCTCATAGACAAAAATACCATGACTTCTTAGCAGACCATGCTGGTCTTCCAGCAAGCAAGCAAAGTCTTAAGCCAGCGGCTTGGATAATAACAATTGCTTGGTTGTTCTTCGGAATTGGACCAGGAGCTGTTATAGGAAACGATATCTTTGGATCACCAAATGATATCAGTACATGGACATTTGGAATTCCATCAATTTGGGCTTGGCAAATATTATTCTGGATATTAGGTACTGGAATGATGTGGTTCTTAGCTTACAAAATGGAAATGTCTACAATGCCTAGAAAATCAGTAAGTGCTCTAGTAGATGATATTGGAGACACAGCAAGAGGATAAATTATAAATTTATACTCAAAATATTCAAGAAGGGCGGGAATTCCCGCCCTTCTTTTTTTTTGACATAATTCAAATATAAAAATATAAAATTCCTATGGGTTTAATTAAAATTTCACCATCTATATTATCTGCAGATTTTAGCAAGCTTGGGGATGAAATTCAGAATTTAGAAAAAGCAGAAGCGGATTTGATTCACATAGATGTTATGGATGGACATTTTGTTCCTAATATAACTATAGGTCCAGAAGTAATAAATAAGTTAAGAAAGTATACATCACTACCTTTTGATGTGCATTTAATGATATCTCCTGTGAATAATTTTATTAAAAATTTTGCAGATGCAGGCGCAGATATAATAACTATTCATCCTGAAGCAACCGATAATCTATCAAGTTCAATTGATAAAATTAAATCATTTAATAAAAAAGCTGGAGTCTCTCTAAATCCAGAAACACCAATAGATAAAGTTTTACCTGTTTTAAATTTAATAGATGTAGTTTTAATAATGAGTGTAAATCCCGGTTTTGGAGGTCAAAAATTCATGAAAGAAACACTAGAAAAGGTAAAAATTTTAAGAAAAGAAATAGATACAAAAAAACTTAAAGCTCAAATTGAAATAGACGGTGGGATAAATTTTGAAAATGCAAAAATGGCTAAAAAAGCTGGCGTTGATATATTAGTTTCGGGTACAACAATTTTTAAGGAAAATGGGGGAAACTTAAAAAAAAATATCCAATTATTAAAAACAGGATAAATAAATGTATAGACTCAAAAGTATAAAACTATACTTTTTTTCCTATCTAAAATTATTTTTTTTAAGTATTAAAAATTTTTATTTTGAAAGCAATTATTACAACAAAAAATTAATTACATTTATTCCTAATAGAATATTTTATAATCCTAGTACATATTTAGCAGCTTCACTTACAACAATTAATAATGATTTTTATAAAATAGTAAGTACAGCTCCAGAACTGTTGTGGAAAACAAATAGAAAGGAAAAACTAAAATTTGAAAATTTACATAGTTTTTTATGGTTAACAAGATTAGATAGAAAAGATAGCAAGGATATTACTAAAAATATAATTAAAAGCTGGATTAGTTTTTTTTTTAATTACAATTCTAATACATGGCAAATGGAAACTACTGCAAAAAGAATTATTGCTTGGTCATCAAACACCGACCTAACTCTTGAGAACTCAAATAAAATATATAAGGAAAATTTTTTTTTGAGTTTAGTTAAACAATCAAATTTTCTTTTAAAAAATATAAGTAATTTATCTAGTAATTCTAGTAAAATAATTTGTTGTTCGGCAATAATATTATCAGGGATTATTTTTAAAGAAAACGATTCAAATTATAAAACTGGAATCAAAGAATTGGAAAAAATTGTTAATAATTATTTTGATGAAAATGGATTCCCAAAATCAAGAAATCCAGAAGATGTTTTTATTTGTATTAAATATTTGATTATCATAAGAGAATGGTTCAGAGAGGCACAAAAGCCAATACCAGATTTCCTAAATGAAATTATAAGTAAATGTGGTAATTGTTATGCGTTATTATCTTGTTCAAATAAACAGTTTCCTTTATTCAATGGTGCAACAGAAATTAATCATAAAAATTATGATATATTTTTAAAAAATTTAAAATATAAATTTACAAAAAAAAATTATGAAATTTCAAATTTTATTAAAATAAAAAAAAAAAAATTTGAATTTTTTATTGATTGCGGAAATCCCCCACCTGATAATTTCGCAAATGATTATCAAGCAGGTTGTTTATCATTTGAACTTATCTCCAATAAACAAAAAATAATTTGTAATTCAGGATATGGGAAATATTTATCCCCGAAATTAACTTTATTGAGTCGTTCAACAGCTGCACACTCGACTCTCTACATAAACGATAAGTCTTCATGTATCTTTCAAAAAAATAAATTTATAAGTGAATTATATGGAAACTTATTGTTAGAAAAACACAAAATTACTAACAAAAGTTATACTGAGAATAAAGATTTTTTTTCGATGTCAGCATCTCATAATGGTTATGAAAAAGAATTTGGATATATACATACTAGATCAGTTAAAATTTCAAAAGAAAAAGATAAAATTTATGGAGAAGACCAATTAAAAAAAACTAAAAACTGTAAATATCCTTTAAATTATTTCGTAAGATTTCATGTTTATCCAAATACAAAAATCGTTAAAACAAAAGCAGGAAACTCAGTATTAATCAGTTTATCTACTGGAGAAGGTTGGTTATTACAGAGTAAATCAAATAATTTAGAAATAGAAAAAAATATTTTTCTTGGCAATAAAAATAAAATCATAAATAATGAGTCAATTTCAATTTCTGGAAATATTAATGAAGAAATTATTTCGATAAAATGGGAAATTGAAAGAATAAGTTAAAATATGAATCGTAGCAAAATAAGCAGGGCAATTATTTCAGTATCTGATAAATCGAGTTTAAAAAATATATTACCTACTTTAAAAAAGTTTAACGTCGAACTTATAAGCTCTGGAAAAACTTATAAAAAAATTAGAAATATGAATTATAATTGTATTGAGGTTTCAAATTATACTGGATTTTCTGATATGTTGAATGGTAGAGTAAAAACATTACACCCAAAAATACATGCAGGAATTCTTAATATAAGAAAAAATACAAAACACAAAAATCAACTTAAGAAAAAAAATATACCAAATATTGATTTGGTAATTGTTGATCTTTACCCGTTTGAAAAAAAACTTAAAGAAAAAGCAAAATTGCAAGAATTAATTGAACACATAGATATTGGTGGAACAACCTTAATAAGAGCAGCTGCAAAAAACTTTAAAGATGTGACTGTAATTTCTAACTTTGAAGATTACTCTGCCCTTTCAAAAGAGCTTAAAAATAATAAAGGATCAACTTCAATAAAATTTAGGGAATTAATGTCCGCTAAGGCGTTTAGTTTAACTGCTTATTATGATTCTGTCATATCAAATTGGTTAAATGACCAATTCAATATTAAATTTCCAAAAAGAAAAACAGTATATGCTAAATTAATAGAAAACCTTCGTTATGGTGAAAACCCTCACCAAGAAGGACGCCTATATGGAATAACTGATGATTTAGGTTTGAAAAAAATCAATGGAAAAAATTTGAGTCATAATAATTACAACGATATCTTTTCAGCTCTTTCGGTTATAAATTCTTTTAAAAAAAATGAAGGAACTGTTATTATTAAACATGCAAATCCATGTGGCGCATCTTCTGAAAAAAATCAAATTCAATCTTATAAAAATGCACTTCAATGTGATCCTGTAAGTGCTTTTGGTGGTGTGTTTGCAATTAACTCATTTATTTCAAAAAAATTAGCACTAGAATTAAATAAAGTTTTTTCAGAAGTAATATTATCACAAGGTTTTAGTAAAGATGCTATAAAATTGTTAAAAAAAAGAAAAAATTTAATATTAATTGATTGTAGTAAATTCAAACCAACAAATAAATTTCATTATCATTTTTTGGGAAATTATTTTTTAGCACAAGACCAAAATAATATATTATTTAATAAAAAATTAAAAATCGTTACACGAAAAAAACCATCTCCAAATCAATTAAATAGTTTAAAATTTGCATTTAATATTTGTAAATATGTTAAATCTAATGCAATTGTTTTAGTAAATAATAAATCTACTATTGGAATTGGAGCAGGACAATCTAGTAGATTAGATAGTTGTAAAATTGCATCAAACAAAGCTATGGAATTTTTACCTAATAAACTGATAAATTCTGTTGCAGCTTCAGATGCATTTTTTCCATTCCCAGACGGAATAGAACAATTAATTGAAAGTGGTATAAAAGCTATTATTCAGCCAGGCGGCTCAATAAATGATAAAAAAGTAATTAAAGCTGCTAATGATGCAGGTATAGTAATGATATTTACTGGCACTCGTCACTTTAAACATTAAGTTTAAATTTTATCAATTTTAGCTGCCAATATAAAATCACTTTCGTGTAAACCCTTTATTGCGTGAGTAAAAATTTTTATTTTTGCATAACCCCAACCAAACCATATATCTGGATGATGACCTTCTACCTCAGCAATATTACCAACTTTATTTACAAAATTTTGACTTTCTAGAAAATTTTTAAATTTAAACTCTTTTACTAAATGATAAATTTTAGATTCGTCAGCTTTAACCTCCCAACCATTAACCATTTTAAGATATTTGTGAATTTCGGTTATATCGAATCCTGGTATACCTCCTTCGCATGGTATGCATTTTTTTTCTGAAAGATCAGTCATAATTTGGAGCGGGAGAAGGGAATTGAACCCTCGGCCTAAACGTTGGCAACGTTTCGCTCTACCACTGAGCTACTCCCGCAAAAAATGCATTATAATACTATCATTTTCGAAAGGTCAAGATTTATAAAAAATCAATTATATCCTAGTTCCTTCATTTCATTAGAAAATATTTCTCTTATTTTTTTTTCAATCTTTAGATCTAGTAAATTTTTCCAATTGTTTTTTTTTCCTAAATGAAAAAAATTTATATTTTTCTTATTTTTTTTTGAAGTTACCGCTTCATAAAATCCTTTTTTTTCTTCCATATTTCTTAAAACGTCAAATTTACAACTCTCTATCACTCTATCTATTTTCTTTTGGTTTTTTACTACACTATCTTTTTCGCCTAAAAAATTGAGAATCTTTATAAATGTTTCTTTTGTATTACTAAGCAAATCTTCATATTTAATAATAATTCTTGGAAAAACTTTATTATTTTTCCAAGATACATAATGTGCTGACCAACTTCCAATATATTGAACGTTTCCAGCTCCAGTTCCAGTTCCAGACTCAAAGATAATTTTTTTTTCATTTGTAAAAAAATCAAATGCTTCATCTATTGTTAGTTCGTAGTGATTTGATAATGAGGTAATTACATTTCGTGGATCTCTAACAACATATATTGCACCAAGTGTGTTTTTTTTATTTGTAAATGCAGATTTTTCAATTGTACATAATGCACTATGAGTTTTTAAAAGATTTGTTTTATTATTTAAATTTATTTTATCTTGGGCAGCAATCCAATGCTCATGTGCTTTTACTTTCTTCGGATTTTTTTCTTTATCTAAAAAAAATCCAAGATAATCCTGACTAGGAAATTGACCAATTTTGTTCAACAAATCAAAACTAAAGCTTCCATCATTTGAAAATAGATAAGAAGCTAAAAGTGATCTGACCCAAGTGTTTCCACTTTTGGGGTAAGATGCGATCCAAATAATCATAAAAAATAATTATATAAAATATATTTTCGTAAGATCAACATAATTTATTTGCTTAATAATTATATTGTAGTGATATATACTTAAATTTATATTTAAAATTATGGTTTTTAATAAATTACCTAAGACTATAGCAGTATTTCCATTACCGAATGCTATTTTTTTCCCTAATACAGTTCTTCCGCTAAATATATTTGAAAAAAGATATATTCAATTAATAAATGATTGTTTAAAAAATGAAAGATTATTCGGAATGGTTCAACCAAAATTTAAACAAAATTTAAAACCAGAAGTCTATGAAGTTGGTTGTCTAGGAAAAATTATAAATTTTAATGAAATAAATAATCAAAGGTTTGTAATTAATCTTTCTGGTATAATAAGATTTAGAATAAAAGAAGAATTGCCTACAGATAAACTATACAGAATATTTAAAGTTGATTATGTTGATTTTATAAAAGATTTAAACTTAGAAAACGACCTTGAAAAAAATTACAATAATAAAGACTTATTAAAAAAAATTAAATTTTTCTTAAAAAAAAAGAATTATTCTGTTGAATTTAACGATCTAGAACAGTTGGATTTTGACCAACTAATTAGCACAATATGTATGATCTCTCCATTTTCTGTTGAGGAAAAACAAAAATTGCTTGAAACAATTGAAATGAAAAAAAAAATAAAAATGTTAGAAGAAATAATAAATTTTAATCTTCATGATGACTTAAAAAATAAAACCATACAGTAAATTTTAAATTATACACCACCATCGGCAATATTAACAATTAAGTTTTTAAAAAAACTATTTTTATTTAAATTTACCATCATTTTATTTCTAAAATTTCTTAAGGTTTTTTTTTCCGTAAAAAAGGAATTTTTAAGAAAATTAATGCCTAATGAATAAAATAAATTTCTTGGTTTTGCTTCTTTTGTGAAATCGGATAAACAGTCAGCACTTCCAATATCTAATCCTAAACTAATTTTATTTTTTATTATTTTTTCTAAACTTGATAAATCTCTTAGAATCATATTAAAACCTTGTCCTGCTAAAGGGTGCACAACGTGTAAAGAATCTCCAAATAAGAGTGTTCTATCTTGATGGTACTGTCTTCTAATTAAAAAATGCAAATCATTATATTCAATATTTTTTATAAATTTTGAATTTTTTAGAAAATCTTTTGTGTAATATTTTATCTTTTGTTTTACAAATAAATTTTTATATTTATTTATTTTTTTTTTTACTGACCATACGATAGATGTTTGAGTATTTGAAATTGGAAGACAAGCAAGCACTTCGTCATCTAAAAAGATTTGTCTAGCTGTATTATTTTTAAGATAATTATGTTTTAATATTGCTGTAATAGAAGTTTGTTCGTATGAGTGTTGAAAAGTATTATTATTAAACATATTTTTTACCAAATTAGACTGGCTACCAGTACAAATAATAATCAAATTATATTTTGAATTAATAATATTGTTAGATTTTACAGTTTTTAATAAACCCGTAGATATTATTTCAGAAATCATCTTTTTCTTTATAAGATTAATCGATTTATTTTTATTAATATATTCAAGCATTTGATTCATTATTTTTGAGTTTTCAATCATATATAAAATATTTTTTTTATTACTTCCATTTACATGGAAAATTTCTTCAATTTTATTTTGTTCATTTTTTGTATACAATTTCATTTTTAAACAAGGCCAAAATTTACTTTTTGAAAAATTAAAAACATTTAATTTTTTTAAAAAATCATAATTACTTTGAGAAATCGCCACAGTTTTATTACTTTTATGAATATGATTAACATCATCAACTATTAGATCAACATTTATGGGATGTTTAGATAGAGTTATAGCTGTAACTAATCCAGTTATGCCACCTCCAATTATGCAAATTTTTTGCTTTTTCATGTTTTTATTTTTTATTAATTAATTTTAACAATTATTAATAAATGATACAAAGTTAATTAGACGATTTAAAAAAAATATGGCTACTCAAATTTTTACAAAGATTAATAACATTATTAGAAATAAGTTAATTGAATTATCTGGTATTTTGTTAATATTACTAGCTTTTTTTATTCTAATATCTATTACCACATATTCACCAAGTGACCCAAATTTTATATACAACCCAGAAAATGTTGATATTAAAAATTTGGGTGGATTTTATGGAAGTGTTATTTCAGATTTCTTACTGCAAGCTATAGGACTCGTTGCTTTTTTTTTAGTTTTAAATTTATTTAATTGGGGTTTAGCAATAATCACAAATAAAAAAATTAATAATTTTATTCCCAAAATTTTTTTTACGCTAGTTTATATAATTTTTGGCACTACTTTCATTAACATATATTTAAATGATTCTTTTTGGCTAATTGATAATGGTAACGGTGGATTTGTTGGTCGTATCATTAAAGAAAATTTTTATACATTAACAAATCAATTTGAAAATCAATATTTAATTTTCTCTTTTTTATTAATTGCAATAATTTTTTTTATATTAAGTCTTAATTTTAAATTAAAAGGAATTTATAAAATTTTTTTATTACCATATTTTTTTATTTCAAAAATTACAGCTTTAATTAAAAGAAAAGAAAAAAAAGACATAAATCTTCAAGATTCAGATTCTAATATAGATATAAAAACTGCATCAGATAATATTGTTCAAGAAAAACAACCCATATTGCCCTTTAGTGCAAATAAACTAACAAAAAGTACAAAAGATAATTTTAAATTACCTACTTTAAATTTTTTAGAAAAAAACCCTGATTATAAAAACAATAAAAATGTTAATAGTGAGGAATTGAGTAAAAATTCGGAATTTTTAGAAAAGATTTTACTTGATTTTAATGTACAGGGTAAAATTAAAAGAATTAGTTGTGGTCCAGTAGTTACCTTAAATGAATTTGAGCCAGCATCAGGTATTAAAGTTTCTAAAATCGTAAACTTGGCAGATGATATAGCAAGAAATACAAGTTCAGTTTCTACAAGAGTAGCAACAATACCTGGTAAAAATACAATTGGTATAGAAATTCCCAACACAAAAAGAGAAAAAGTTTTTCTTAGTGAAATTATTAATGATGATAGATTCAAAAAAAAAGAAATAAAATTACCAATAGCTTTAGGTAAAAGTATTTCTGGTATTCCAATTGTAGGTGATCTTTCAGCTATGCCACATTTATTAATTGCAGGAACTACTGGTTCTGGCAAATCTGTATGTATTAATACTATAATACTATCTCTACTTTATAAATATTCCCCAGAAAAATGTAATTTAATTTTAATTGATCCAAAAATGTTAGAACTTTCAACATATGAAGGTATCCCGCATTTGTTATGTCCTGTTATCACAGAAGCAAAAAAAGCTACAGCCGCGTTGGGATGGGCCGTAAAAGAAATGGAAAGTAGATATAAACTAATGACAAGTGTAGGAGTAAAAAATATTGATGGTTACAATATTAAAAACAAAAAACATATGCCTTACATAGTTGTAATAGTCGATGAAATGTCAGATTTAATGTTAATCGCTGGAAATGAAATTGAAAATTATATTCAAAGATTATCACAAATGGCACGAGCTGCTGGAATTCATATTATAATGGCTACACAAAGACCAAGCGTTGATGTTATAACAGGTACAATTAAAGCAAATTTTCCAACTAGAATTTCATTTCAAGTTAGTTCAAAAATTGACAGTAGAACAATTTTAGGAGAACAAGGTGCTGAACAATTGCTTGGCAAAGGTGATATGTTATTTATGTCATCAGCAAATAGAATAATTAGAATTCACGGACCCTATGTCTCAGAAACTGAAATAGAAAAAGTTAATAGCTTTTTAAGATCTCAAGGAAAACCTGATTATATTGATGAAATTACAATTGTTAAAGAAAATGAAAAAGATGAAAATTTAATTAATGATGATGTAAAAGACGAATTATATCTTAAAGCAGTAGATATCGTAAAAATTGAAAAAAAAGCATCTACAAGCTTTTTGCAAAGAAGACTTCAAATTGGCTACAATAGAGCAGCAAGAATTATGGAAATAATGGAAAAAGAAGGAATAGTAAGCCAAGCTAACCACGTGGGTAAAAGAGAAATTTTATAGGTATACCTTGGCAAAAAATTTACTTTTTTTATTAAATATTTTTTTCATATATTTATTTTTTCCAACTTTTTCTTTAGCAGATATACAAAAAGATCTTATTAACAAGCT
>CACLMO010000013.1 GCA_902608065.1 uncultured Pelagibacteraceae bacterium
CAAGAATTGGTTATGAATGGAGCTGATATTGTAAAAGTTGGCATAGGACCAGGAAGTGTTTGTACAACACGTTTGCAAACAGGTGTAGGGTACCCTCAGTTAAGTGCTGTCATCGAATGTGCAGACGCTGCACATGGTTTGGGTGCTCATATAATTGCTGATGGAGGCTGTACATGTCCTGGTGATGTAGCAAAAGCATTTGGTGGTGGTGGCGATTTTGTAATGCTTGGAGGAATGTTTGCGGGTCACGAAGAAGGTGGAGGCAAAAAAGTAAAGAGGAATGGATCTCAGCTTATTGAATTTTATGGTTCAAGTTCAAACACAGCAATTACAAAACATTATGGTGGTCTATCAGATTATAGAAGTAGTGAAGGAAAAAAAGTTCAACTTAAGTATCGTGGTAAAATAAAGGATACTGTTCAAAATATACTAGGTGGCTTAAGAAGTAGTTGCACTTATGTTGGGGCGCCTTCACTAAAGCAACTTAGTAAGTGCACAACTTTCGTCAGAGTTAACCAGCAATACAACGATACCTTTGGGCAAGAATAAAAAATTTAAAACTTTAAATCTTAAAAAAGATACTTATATGTGCGTTAAATATGAATACTAATTCAAAAAAACATTCGAAAGTTTTAATTATAGGATCTGGTCCTGCTGGATATACTGCTGCAATATATACAGCAAGAGCAATGCTTAAGCCTATACTAGTCCATGGTGCAGAACCTGGAGGACAAATGACAACAACGACAGATGTCCAAAACTATCCTGGATACTCAGATGTTATACAAGGACCTTGGTTGATGGATCAAATGAAAGAACAAGCCAAAGCGGTTGGAACTGATATGATTCAAGATCATATTAATAAAGTCGACCTTAGTAAAAAACCCTTTAAGGCCATTGGTGACAGCGGACAGGAATACACTGCTGATTCAATTATAATTTCAACTGGCGCTCAAGCTAGATGGTTAAATTTAGAGTCTGAACAGAAATATAGAGGATTTGGAGTTTCGGGATGTGCAACATGCGATGGTTTCTTTTTTAAAAATAAAGAAGTAGCAGTTATAGGTGGGGGCAATGCTGCAGTAGAAGAAGCAATTTTTCTAACAAAATTTGCAACCAAAGTTAAACTTATTCATAGAAGAAATGAATTGCGTGCAGAAAAAATGCTACAAAAAAAATTAAAAGAAAACAAAAAAATAGAAATTATCTGGGATTCAGTACTAGAAGAAGTTTTAGGAAATGAAAAACCAAAAGGTGTAACTGGAATTAAAATTAAAAATGTAAAAACAAATAAAACTACTCAACTTAATGTTCATGGACTATTTATTGCCATAGGACATGATCCAGCGACATCTTTATTTAAAGGTCAATTGGACATGGATAAAGAAGGTTATTTAATTACGAAACCAGATTCTACTCAAACAAATAAACCAGGTGTTTTTGCTGCTGGAGACGTAAAAGACAAAATTTTTAGGCAAGCTGTGACTGCAGCTGGCATGGGTTGTATGTCGGCCCTTGAAGCTGAGAAATTTTTAGCTTCAAAAAATTAATTTTCACAAAAAGATTTTATTCGTTCCAAAGCTTTTTTAAGATTATCCATAGATGTGGCGTATGAAATTCTAAAATATCCATCCAATCCAAAAGCTGATCCTTGAACAACTGCTACTAAAGCTTCCTCAAGTAATTTTTCAACAAATTCTTTATCTGTTTTTAATTTTTTTCCTAATAATTTTTGACAATTTGGAAACACATAAAATGCTCCATTTGGTTTTAAGCAGCTTAATCCTTTAATGTTGTTTAAATATTTTACAACAAAGTCTCTTCTTTCTTTGAACGATTCGGCTCTTGTTTTAATGAAATCTTGAGTTCCGTTTAACGCTTCAACAGCTGCTGCTTGGCTTATCGAAGAGGGATTTGTTGTTGATTGGGACTGTAATTTTGCCATAGCTTTAATTATATCTTTTGGTCCAGCTCCATATCCTATTCTCCAACCAGTCATGGCATATGATTTACTAACACCATTCATTGTAAGAGTTCTTTCTTTTAACTCTTTAATTTGAGCAATAGTAAAAAATTTAAAATCATCATATGTAATATGCTCATAAATATCGTCACTTAAAATAAATACATTTTTATTTTTTTTTAACACCTCTCCTAAAGCTTCAAGTTCTTTTTGATTGTAACCTGATCCTGTTGGATTTGATGGAGAGTTTATTATTATCCATTTAGTTTTATTAGTAATGCTTTTTTCTAATTCACTAGGTGTAATTTTAAAATTATTATTTTCTGAACATTTAACTATTTTTGGAGTTCCGCCAGCCAAAAGAACTATGTCTGGATATGAAACCCAGTAAGGTGCTGGAATAATAACTTCATCACCCGGATTTACTGTTGCTAAAATAGCGTTAAAGATTATTTGTTTTCCGCCTGTACCTACAGAAATTTGTTCTGTTAAATAATCTAAATTATTTTCTCTTTTGAATTTACCTACTATTGCTTTTTTTAAAGCTGGAGTTCCATCAACAGCTGTATATTTTGTTTCACCTTTATTAATTGCTTCGATAGCAGCTTTTTTAATATTATCAGGTGTGTCAAAATCTGGTTCTCCTGCTCCTAGCCCTATTACGTCTTTGCCTGCGGCCTTTAATTCCCTAGCTTTTTGGCTCACTGCTATTGTAGGTGATGGTTTAATTCTTTTTAAAGAGTTGGAAACTATGCTCATTAATTTTATTATATATAAAAATTATTAATTACTATGCAAAATACATATCAAGAAAAGTCTCTAGATCCAATTGATAAAGACTTTTTATTTGGAAAAAAATTAGAAGGTGGAATAAAACTATCTACCGTTTCTGATTTTAAACCTGCGGGTGACCAACCAGAAGCCATAAAAAAGTTAATTTCTGGAATAAAAGACAAAAAAAATGACCAAGTTCTGTTAGGTGTAACTGGTTCGGGTAAAACATTTTCTATGGCAAAAATAATTGAAGCATTAAATAGACCTGCTTTAATTCTGGCTCCAAATAAAACTTTAGCTGCTCAATTATATGGGGAGATGAAAACTTTCTTTCCCAATAATGCTGTAGAATATTTTGTATCTTACTATGATTATTATACACCTGAGGCATACGTACCTAGATCTGACACCTATATTGAAAAAGAAGCTTCTATTAATGAACAGATAGACAGAATGCGACATTCAGCAACTAGATCACTTCTTGAAAGAGATGATGTAATTATTGTTGCGAGCGTTTCCTGTATTTACGGTTTGGGTTCAGTTGAATCCTATAGCAAAATGACTTTGGGTATCAAAAAAAATCACGAACATAATCGAGAACAAATTATAAAAACTTTGGTTAATCTTCAGTATAAACGAAATGATCAAAACTTTCATCGTGGCACATTTAGAGTAAGAGGTGATAATTTAGAAATTTTTCCATCTCATTTGGAAGATAGAGCTTGGAGAATTTCTTTATTTGGAAATAAAGTTGAAAAAATTGTTGAATTTGATCCTCTTACTGGAAGTAAAACTAATGATTTAAATTTAATTAAGTTATACGCAAATAGCCACTATATAACTCCTAGACCTACTATCGAACAAGCGATTATAGAAATAAAAAAAGAATTAGAAATTACTTTAAAAAAACATAAATCTGAAAACAAACTTTTAGAAGCGCAAAGATTAGAGGAAAGAACACGATTTGATTTGGAAATGATAGAAGCAACAGGAACTTGCGCTGGAATAGAAAATTATTCTAGATTTTTAACAGGAAGAAAACCTGGAGAGCCCCCTCCTACTCTTTTTGAATATTTTCCAGATAATACTCTAGTTTTTGTTGATGAAAGTCATGTGACTGTTCCACAATTGAATGGAATGTATAAAGGTGACTACACAAGAAAAAAAACTTTATCTGAGTATGGTTTCAGACTTCCTTCATGTATGGATAACCGACCTTTAAAATTCCAAGAGTGGGATGCTATGAGAACTCAAACTATTTTTGTTTCAGCCACACCAGGACCTTGGGAACTTGAGCAAACATCCGGAAAATTTGTTGATCAAGTAATAAGGCCTACAGGATTGTGTGACCCAGAAGTTCAGATTAGACCAGCAAAAAATCAAGTTGATGATCTTTTGGCAGAATGTAAAGAAATAACAAAAAAAAATTTTAGATCATTGGTAACAACCTTAACAAAAAAAATGGCTGAAGATTTAACTGAATACCTTCATGAAAATGGAGTAAAGGTAAGATATATGCATTCTGATATAGATACTCTTGAAAGAATTGAAATTATGAGAGATTTAAGAATGGGTGTATTCGATGTACTTGTAGGAATTAATTTATTAAGAGAAGGGTTAGATATTCCTGAATGTGCACTAGTCGCTATATTAGACGCAGACAAAGAAGGTTTTTTAAGATCTGAAAGATCTTTAATTCAAACAATAGGTAGAGCGGCAAGAAATATTGAAGGAAAAGCTATTTTGTATGCTGATAAAAAAACTAAAAGTATAGAAAAAGCAATTGAAGAAACAAATAGAAGAAAAAAATTACAACTAGCTTACAATAAAAAAAATAATATCAACGCAACATCAATAAAAAAAGAAATAACGGATATTTTAAAAAGTATTTATGAAAAGGATTATGCAAAAATCAATGTTGATACTTCCATAGGTCATAATTTAAAAAAACATTTAAAATCACTTAAAAAAAAAATGAAAGAAGCTGCTGAAAATTTAGAATTTGAGGAAGCTGCCAAAACTAGAGATGAAATAAGAAAATTAGAAGCTAGTGAATTAGAGATTGGAATTAATCCAAAAATAAGACAATCTAAGCTTAAAAACAAAGTTTATCCAGAAGGCAGATCGACTCAAGGAAAACCAGGAACTAGGCCAAAAAAAAAACGCTAATTAAAATGAAAAAAAATGAAAAAAATAATGAAATCATATCACCTTGCATAAGTATTTGCAGAACAGACCCGAGAACTGGATATTGTTATGGATGTGCCAGAACAAATGAAGAAAAAAAAATATGGAAAAATGAAAATACAAAATTGTACTGGAAAGAGAAAAATTTAAAATTATTAATTCATAGAATGTCAGGGTGGCAATTAGAAACTTTTCAACTGTCGTACTCAAATAAGGTAAAAACTGGATATTCATTATACAAAGAGAGCCTAAAAAAAAATAATGATCAAAAATAAAAACCTACTAATTACTGGAGCTGCAACGAGAATAGGAAAAGCTATAGCTCTACACTTTGCTGAAAAAGGATGGAATATTGCCCTACATTATTTTCGATCTGCATCTAAAGCTAGAGAATTAAAAAAAAAAATAGAACAAAACTTAGTGAAGGTAATTTTAATCAAAGCTGATTTGAAAAATCCTAAAAAAGTTGAAAAAATTATATCTCACGCAAAAAAAAAATTGGGAACTATTAATTGTTTGATAAATAATGCTGCATTATTTGAAAAAGATGATATTTCAAATTTTACAACTAAAAGTTGGAACGATCATTTAAACATTAATCTCCGTGCACCAGCAATTTTAACTAAACATTTTGCAAAACAAGCGTCCAAAAAATCCGGATACAATATAATTAATATTATTGACCAAAGAATATTTAACCTAACCCCTTTTTTTTCATCATATACTATTAGCAAAAGTGGTTTGAAAACTTTAACAAAAACTATGGCTATGAGATTAGGACCTAATATAAGAGTTAATGGTATCGCTCCTGGGCCTACAATAAAAAGCAAGAGACAATCAGATAAACATTTTAGAAATCAAGTGAATTCAACGCTTCTGAAACAGTCTGTTCGCCTAGCCGATATTTGTGATACCGTTGAGTTTTTGATTAACAACAGTTCCGTTACAGGACAAATTATAGCTGTTGATAGTGGACAAAATTTATCGTGGAATAAGAAAAATGAAAAAGAATAATTTTAAAATTATAGAATTAAAACCTAAAAAAAATAAAAGCTCAGTAAAAAGAAGTGTTTTCATTAAAGATTTTATTATACAAGAAATTATAGGAATACATAACCACGAAAAAATAAAAAAACAAAAAATAAAATTTAATATTGTTATTAACGTTAGCCAAAATACTACTCCTAATGAAAAAGATATAAAAAGTATTATTGACTATGAAAAAGTTACCAATAAGTTGGAAAAATTAGCCAAAAGCAAAAAATATAATTTTTTAGAAAGCTTAGCAGAGGATTCTTTTAATGAAATATTTGAGGACAAAAGAATAAACTCTGTAAAAATTAAAATTGAAAAACCTGATGCAATAAAAAATGCAGATTCGGTTGGGATAGAAGTTTTTAAAACTAGAAAAGATTATGAGGAATCTTGATTTTGGTAAAGAATTAATTAGAAAAAAAATTCCATTAATTTCTAATAGTCCTGGAGTGTATAGAATGCTTGATAAGAAAGATCAGGTGCTCTATGTCGGTAAAGCAAAAAATCTTCCTAATAGATTAAAAAGTTATGTTTTGGATAAAAATCAACCAATAAGAACTGAAAGAATGTTGGCTTTAACAAATAATTTAGAAATAATAACAACAAGTAGTGAGGCAGAGGCTTTGCTTTTGGAAGCAAATTTAATTAAAAAATTTAAACCTAAATTTAATGTTCTTCTCAGAGATGACAAATCCTTTCCATATATTTTTATAGAGAAAGATTCTGATTGGCCGCAATTATCAAAACATAGAGGTAAAAAAAATAAAAATGGTTATTATTTTGGTCCATTTGCTTCTGCGGGTTCTGCTAATTGGACAATAAAAATTTTACAAAAAGTTTTTTTATTAAGGGTATGTAATGATTCTGTTTTTAAGAATAGAGAAAGGCCTTGCATTCTATATCAAATCAAAAGATGTTCTGCGCCCTGCGTAAATCATTTAAGTAAAACTGAATACTCAAAACTTGTATCAGACGCAATATCATTTCTTTCTGGAAAATCAAAAAATATACAAAAAAAATTATCAAACGATATGGAAAAAAGTAGTGAAAAAATGGATTATGAAAAAGCAGCTGTTTTAAGAGATAGAATAAAATCATTGACTCAAATTCAATCTTCTCAGAGTATAAGCTCAACAAATCTTGATAATGCGGATGTTATTTCTATTGCGCAAGAAGCAGGAAAAACTTGTGTTCAGGTGTTCTTTTATAGATCAAAACAAAATTGGGGTAACCAGTCTTATTTTCCTTATCACGACAAATCTCATACAGCAGAGGACGTCTTAACTTCGTTTATCGCTCAATTTTATGAAAATAAAAATGTACCTATTGAAATTTTAATCAATAAAAAAATTAAAGATTTAAATCTTGTTAAATCAGCTTTAGAAAAAAAAGAAGATAAATTTATATCTATAAAGATTCCTACAAAAGGAAATGCATTAAAATTATCGAAAATGGCTGAAAGGAATGCAAAAGAAGCCTTAACCAGAAAAATATTTGAGTCTGAAACTAACAATAAACTTCTAAATGAAGTTGCTGATAAATTTAGATTAGATGTCTCTCCAAGAACGATAGAAGTATATGATAACAGTCATATTCAGGGTTCTAATTCTGTTGGAGCTTTAATTACATTTGGTTCGGAAGGTTTTATTAAAAAACAATACAGAAAATTTAATATTAAAAATAAAGAAATAGGCGCTGGAGATGATTATGGAATGCTAAAAGAAGTTTTTGAGAGAAGATTTTCAAAAATCATTAAGAACAAACAAAAAGGAGAAGTAATAATTCCTGATTTAGTAATTATTGATGGTGGCAAAGGTCAATATTCAGTGGGGAGAAAAATATTGGATGAATATGGTTTTCATGACATTCCCATAGTGGCCATCGCAAAAGGGGTAAATAGAAGTAAAGGTGATGAAACTTTTTTTTACAAAACTAAAGCAATTAAACTAAATAAAAGAGAACCTTTACTATTTTTTCTTCAAAGACTAAGAGATGAAGCTCACAGATTTGCATTAAGTAGCCATAGGATGAAAAGGAAGAAAAATTTTACCAAATCTTTGCTGGATCAAATAAGTGGAGTTGGTAGAAATAGAAAAAGATCTTTGTTAAACTATTTTGGATCAGCTAGAGCTGTTGAATCGGCTAGCTTTGATGATTTAAAAAAGGTAGAAGGAATAGAAACTTCTGTAGCTAAAAAAATACATGATTTTTTTCATAGTTAAAAAAAATGAAACTTAAAGTTCCAAATATACTCACTATTGGACGAATTATTTTGGTCCCAATATTTATTTTAACATTTTTTCTACCAGGAGCTCTTGGTGACTGGATACCATTTTTTATATTTGGTTTAGCTTGTTTCACAGATTTTTTAGATGGTTTATTGGCCAGACTTTATAAAGAAGAATCAAGACTTGGTGAACTTTTAGATCCAATTGCTGATAAAATTATTGTAGCCAGTGCACTTGTTCTTTTAATAATGGATCAAACAATAATAAATTATGAAGTTGTAGCTGCTATAATTATTTTAATTAGAGAAATATTAATATCAGGTCTAAGAGAATATTTAGCAAAATTCCAAGTTGCTATGCCCGTAACAAGTTTGGCAAAATTTAAAACTTTTATACAAATGCTTGCTATTGCAATATTACTAACTGGGGAGAGCGGAAATAAACTTATAAATTTTGAAGACTATAATGCACACTCCTTAGGAATTATCTTGTTATGGATATCTGCCGCACTTACTCTTTACACAGGATACGATTATGTAAAAAAAGGAATAGGCCACGCAACTGATTAGTAAATTTATGCTGCTGTCTTTTTTCTTACTAAAGCTTGATAACTTTTAGACAAATCTTTAATAACATTACAAACTGTAAAATTGTATTTATCAATTTGCGAAACAGGAGTTACTTCTGCTGCGGTACCTGTTAAAAAACATCCTACAAAATTATCCATTTCTTCTGGTTTAATTTTTCTTTCAAAAACTTTTATACCTTTGGATTTTGCAATATCTATAACGCATCTTCTTGTAATGCCATTTAAAAAAGAATCTGCGATAGGAGTATGTAGCTCTCCAGATTTATTTTTAAAAAATATATTGGCTCCCGTTGCTTCAGCTATATTACCTTGATAATCGAACATTAATGAGTCTGTAAACCCTTGTTGTTCTGCTTCATGTTTTGAAAGTGTACAAATCATATATAAACCTGAAGCTTTAGTATCCCAAGGTATTGTATCTGGCGCTGGTCTTTTCCATCGTGATATATTTAATCTAATACCTTTATTAATGTCGTAATAAGGACCCCATTCCCAAGCTGCAATTGCTACATTTATTTTTGTTTGTTGAGCAGAAATTGCCATCATTTCACTACCTCGCCATACTACAGGTCTAACATAACCATTTTTTATTTTTTGTATCGCAACAATATCTTTGGTAGCTTTGTTTAGTAATTCTTGTTTGTATGGAATTTTAAAACCCATTCTAGAAGCAGAATGATAGAGTCTTTCTGTATGTTCTTTAAGTTTAAAAATTTCTCCATCATAAACTCTTTCACCTTCAAAAACGCAGCTGGCATAGTGTAGACCGTGACTTAAAACATGTATTTTGACATCAGACCAGTTTATTGGTTCGCCGTTAAACCAAATTTTTCCCGATCTTTTATCATAAGGTATGGATTCCATAAAAAAATTTACTAATCTTAATTGATTTATTTAGTTCAAAAAAGTATCTATCTTATATAGATATGTCAATATAACTGACCCTAATTAATTATGAGAGACTTACTATATTTAAAAGATGACCAAATAAAAGATTTTATTGAACAAATATTTTATGCGTACAGAGAAACTTATTCTGATCCTAAAAAAATTTTAAAAAAATACTCTTTTGGTACAGCTCATCATAGAGTAATTCATTTGATTGAAAGACACGAAGGAATAACAGTGTCAGGACTTCTTGGTAAATTAAAAGTTACAAAACAAAGTTTAAACAGAGTTTTAAAAGATTTAATAAAAAATAAAGCAATTCTAATGAAAAAAGGTGAGATAGACTCTAGGCAAAGACATATTTTTTTGAACGAAAAAGGTAAAAAACTTTTTGATGAAATTTTTTTGGAACAAAAAAAAAGAATTTATAATGCATTAAAGAGTTCTGATTCTGATTCGGTAATTAAATTTAAAAAAATATTAAATAAAATAATTGATGAATAAAAAAAAAACTCATATTCTTGTGGTAGACGATGATGACAGAATTAAAGAATTGGTAAAAGAATATCTTGAAGAACAACAATTTGTTGTTACTACAGCAAAGGATGCTACTGATGCTAAAAGTAAAATAAAAATTATAAAATTTGATATTCTTATCTTAGATATTATGATGCCTGGTCAAAGTGGTCTATCATTGACTAAGGAGATTAAAAAAAATAATTCTACACCTATTATATTATTAACAGCCAAGGGCGAAACAAAGGATAGGATAGAAGGTTTAGAATTGGGTGCTGATGATTATCTTGGAAAACCTTTTGAACCAAAAGAGCTTTTGTTAAGAATAAAAAATATTTTAAATAAAACAAAAAAAGCTATTTTACCTGAAGAAATATATATAGGAGAGGCTTTGGTAAACTTAAAAAAAATGAGTATTAAAATATATGATAAAGTTAAAAAAATTAATCCACAAGAAAAAAACGTGTTGGAAAATATGTTGGAATCGCCAGGCAAAATTTTTTCGAGAGACGAAATAGGAAAAATGATAAATGTTTCTAAAGAAAGAACAATAGATGTAATGATAACTCGACTAAGACAAAAAATTGAGTCTAGGCCAAAAAATCCAAAATATTTACAAACAATTAGGGGATCAGGTTATGTTTTATGGATTGAATAATTTTATTAAAAAATTTTTACCGAAAAAACTTTTTTATAGATCTTTAATAATTGTAGCCACTCCAATAATTTTGTTACAAATAATTATTACAATAGTTTTTTTTGATAGTCTTTGGATAAAATCAAACAAAGGAATGACTAGATCTTTGGTAAGTGAAGTTCAAACTTTAATTGATGTTTATAAAAATGATCAAAAAAATAGAGAAACAATTATTGACCTATATAACAAAAATTTTGACTTTGTGGTCACCTTTAAAGAAGATGAAATTTTGCCAAATGAAAAAACAGAAAGATGGTACAGTCCCATGGATAGAAGTTTGCGTCGAGAGTTGAAATCTACTTTTCAACATTCTTATTGGTTTGATACAAAAAATTATGCAGAACTCGTAGATTTAAGAATTGAATTTGGTAATGGTATCATTCAAATATTTTTTCCAAAACACAGAGTTGTGCCCTCTTCTGCTCGTATTTTTGCATTATGGATTACATTGCCAGGTCTTTTATTAATTTTGATTGCTATAATATTTTTAAAGAATCAAACTCGTCCAATAGTAAATTTAGCCTTGGCTGCTGAAAAATTTGGTAAAGGTGAATTTGTAAAAGAGTTTAGACCATCGGGAGCGAAAGAAATAAGACAGGCCGCCTATGAGTTTGACAGAATGAGAAAAAGGATTTCTGTTCATCTAAATCAAAGATCTGAAATGTTGTCTGGAATTAGCCATGATCTTAGAACTCCACTAACTAGATTAAAATTACAATTAGCAATGTTAAAACAGCAAGATCTGGCAAAAAAAATGAGTGATGATATAGAAGAAATGGAAAGAATGTTAAATGAATATCTAGAATTTTCCAGTCATCAAAAAAATGAAGAAACTGAACTTTCAAATCTAAATAATATTGTTAAAGAAATTGTTAGCAAATATTCAAAAGCTAACATAAATCTTCAGCTTCAAGAAATTAATGAAATTAATATTAGGCCAAATTCTATTAAAAGGTGTTTAGTTAATTTAATAGATAATGGGCTATCATACGGAAAAAATTTAGAAATTTTTACGAAAAAAACTGTAAATAACATTCTAATATTTATTGATGATGATGGTCCGGGAATTCCTGAAAATGAACACAAAAACGTAATGAAACCATTTTACAGAATTGACAAAAGTAGAAGTCAAAATAAATCGGGTGTGGGATTAGGCTTATCAATAGCAAACGATATTATCCGCGCACATGGAGGAGATATTTCTCTGGAGAAAAGTCCATTGAATGGACTAAGAGTCAAAGTGTCACTCCCTATTTAGTTTTTTTAGTTCCAGTTTTTTTTTTTAATTTATTGAGGTCTTTTTGTAATTTTTCAACTATTTTTTTTTGCACTTCAAATTCATCTCTGGAAACAAAATTAAGCTTAGTTGCAATATTTTCTAACCTAAATCTTAGAGCTTTTTCGATCTCTTTTTTTAGGTCTTTTGAAGTGAACAAACCTTTTTCTATTAATTCCGATATATTTCTTAAAAAATTGTTATATTTTTCCATATATTTTAAATTGTCTTTAAGTTATTTTAATTTAAGTATTAAATAAATCTTTTTTTTACAAATGATTATTCATAATTTTGACCCTGTGCTTATTGATTTAGGTTTTTTTCAACTCAGATGGTATTCAATAGCTTATATCTTGGGAATAATATTGGGCTGGATATATGCCAATAAAATAATAAAAAAAACCATAAACAAAAATGATTCTTACTCAGTTAAACAAAAAGATCTTGATGATCTTATAGTTTATATAATACTAGGAATAATTATTGGAGGAAGATTAGGTTATATTATCTTCTATAATTATAATTATTACATACAAAATCCTTATGAAATTTTACAAGTTTGGAAAGGTGGAATGTCTTTTCATGGCGGATTGCTTGGTGTTGTAGCTTCAATTTTATTTTTTTCTCGAATAAAAAATATAAATTTTTTCAGTTTAGCTGATGTTATTTCCTGTGTTGCTCCAATAGGACTTTTCCTGGGAAGAATTGCAAATTTCATAAATGGGGAACTATATGGAAAAATTTCTGAACTTCCGTGGTCAGTTGTTTTTCCTAATGTTGATAACATGGCAAGACACCCGTCTCAAATTTACGAAGCGATTCTCGAAGGAATTTTGCTCTTTATTTTGCTAAATTATTTAGTGCTTAAAAAAAACATGTTGTTAAAAACAGGTTACATTTCAAGTATATTTTTAATTTTTTACTCTATCTTTAGAATTTTATCTGAAAGTTTTAGAGAACCTGACTCACATCTTGGTTATTTTTTCAATTATTTATCGATGGGAACTATTTTAAGCCTAATTACTTTTATATCCGGATGCATAATAATTATATTTATAAAGAAAAATGAACAAAATAATTAATTTGTTGAAAGAACAAAAATCCATTCCATTGGATAAATTTATTGACATGGCTCTATATGATAAAAAATTTGGCTATTACATGAAAAATAATCCTTTTGGAAAAAAAGGAGATTTTATCACTTCACCATTAATTTCAAATCTTTTTGGAGAAATGATAGCTGTATGGTGTGTTGCTTTTTGGGAACACTTAGGAAAACCAAACAAAATTTCGATAGTCGAACTTGGGCCAGGAGATGGAACTTTGTGCAAAGACTTATTAAAAACATTTAGACAATTTGAAGAATTTTATAATTCTTTAGAAATAAATTTGTTGGAAATAAGTGATATGCTAAAAAAAATTCAAAAAACAAAAATTAATAATAAAAAAGTTAAATGGATTAAAAAAATAGAAGAGATAAATTGTGGACCAGTAATCTTTTTTGCAAATGAATTTTTTGATGCACTGCCTATAAAGCAGATATATAAAAAGAAAAAAAAATTTTTTGAAAAACATATAACTTTATCAACTAATGAGAAAAATATAAAATTCTTACATAAAAGAGCAAATAATAATTTAATAAAATGTATAAAAAACTTAAATTTAATTTCTGTTGGTAATACTATTGAATATCCTATAGTAGCGTTAAAGTTTCTTGAACAGATATCAAAAAAAATTAATAAATTTGACGGCGGATTGTTAGCTTTTGACTATGGTTATACCATAGCAAAAAATCAAAATACTTTGCAGGCGGTAAAAAAACACAATTATTTAGATATTTTTTTTAAACCTGGTCATTCAGATATTACTTCACATATTAATTTTAAATTATTTAATAAAATTTTGTCCAAAAATAATCTTGATGTAAAAAAAATAACAAACCAAAGTGAATTTTTAAAAAAAATTGGTATTTTGGAAAGAGCAAATATTTCTTCAAAAAAAATGACATTTAAAGAAAAAGCAGATATGTTTTATAGATTAAAAAGGTTACTAAATCCTAAAGAAATGGGTAATCATTTTAAAGTTATGTTTGCTCAAAAAAAAGGCGAAAATTTTTCATTAGGTTTTTAATTATGTTTTTCTCAAAAAAATTACAAAAATTTAAAAATATAAAACATTGTTTTTTTTCTAGAAAAAATGGTTTTTCTGAAGGTAATTATGAAAGCTTAAACTGTGGCTTGGGATCAAATGATAAAAAAGAAAATGTTTTAAAAAACCTTGAATTTGTAAGTAAAAAAATTGAATGCAAAAAAGAATCATTAATAACTTTAAACCAAAAACATACCAATGAAGTTATTTGTTTTATTTCCGATGATGATGTTAAAAATAAACTTGCTGGAGATGCTATAGTTTCAAAAGTAAAAAATGTTGGAATTGGTATCCTAACGGCCGACTGTGCATCAATTTTTTTTTATGACCCAAAAAATAAAATAATTGGGTGTTCGCATGCAGGTTGGAAGGGCGCACTTAATGGAATAATAAAAAATACAGTAGAAAAATTTAATGAATTAAATTCAAATAATAACGATCTAATTGCTGTTGTTGGTCCATGTATAAATAAAAAAAACTATAAAATTAAAACTGATCTTTATAAAAAATTTACTGACCAGGACAAAAAAAATGAAATATTTTTTGAAAAAATTAGCAACGAAAATTATATTTTTGACCTAAGAGGATACATAAATAAAGAAATATCGAATCTCAATATAAAGAGTATAGAAAACATAGAAAAAGATACATTTTCTGAAGTTGATTTTTTTTATAGTTATAGAAGATCTCTTTTCAATAAAGAAGCAGATTACGGCAGATGTATTTCTGTCATATTAATGACTTAATTAAATGTTTAATTAATTTGAAAAGTTAAATTAAAGTTGTATAAACAAGTTATCTTATGAAAGTTCTTGCTGGTACAAGTAATTCAAAACTGTGCAAAGACATAGCAAGACAACTCAAACTAAAACTAGTCAATTCAAATATAAAAAGATTCGCAGATGGAGAAGTTTATATTGAAATTAATGAAAATATTAGAGGTAATAGTATATTTGTAATTCAATCAACATCTAATCCTGCAAATGATAATTTAATGGAATTGTTGATTTGTGTTGATGCATTGAGAAGATCTTCTGCAAAAAATATTACAGCTGTAATTCCTTATTTTGGATATGCAAGACAAGATAGAAAGGTTGTGCCAAGAACAGCAATATCAGCAAAATTAGTTTCAAATTTAATTACAAACGCTGGGGCAAATAGAATATTGAGTGTGGACCTTCACGCGGGTCAAATCCAAGGTTTCTTTGACATTCCTGTAGATAATCTTTTTGCTACTCCTATATTTGCAAGACATATAAAAAAGAAAATGAAAATAAATAATTTAATTTGTGTCTCTCCTGATGTTGGTGGGGTTGAAAGAACAAGAGCTTTAAGCAGAAGAATCAATTCAAGCATTGCAATTATTGATAAAAGAAGACCAAGCCCAGGAAAGTCAGAAGTTATGAATATAGTTGGTAATGTAAAAAATAAAAACTGTGTAATTGTCGATGACATTATAGATTCAGGGGGTACTATCGTTAATGCAGCTAAAGCTTTAAAAGAAAAAGGAGCAAAAGATGTTTATGTTTACATAACTCATGCTGTATTAAGTGGTAATGCCGTAGATAAAATAGAGAGTTCCCAAATTAAAAAATTGATAACTACTGACACAATTGATAACTCAAAAAAAATTGGAAAAAGTAAAAAAATAGAAATAATTTCTATTGCTCCAATGATTTCAGAGGCAATGAAAAGAATTGCTAACTCTACGTCAGTTTCTAGTCTTTTTAAGTAATTTAGCTTGTTTTTTTTCTAAACTTGCTATAAAAACTCCATTCCAATTATATGAATATTTTAAAGGCTACAAAAAGAGAAGCTAAATCAACAGGTCAAACAAACAAGTTGAGATCTACCGGATTTATACCAGCCGTACTATACGGTGGTAAAAAAAATAACATAAATATAAGTCTAAACAAATTACATCTTAAAGATATTATTAGTACAGAAACTTTTATGTCAAAAGTAGTTGATATGGATATAGAAGGAACATCAGAAAAAGTTTTGCCAAGAGAAATTGCTTACGATCCTGTATCTGATGAACCAATTCATATTGATTTTATGAGAATTGCAAAAGGTTCTATTGTTGTTTTGGAGATACCTGTAAAATTTATTAATCAAGATAAATCACCTGGATTAAAAAAAGGGGGAGTTTTAAATACTGTAAGAAGAAAAGTAGAATTAAAATGTCCAGCAGAAAATATTCCAAATGAAATAGTGGTTGATTTGGATAAAACTGAAATAAATGCCAGTCTTAAAATTTCTTCGGTTAAACTACCCGAAAATGTTACTCCAACAATAACTGATAGAGACTTTGTAATTGCAACTGTTGTATCACCAACCATCTTAGTTGAACCAGAAAAAACAGAAGAAACTCCCGCTGAAGGAGAGGTTCCTGCTGAAGGAGCTGAGGGCGCCGCAGGAGCAGAGCCGGGAACTAAAGAAGCTACTGATGCTAAAAAAGAAGAAGGTAAAGAAAAATCTACTAAGACACCTGAAGAAAAACCTAAGGCTGCCGCAACTGATAAAACACAAACAAAAAAAAAATAACATAGGTTAAAATAAAAAATTATGCTTCTATTAGTTGGTCTTGGAAATCCTAACCCTAATAATGTTTATAACCGTCATAATGTAGGCTTCTTAGTAATTGATGCGATTAATTCTAAATTTAAACTTTCTAAACAAAAACCCAAATTTAAAGGACTATTAACAACGGGAAAAATAGACGAAAAAAAAATATTTGCAATAAAACCTCTGACATTTATGAATAGTTCTGGAATATGTATTAAAGAAGTTATTGAATATTTTAAAATAGACGTAAAAGATGTTTTTGTCTTTCATGATGATATGGATATTGATATAGGAAAAATTAAAACTAAATTCGGAGGAAGTAGCGCAGGTCATAATGGTATAGAGTCGATTGATAAAAATATAGGTAAACATTATTCAAGAATAAGAATAGGAGTTGGAAGACCAAAAAATAATGCAAATGCCGCAGATCATGTTTTAGATAATTTTGAAAATGAAGAAAAAGAAAATGTCGAAGCTGTAACCAAAAACATAATAGAATCTTTATCAACTTTAATAGAAAAAGATTTAGATCTTTTTTCAAGCAAAGTTAATCAAAAATAGTAATGGGTTTTAAGTGCGGAATAGTTGGTCTGCCCAATGTTGGTAAATCAACTTTATTTAATGCCTTAACTACATCAAAAAAAGCACAAGCAGAAAATTTCCCTTTTTGCACTATTGATCCAAATGTTGGGATAGTAGGTGTACCAGACGAAAGATTAAATAAAATATCCATAATCTCAAAATCAGTAAAAACAGTTAATGCTGCAATAACTTTTGTTGATATTGCGGGTCTTGTTAAAGGCGCTTCCAAAGGAGAAGGATTGGGAAATAAATTTCTTTCTCATGTCAGAGAGGTAGATACCATTATTCACTTAACACGATGCTTCGATTCCGAAAAAATACAGAACGTAAATAAAGATGTAGATCCTATACGTGATCTTGAAATTATTGAAACTGAAATTCTATTATCTGATTTAGAATCTCTGCAAAAAAGACTAGAAAAAAGTAATAAAAAAAAATTAGAAAAAAATGAATTAAACTTTCTAGAAGAGTGCAAAAAATTAATAAACGATGGAAAAAAACCTGATGAATTAAAAAAAAAATATAGTAAAGATTTAATAAAAAAATCATCACTTTTATCACTTAAACCAAGAATCATTGTATGTAATGTTGATGAAAAAAACCTTCCTAATGGCAACAAATATTCAGATGCTTGTAAAAAAAAATTCCCGGATGAAAATATAATTATTGTTTGTGCGGATATCGAAGATCAAATAATGGGTCTTCAAGTAAACGATAGAAAGGATTTTATGCTTGAATCTGGAATAAAAAGTACTGGCTTGGATAATCTAATTAAAACAGGATATGGCGCTCTGGGTCTTAGCACTTTCTTTACGTCTGGCCCTGAAGAAAGTAGAGCTTGGACCATTGAAAAAAATTCAAAAGCTGCAGAAGCTGCGGGTGTAATTCATACTGATTTCAAGAAAAAATTCATTAGAGCTGAAACAGTAACTAGTGAAGACTTTATAAAATATAAGGGTTTTAACGAATGCAAAAACGTAGGAAAATTAAGACTTGAAGGAAAAGACTATTTGGTCAGTGATGGTGACGTAATGTACTTTAGAGTGGGAAGTTAAGTTTATTTAAATGTTATGACAGAATTGTAGCTACCATAAAAAATGCAATAACGAATGACCAGGAAAATAAAAATAATATTTTTGTCATAATATATTAATTAATAAACGGGGCTAAAATTAAAAAAGTCCAATACAAAAAAATGAAAGTGTAAAATAATGTAAAACGCATTTAACATTCATTTAATACTAGATTGTGTTTAAAATATGAAAAAAATATTAAAATAAAATAAATGGAAAAACTTTTTTGTCGCACCAGTAAGAATTTAGACTATCTGAAAGTATTGGGATCTTCTCCTTCGTATTCAGTGACAGCCCTTTCCGCTTTATCAAAAGCCTCTTCTTTTTCTTCTTCATTTTTTGAGCCAAATCGTGCCCAAACTTTTTGCTTGCTTAAATAAACTAATGTCAAAAGAATAATTAAGTAAAAGAAAACTTTAAATCCCATCCTATGTCTTGCTTCAAGATGAGGATCGGCTGCCCAAACTAAAAAAGCAGTAACATCCTTAGCTATTTGCGCTTTTGAAGTCTCCGTACCGTCTGCATACTCTACTATTCCATCAGATATAGGTTCTGCCATTTTTATTTTTTGACTAGGCATATATTTATTGTAATAAACTCCGTCATCTAATTCATATCCCGCCGGAGCTTCTTCGTACCCCATTAATAGTGAATAAATATAATTTGCCCCACCTTTTCTAGCTTTAGCTAGGACCGACATATCTGGAGGATAAGCCCCTCCATTAGCAGCTGCTGCTGCTTTAACGTTTGGAAATGGGCTAACAAACTTATCAGATAACCTTCCTGGTCTTGTAAACATCTCTCCATCTTCATTGGGCCCATCTATAACTTCAAATTGAGCTGCAATAGCCTTAGCTTCTTCAGGCAAAAACTCTGGTCCACCCTTTTCGGATAAATTTCTATAACTTAGATGTTGCACCGAATGACATCCTGCACAAACGTCCTGATAAACTTGATATCCCCTTTGTAAAGAAGCTCTATCGAAAGTTCCAAAAATTCCTTCAAAGCTCCAGTCGGTTTTTAGATAATTAGTATTTGCTCCGTGCGAATGTTGAGAATCAGCAAAAGATAAAGTGGTAATTATTGAAATAAAAATTGTTAAAATTATTCTATTTAAATGAACCAACATTTTCCCCTTCGTACTTTCCTGCCATCTCTTTAAATTTATCCAATACTCCTGGCTTATCTAAAGCTGGATCTGATATGCTTATTGGTAACGGGTCGGTTTTCTCATAACGACCAAGTAAAGGTAACAAAATTAAGAAATGAATGAAGTAGTAAGCAGTAGCTATTCTAGCTAAAATTAAATAAATTCCCTCTGGTGGCTTTGCTCCAAGATAACCAAGTAGTATTACTGTAACTACTAATACCCAAAAAAACTTTCTATAAATTGGTCTAAAAGTTGCTGATCGAACTTTTGAACTATCTAACCATGGTAAACCTACTAAAACAAAAATTGATGCAAACATAAAAATTACCCCTCCTAGTTTGCTCGGAATAGCTCTTAAAATTGCATAGAAAGGCAATAGATACCACTCGGGCACTATATGTGCTGGTGTAATCAATGGATCAGCTGGAATATAGTTATCTGGATGTCCTAAAAAATCTGGTAGGAAAAAAACAAACGCAAAAAATAATAATAAAAATGCCAATAAAGCTAAAAGATCTTTCATAACCATATATGGATGAAAAGGCATAGTTTCATTACTGCCTTTCTTTACATCTATACCTATAGGATTATTATTTCCTGGAATGTGCAGTGACCATATATGAAGTATCACTAAACCAAAAATCAAAAATGGTAGTAAATAATGTAAACTATAAAATCGATTTAAAGTTGGATTGTCTACGGAAAATCCTCCCCATAACCAATTAGTAACACTTTCTCCTATGAGTGGGATTGCGCTAAATAAATTAGTAATTACTGTAGCTCCCCAAAAACTCATTTGACCCCATGGCAAAACATATCCCATGAAAGCTGTAGCCATCATTAGTAGATAAATTGCAAGACCAATAATCCAGATCATTTCTCTTGGAGCTTTATAAGATCCAAAATATAAACCTCTAAAAATATGAATGTATACAGCAAGAAAAAACATAGAAGCTCCATTTGAATGAACATATCTCATGAGCCATCCATAATTTACATCTCTCATAATATGTTCAATGCTTGCAAAAGCATGTTCGGTGTGAGCAACATAATGCATTGCTAAAATTATTCCCGTTACTATTTGAGTAATTAAACAAAAAGTTAAAATTCCTCCAAATGTCCACCAGTAATTTAAATTTTTTGGAGTTGGATATGATTTTAAATGATGAGAAAGAGATAAAAGTGGTAAACGACTATCAAACCACTCCGCTAGTTTTGTTTTTGGAACATATTTTTCTTCACTCATAACTGATCTAGCCTATTTTAATTATATTATTTTCAACAAATTCATATTTAGGGATTTCTAAATTTGTTGGAGCTGGGCCTTTTCTAATTCTTCCCGAAGTATCGTAGTGTGATCCATGACATGGACAAAACCAACCTTTATACTCACCTTTATTTTTTAATGGGACGCAACCTAAATGAGTGCAAACTCCAACCATAACCAGCCATTCTGGATTTTTAGCTCTATCCGAATCTTTTTCTGGATCTTTTAAATCTTTTAGATCAACTTTGGCAGCTTCACTAATTTCTTTTTCTGTTCTTCGTTTTATAAATATTGGTTTTCCCCTCCAAAGAACCGTTATCTCTTTTCCAGGTTCAATGCTGCTGACATCAACTTCCGTAGTTGATAAAGCTTTAACAGAAGCATCTGGATTCATTTGATCTACCAAAGGCCATATTGCTGCGCCTAATCCTACGGCACCAACTGTATAGGTAGCGGTAAATAGAAAATTTCTTCTTTTTTGTTCAACTTTATCAGTCATATATTCAAAGCTATTATTGTTAACTATTATATATTATTAATTAATTAGAATTTATATAATTTTGCTAGGGTCAGAATGACACACAAAATAATACACAACTGAAAAATGTTCAATATTGCTCTATATCAACCTGATATACCTCAAAACACAGCTGCAATAATTCGTTTGTGTTCATGTTTTGATGTAACTCTTGAAATAATTGAACCATGTGGCTTTCATTTGGATGACAAGAGATTAAAAAGAGTCGCTATGGATTATTTGGATAAAAACAAAATAATTACTTATAAATCCTACAAAAACTTTTTAATAAATAAAAAAAATTCTAGAGTTATACTTATGACCACAAAGGCAAAAAAGAGCTATAATAATTTCAAATTTAATCCAAATGATACAATTTTATTTGGCAGGGAAAGCGAAGGAGTTCCAAAAGAAGTCCATAACAATTCGTACGAAAGGTTAAAAATACCATTAAAAAAGGATGCAAGATCACTTAATGTTAGTATGGCAACAGCAATAGCTTTAACCGAAGCATTAAAGCAGAATGGTCACTTTCCCAATGATTAATGACATATATACTAAAAAAAAATTAACAAGTGGTTGGTTTAATTTGCTTCAAGAAACTATTTGTTACGAATTTGAAAAAATTGAAAACGATTTTGCTAAAAAAATTAAAAAGAGACCTATTTATTTTCAAAAAAAAACTTGGAAAAAATCTAAAGAAAAAAATGAGGGTGGAGGTACATTTTTTCAAATTAAAAATGGATTTGTTTTTGACACCGTTGGTGTAAATTTTTCTGAAGTTTCTGGTAAATTTACCAAAAAATTTAAATCGCAAGTATTAGGGGCAGACAAAAATCCAAATTACTGGGCTTCTGGAATTTCAGTTGTAGCTCATATGAAAAACCCCAAAATCCCCTCTTTGCATTTCAATACCAGATTTATTGTAACTTCAAAAAACTGGTTTGGGGGAGGTATGGATGCAACACCTTCTTTCAAGGATTTAAAAGAAAGTAAATTATTTCATAATAAAATTAAAAAAGCGTGCTACAAACATAAAATTGATTATTTAAAGTATAAAAAATGGTGTGATAATTATTTCTATCTGCCGCATAGAAAAGAATCTCGCGGAATTGGTGGAATATTTTTTGACTATAAAAGAGGAAACTGGAAGAAAAATTTTGATTTTATTAGAGAAATCGGATTATGTTTTGTTGATTGCTCTACAACAATTATAAGAAAAAAAATGTATTCAAAATGGTCTGAAAGACAAAAAAATGATCAACTAATAAAAAGAAGTCGCTACGTAGAATTCAACTTACTATATGATAGAGGTACAAAATTCGGACTTAACACTGGAGGAAATGTTGAAGCCATATTAATGTCACTACCTCCTTTAGCAAAATGGAAATAAATTATGGAAAAAGAACCAATAACATCTGACGGTATTAAAAAAATAAAAGAAGAATTAGAAAATTTAAAAAATATAAAACGACCAAAAATAGTTGAAGCTATTGCTGAAGCTAGAGGACATGGGGATTTAAAAGAAAATGCTGAATACCATGCGGCAAAAGAAGAACAGGCAAAAATTGAAAGTAGGATAATTGAAATTAATGATTTAATTGCAAGAGCCAATGTAATTGATGTCACAAAGCTAGAAAAAAAAGATAATGTTATATTTGGTTCAACTGTTTATTTAGTAGATTTAGAAAGTAATGAAAAAAAAAATTATAAAATAGTAGGCAAAGATGAAGCTGATATAACAAAAAATTATATTTATTTTAGATCTCCAATTGGAAAAGCGTTAATTGGAAAAAAGAAAAAAGAAATAGTCACCGTTATAACTCCATCTGGCGAAAAAAATTTTGAAATAACTGGAGTAAAATATATTTAATTATTGTCGACTTCTTTCAAAATTTTTTCCACAAATTTTTTATCCATAACAAATTTATTTTCTATCCATTTTTCTTCTAATAATTTTAGTTTTTTACCTAATTCCTTTCCAGTTTTATAACCATTTTCCTTTAGGTAGTCTCCAGAAATAGGAAATTTAGGTATTTTGCAAATACTCGTATAATGAATTAATTTTTCAATGATCGAAATATCTTTTCTACTTTTAAAGCATATTGAAAAAAGTAAAAGATCCATAACCTTATCTCTTCCAATCAAATAAATTAATTGTTGTATACTTTCCTCTGTATAAAATTTTTTACTTTTAATTCTCTCAAGATTTTCTGAAATATTTTTATATCTATCCTTGATACTGTTGGATGTTTTATATTTGTGACAAAAATATTCATAATCATTAGACTCATCTATAATTAATATTGCTAAAATTAAATGATTATCATAACTATTTAGCAATTTTTTATTTAAACTTTTAATTACTTTTAACCTCTCAAAATATTTAAATTGTGGAAATATATTTAAAATAATTTCCTTAAACGGATTTTGTGAAAATAAACTATATGCATTTTTAAGTTTAAATATTTTTTCTAATTCACTAAATATTCTCTCGTTAGAAATCTTATTTAAACCATTAATATTCTTTTTAATGGATTGGATAATATTTTGATCATAATTTATTTTGCTATATTGTATGAAAAACCTAAAATATCTTAAAATGCGCAGATAATCTTCTCGTATTCTTGCTTCTGGCTCGCCAATAAATCTAATCCTTCCATTTTGTAAATCTGATATTCCGTTCTGAGGATCAAAAATTCGCCCATCTATATCTGCATATATAGCATTTACTGTAAAATCTCTTCTTAATGCGTCCTGTACCCAATCGTTAGTAAACTCTACATT
>CACLMO010000014.1 GCA_902608065.1 uncultured Pelagibacteraceae bacterium
ATTATAAAAAAAATTTTAAAGGATAAAAAATTCAAATACCCAGTTTCATTTTTAAAAGAAAAAAATAATTTTTTATTCCACTGTAACTGACTTAGCTAAATTCCTTGGCTTGTCTATATCACAATTTTTTAAAGAGGCTACATGATATGCTAACAATTGAAGAGGTATTGTCATTACGAAAGGTGCTAAATGCTCATTAGTTAATGGCATTTCTAAAGTAAATCTTACATTTTCGCTTATAATCTTATTACTTTCATTTGTTACTAAAATTACTTTACCTCCCCTCGCAATTACTTCCTGCATATTAGAAATAGTTTTTTCAAAATATTTATCTTTTGGTGCTAGGATAATAACTGGCAAACCTTCCTCTATTAAAGCTAAAGGACCATGTTTCATTTCTCCAGCAGGATAACCTTCTGCATGAAGATAAGATAATTCTTTTAATTTTAATGCCCCTTCCAAAGCTATTGGAAAAGATAATCCTCTACCTAAAAACATAGCTCCTTTTGCTTTTAGAAAATCTTTAGCAATAATTGGTGTCGTATCCTGACTATAATTTAATGTCTTTCTAATAAGATCTGGAAGTTTTATTAGATCATTAATTTTTTTCTCGTAATCTAGTTTTGAAATTTCATTTCTGATCTGAGAAATCTTAATAGCCAAAATATAAAGTACTAGCATTTGACCTATGAAAGCTTTTGTTGAAGCAACACCTATTTCAGGTCCAGCATGAATAGGCAAAACAAAATCTGATATTCTTGCTATTGAGCTTTCAACAACATTTACAATAGAGCAAGTTTTAACCTTATTTTTTTTACATAAATCAAGAGCTGCAAAAGTATCTGCTGTCTCTCCAGATTGCGATACAAAAACATATAAATTTTCTTTATCAAATTTAATTCTCCTATATCTAAATTCAGAAGCAATATCTATTTCAATTGGAATATTAGTAAGTTCCTCAAACCAATATTTTGACGTAATACAAGAATGATATGCAGTACCACATCCAATTAAAATTATTTTTTTAATATTGCGTGGATTAATTGGAAAATTATATAAATTTATATCTTTTCTTAATTGATCGACATTTTCTTTAATACAAGTCTTAACTGTAATATCTTGTTCATTTATCTCTTTAGACATAAAATCCTTATAATCGCCTTTTTCTGCCGTATGTTTATCTTCTGAGAGAATTAAAATTTCCTTATTTATTTTTTTGTTATTAGAATTATAAAAATCTACTTTATTTTTTGTTAATATACATACATCGCCATCATCAAGATAAGTAATTTTATTTGTCATAGATTTTAATGCATAAGAATCTGATCCAAGATAATTTTCTTCTGGGCCATATCCGACAGCAAGTGGACTTCCCCTTCTAGCTCCCGCTACAATATTATTATATTTTCTAAAAAGGATTCCTAAAGCAAAGCTTCCATTAAGTGCTTTTAAGGTTTTATTAATTGCTTCTACTAAATCGAAATCTCTTAAAAAATCTGTTAATAGAAGAGTAATTACCTCTGTGTCTGTTTGAGATTTAAATTTATAACCTTTTTTTTCTAAAATTCTTTTTAATTCATTAGAATTTTCAATTATTCCATTATGAACAACTGAAACTTCTTCTGAAGAATGAGGATGGGCATTAACCTGACTTGGAATGCCATGAGTGGCCCATCTAACATGACCAATTCCCAATGCTCCATTTGAAGGACTTTTTAATAACATTTTTTCTAAATTGTCTACTCTGCCTGCGCATTTTTTTTCATTTATTTTTCCGTTTACTATCGTGGCAATTCCTGCTGAATCATAACCTCGATATTCTAATTTTTTTAAAGATTGAATTATATTTGTTGAAACTAATTTATTACTTGCTATTCCTATTATTCCACACATTATTTTTTTTTATAATTTTTTATTTCTATTTGATTAGATCTTGTTAAAGAGAGTGATTTATTTTTTACATTCTTTGTTAAGGCAGAACCTGCTCCTACTACTGAATTTTTTCCAATTTTAATGGGAGCAACAAGAGCAGTATTTGAACCAATAAAGGCTCCATCTAATATCTTCGTTTTGTTTTTCTTTTTGCCATCATAATTACAAGTTATAGTTCCAGCTCCAATGTTTACATTTTTTCCTATCAAAGCATCACCAACATAAGATAGATGACTAATTTTTGTATTTTTTCCAATTTTACTTTTTTTTAATTCTACAAAATTTCCTACCTTAGATCCTTTTGATAAAAATGTACCAGGTCTTATTCTTGAAAACGGCCCTACATTTACATTATCTTCCATTGTTGCATTTTCTATATGAGTAAAAGATAAAATTTCAACATTATTCCCAATTTTTGTTTTTTTTCCTATTACAACATAGGGATTGATAACTACATTTTTTCCATATTTTGTATCGTTAGATAAAAATACTGTTTCAGGTGATTTTAAAGTCACACCCATTTTCATAGCCTTCTTCCTCAATTTTTCTTGATTGTATTTTTCTAATTTAGCTATTTTATTTTTGTTTATTGATGTCATTAAGATTTCTCTTTACATTAATATAAACTTTGAAATAACTCACAAAATGTTTCTTAATAATACGTAATAAATGAATCAAAAATTAACAATTTTATTCGACTTGGATGGAACTTTGGTAAATACAGCACCAGATTTAATGCATGCACACAATCATGTAATGAAAAAATATGGTTATTCTGAAAGAAAACTTTCGGATATAAAAAAATTAGCAGGTAGAGGATCTAAAGTTATGCTCACAAAATCAATACATGAAATCGCTGAACTTTCAGGAAAAATAAAAAGAACTAATGATCATATAGATGAAATGACAAAAGAATTTATTGATTATTATAGTAAAAATATTGTCAAAGAAAGCACATTAAAAGATGGTTTGTTAAATTTTCTTACTTGGTGTAAAAAAAAATCAATTGTGATGGCCGTTTGTACTAACAAACAAGAACATTTATCAATCGATCTTCTAAAAAAAATTAAAATCTATCACTTTTTTGATTATGTTGCTGGTGGAAATACTTTTAGTTACAATAAACCAGATCCAAGACATCTAACCAACACCATTGAAATTATTGGAGGTGATATAAAAAAAACTATAATGATAGGAGATAGCGAAACTGATTCTAATGCTTCAAAAGCAGCAAATATTCCATTCATATTAATAAACAACGGTTATACAGAAAAAAAAACAAATGAAATATATTATGATTATTTAGTTGAAAATTTTATCGATACAGAAAAAATTATTGAAAAATATTTATGATTGAATTTAAACTTTTTTTTGCTTTAATAAGTTATTACTTTGTGATGTTTGCTACACCTGGTCCTAATAATGCTATGCTAACTGCCTCAGGTATTAAATTCGGTTTTAAAAGGACTCTACCACATATGTTTGGAATTCCTTTTGGCCACGTTATTCAAATAACTTTAGTTTGTTTTGGTTTAGGTACTTTGTTTCAAAAATTTCCGGCTATTCAATTTTATCTTAAATGGCTCTGTTTTTTTTACCTACTATATCTTGGATGGAAAATTCTTGGTTCTTTATCTGATAGTGATAAAGAAAGTGGAAGACCTCTTAGATTTTACGAAGCTGCTCTTTTTCAATTTATTAATCCTAAAGCGTGGGTTGTAGCATTAACTGCCGCAACTGCATTTTTTCCTAGTGGAGAAAATTTTATTATCGCTACAATGTTTGTTGCTGGAACTGCTCCTTTTGTTTGTATCCCTGCTATTTGCATATGGGCACTTTTTGGTTCATCAATTAAAATGATAATAAAAAATACTAAAATAAAAAAAATTATAGAATATTTATTAGCTATATTATTAGTCGTCACAGCTGTTATAATTGTTATTGATTAATATTTATGAATTATGCATTTTACAAAAAAAAATTCCTCTGAAAAAAGGATTGAATTTAGAAATAAATTAGAAAATAAAAAAATTTTAAAATTCCCTGGAGCCTACAATCCACTTACCGCAAAACTTATAACTGAAATTGGTTTTGACGGTATTTATATCTCTGGAGCCGTTATGTCTAATGACTTGGGTATACCCGACATAGGTCTTACTACATTAAAAGAAGTAAGTTATAGAGCAAATCAAATATCAAGGGTATCGGATCTACCTTCAATTGTTGATGCTGACACAGGGTTCAAAAACTGTAAAAAGACAATTGAAACTTTTGAAAATCTTGGACTTTCAGGTTGCCATATAGAAGATCAAATTGAAGAAAAAAGATGTGGTCATTTAGACAATAAAGAAATTATTTCTACGATTGAAATGGTAAAAAAAATTAAAACATGTGTCAGTGCCAGAAAAGATAAAAATTTTTTAATAATAGCACGTACTGATGCTAATACTGTTGAAGGATTAAATAAGACGATTAATAGAATTAAAGCTTATGAAGATGCAGGAGCTGATATTATTTTTCCTGAAGCCTTACAAGATGAAAAAGAATTTGAAAAAGTTAGAAAAAATTCAAAAATAAGTCTGTTAGCGAACATGACAGAGTTTGGTAAATCAAAACTTCTTTCTGCTAGTTTGCTAGAAAATTTGGGTTATAATATAGTTATATATCCAGTTACTACTCAAAGACTAGCCATGAAGAATGTGGAAGATGGATTAAAAGTCATTTTTAAAGATGGACATCAAAATAATATTATCGATAAAATGCAAACTCGCAAAAGACTTTATGAATTGGTTGAGTATGAAAAATATAACACAGTTGATAAAAAAATTACTGATTTTAAGACTGATGGACACGAGTAATTTATGAGTGATGACATAAAAAAAGGATTGCTGGGTATAGTTGTTGATGAGACTACCATCTCTCAAGTGATGCCTGATATAAACTCACTTACTTATAGAGGATATGCAGTACAAGATCTCTGTGAAAAATGCAGTTTTGAAGAAGTTGCCTACCTAATACTTAATAAAGAATTACCAAATAAAAAAAAATTAAAAAATTTTAAAAAAGAATTAGAAATAAATAGAAATATTACAATAAATCTTAGAGAAATTGTAAAACATATGCCAAAAAAATCCCATCCTATGGATGTAGCTAGGACAGTTGTCAGTGTTTTAGGACTTGAAGATAAAGATACAAATAATAATTTACCGACAGCAAATATGAGAAAAGCAATAAGGATATTTGCAAAAACTCCTACGGCAATGGCTGCTTTCTTTAGAGCAAGAAAAGATAAAAAAGTAATACCACCAAAAAAGGGTTTGGGTTTTTCAGAGAATTTTTTTTATATGTGTTTTGGGAAAGTGCCTAGCAAAGAAATTGTTAAAGCTTTTGATGTTTCTTTAATTCTCTATGCTGAGCACAGTTTTAATGTATCTACGTTCACAGCAAGAACAATTACAAGCAGTTTATCAGATATGCATAGTGCTATTACTGGTGCTATAGGAAGTTTAAAAGGTCCTCTGCATGGTGGGGCCAACGAAGCAGTAATGCATATGATGAATAAAATTAAAAAACCAGAAAATGCTTTGAGGTGGATAAACAATGCTCTTGATAAAAAAGAAGTTGTGATGGGTTTTGGACATAGAGTTTACAAGAAAGGTGATTCAAGAGTACCTACCATGGAGAAATATTTTAAAAAAATTTCTAAAATAAAAAATGATAAAAAATTTCATAAAATTCACGATATCGTTAAAAAAGTAATGATTGAAAGAAAAGACATCTACCCTAATGTTGATTTTCCAACAGGGCCAACTTATCACTTAATGGGATTTGATACAGATTTCTTTACTCCGATATTTGTTCTATCGCGAATAACGGGTTGGTCAGCGCATATTATGGAACAACATGCAGCTAATAAATTAATTAGACCGTTATCTAAGTACAGTGGAGAGAAGCATCGTAAAGTAATGCTTCTCAACCAAAGATAATAACTATTTTCCTGGACCTTTATATGCTGCTGCGATTTTTGAAGCATTTACCGCAACTTCATTAATATTAATCGCTTCGCAAACTGCAATATTGCAAAGAGCACCGCTAGCTTCAGTTGCCATTTTTACTCCAGCGCCTTGTGCAAAAGTTCCTTCGAACACTGCTAAAAAATCATAAGGTCCTCTTAAACCAGTATATGAAACCAATTTAGCTCCAACAGCTTCAGCTGCAACTCGAGCTGCTTGTGCTCTATCTGATTTTGGATCTTTGCAAAAACCTTGGAATCCTTGAGCAGTATAATTACCTAATGCATAAAATGTTGCCATAACATCTCCTTTCAAGAGATTAGTTTACTAACAGTTATGTATTTAAGGAAGTGAATTAATTATGAAAAGGCGTCTGCCCAAGTACCTTTTGTTGAAGCTTTAGAATATTCTGTTGCCCTACCTTCAAAAAAATTCATGTGTTCAACTGCATTAAGCATTGTGTCTAACCAAGTGAGAGGATTTTTATCTACTTGATATATTGGTTCAAGTCCAAGTTGAATTAATCTACGATTTCCAATCCAGCGTATATATTTTTTAACTTCGTCGGCAGTAAGGCCTTTAATTGGACCCATTTCGAAAGCTAAATTTATAAAAGCATCCTCATGGGAAACTATTGTTCTGCACGCTTCGTAAAGTTCTTTTTTAAGTTTTTCATTCCAGATTTTTGGATTTTCATCAACAAAAGTTCTAAATAATTTAATCATAGAATTGCAGTGTAAAGTTTCATCTCTAACTGACCATGTAACTATCTGACCCATTCCTTTCATTTTGTTTTGTCTCGGAAAATTTAATAGAATAGCAAAACTTGCAAACAACTGAAGACCTTCTGTAAAAGCGCTAAACACTGCTACGGTTTTAGCTATATCTTCTTCCGAGTTAACATTAAAACCTTGCATATAGTCATATTTATCTTTCATTTGTTTATATTTCATAAAAGCAGAATATTCAGACTCTGGCATTCCTATCGTGTCAAGCAAATGTGAATAAGCTGCTATATGGACTGTTTCCATTGAAGCAAAAGATGTCATCATCATTAAAACTTCTGTTGGTTTAAATACAGTAGTATAATGTCGTAAATAACAATTATTAACCTCAACATCAGCTTGGGTAAAAAACCTAAATATTTGAGTTAACAAATTCTTTTCAGAGTGATTTAAATTTTTTTGCCAATCTCTCACATCATCACCTAAAGGAACTTCTTCCGGAAGCCAATGAATTCTTTGCTGTGTTAACCAAGCATCATAACACCACGGATATCTAAACGGTTTGTAAACAGGGTTTTCTGTAAGTAAACCTGATTTTTTTTTAATATCTTTATTTTTTTCTAATTTTACTACTGACATGACAGACACTCTTCATAATCTTGATTTTCTTGCGATTTTTTATCTGTCGCAGCTGTTGATAGTCCATTATTTACATTTTCTGCTCTTTGAATAGATTTAGATCTGCAATAATACAAACTTTTGAGCCCTTTTTTCCAAGCTTGAAAGTGGACTTGATGTAAATCTCTCTTATGAACATCAGCTGGTAAGAAAATGTTAATAGATTGGGCTTGAGAAATATAAGGAGTTCTGTCAGCTGCCAATTCGATTATCCATTTTTGGTTTAATTCAAAAGCAGTTTTGAATACATCTTTTTCATGATCACTTAAAAAATCTAAATGAGAAACTGAGCCTTGATTGGTAGTGATAGTAGACCAAGTTTCTTCATTATTTTTTTCATATTTTTCTAATAATTTCATTAAATATTTATTTCTAACATTGTAAGATCCTGAAAGAGTTTTATGTGTGTAACTATTAGCTGCAATAGGTTCAACTCCGGGAGAAGCTCCTCCACATATTATTGATATTGAAGCTGTGGGTGCAATTGCAGTTTTGTTTGAAAATCTTTCTTTAAAACCATACTCTTCTGCATCAGGACATGACCCTCTTTCATCTGCTAATTTCTGTGAAGCACGATCTACACATGTTTGTATGTTTTTGAATATTTTGTTATTCCAACTTTTACTCATAACAGATTCTAATGGTACTGAATTTTTTTGAAGAAATGAATGAAAACCCATTACTCCTAAACCAACGCTTCTTTCTCTTTTTGCTGAGTATTTTGCATCATTAAAAGATTCTGGGGCTTTTTCAATAAAATCTGTTAGTACATTATCCAAAAATCTCATCACATCTTCAATGAAATCTGGATTATCTTTCCACTCATCATATGTTTCTAGATTCAAAGAAGAGAGACAACAAACTGCTGTTCTATCTTTTCCATCTTTATCTACTCCAGTAGGTAAAGTTATTTCACTACAAAGATTAGAAGTTTTAACATTAAGTCCAGCAAGTTTATGGTGTTGTGGTATAAGTCTATTTACCGTGTCTACAAAAATAATATAAGGCTCTCCAGTTTCAACTCTTGCTGTTAATAATCTTATCCATAAATTTCTTGCTGAAACAGTTGATTGAACGATTCCATCTTTGGGACTTTTTAACGCCCACTGTGAATTTGTTTCAACGGCTCTCATAAATGCGTCACTTACTAAAACGCCATGATGTAAATTAAGTGCTTTCCTGTTAGGATCTCCTCCAGTAGGCCTTCTCATCTCAATAAATTCTTCGATTTCAGGATGGTCTATTGGAAGATAACATGCTGCTGATCCTCTGCGTAATGAACCTTGGCTAATTGCCATTGTTAGTGAATCCATTACTTTGATAAAAGGAATAATACCAGAAGTTTTTCCAACCCTACCAATTTTTTCTCCTATCGATCTAAGATTTCCCCAGTAACTTCCTATACCTCCACCTTTTGCAGCTAACCAAACGTTTTCACTCCATAAATCTAAGATGCCACTTAAACTATCTCCTGCTTCATTTAAAAAACAAGAAATGGGTAAACCTCTTTCAGTTCCTCCATTAGATAAAATTGGAGTGGCTGGCATAAACCATAAATTACTTATGTAATTATAGATTCTTTGAGCATGTAAATTATTATCTGAATACATGCTAGAAACACGAGCAAATAAATCTTGGTATGTTTCGTTCTGCCCCAAGTATCTATCGCTTAAAGTTGCTCTACCAAAATCAGTTAATTTAAGATCTCTAGTTCTATCAATTTTTATTGTTATTCCCTTGTCATTTTGAAAAAGTTCTGTTTGTGAAGTTAATGAAAATAAGTCAGGTTTATTAACCTCTTTGTAATTATTGATTGGAAAATTTGCTTTTGGGCTTATTTTTTCGACAGCTTTCTCGATAGTTAATGACAGGCTTTTTTTCATGTATATTGCTTATTTTATTAAGTTTTTGTGTAAAAACAACTATATGTTGTGTACACAAATTGTTGATATACTAGATATTTAAACAAATCAATAGAACATTATATGAACATTAATATAATAGCAAGGATAAAATCTAAATAAAGCTAAATTTCATTGGTATCAAAAAACATAAAAATATTAGATAAGAAACATAAATAAATTAATGTCAAAAATTGAAAATGTTAGAATAAATCCACTAGGATTCAGAGAATATGACGCTCGATGGCTTTATCCAAAAGATATAAACAACGAGGGAATAAAACTTGTTGGCTTAGGTTTTGGCTCACAAATAATTTCTAAAATAGGAAAATCTCCTAGAATTATAGTTGGTCATGATTATCGATCATACAGCGAAGAGATAAAAAATAAATTAATAGAAGGATTGATAAATGCTGGGTGTAATGTTGAAGATATAGGATTAGCATTATCTCCTACAGCTTATTTTGCTCAATTTAATCTTAATGCTGATGCTGTTGCTATGGTAACAGCTAGCCACAACGAAAATGGTTGGACAGGAATAAAAATGGGGATTGAAAAAGGACTTACTCATTCACCTAATGAAATGGATGAGCTAAAAAAAATTGTTTTAGAAAAAAAATTCATCAAAGGGAATGGCACATATAAAGAAATTAAAGGATTTAAAGAAATTTATATCAAGAATCTAATAGGAAATAAAATCAAGAAAAAACTTAAGGTTGTTGTAGCTTGTGGAAATGGTACGGCTGGCGTATTTGCTCCAAAAGTTCTTAAAAATATAGGGTGTGAGGTTATTGAATTAGATTGTAATCTTGACCACACTTTTCCAAAATACAATCCTAATCCTGAAGATTTGAAAATGCTAGAAGCTATAAGTGATGTGGTAAAGAAAAATAAGGCTGATATAGGTTTTGGTTTCGATGGCGATGGTGATCGTATTGGGGTAATTGATGATAATGGAAATGAAATTTTTTCTGACAAAGTTGGTTTACTTATTGCAAGAAATTTAGCTCCATATCATAAAAAACAAAAATTTATTGTTGATGTAAAATCAACTGGTCTTTTTGCTAAAGATAAAATACTTTTAAAAAATGGCTGCGAAACTATTTATTGGAAAACCGGACATTCACATATCAAAAGAAAAGTAAAAGAAACAGGTGCTTTGGCTGGATTTGAAAAAAGTGGCCATTTCTTTTTTAACCAACCACTTGGACTTGGTTATGATGACGGAATTAGATCTGCAATTCAGATCTGTCATTTACTAGAGAAGCAAAATAAAAAAATGTCTGAAATAATAAATGAGCTTCCAAAAACATATCAAACACCTACAATGGCTCCATTTTGTAAAGATGAAGAAAAATATGAAGTTATCACATCATTAGTTGATAAGATAAAAGATCTAAAAACTAATAATATAAAAATTGATAACCAAAAAATTACTGATATATTAACAATAAATGGTATCCGTTTTTCACTTGAAGATGGTTCTTGGGGACTAATTAGAGCGTCTTCTAATAAACCTTCATTAGTCATCGTTACCGAAAGTCCAACTTCAGATAAAAGAAAAAAACTTATATTTGATTTTATTGATAATCTTTTAAAAAGTACTCATAAGGTTGGTAAATATGACCAAAAAATATGAATTGGAAAAAAAATTATCTCGAAAGAAAATCTAGCGCAGCCATTATCCCTCCAGTTTTAAAGGGTATGCCTGACTGTTTTAAACCCATTTCGACACCCGCAAGAGTTCCTGCTAACATAAGATCATTAAAATCTCCAAGATGACCAATTCGAAATACTTTTCCTTTCACTTTGGCAAGTCCAGTACCTAGGGACATATCATAGTTATCTAAAACTATTTTTCTTAAATTATCTGCATCATGACCCTCTGGAATTAAAATTGCAGTTATTGAATTTGAACGTTCCTTCGGATTTTTAGCAAGTATTTCTAAGCCCCAAGCTTCAACTGCTATTCTTGTAGCTTCAGCATGTCTAGCATGACGCGCAAAAACACTGTCCAAACCTTCCTCTAGTAGCATATTTATTGCTTCGTTTAATCCATACATAATATTTACAGCTGGCGTGTATGGATAAAAACCATTTTTATTATTTTCTAACATTTGTTCCCATTGCCAATAGGATTTTGGAAGCTTTGAACTTTTAGATGCTTCCAATGCTTTTTTACTAACAACGTTAAAAGAAAGTCCTGGAGGTAACATTAAACCTTTTTGTGATCCCCCTACAGAAACATCTACTTTCCATTTCTGATGATCATAATTATAGGATCCCAATGAAGAAATTGTATCAACCATAAATAATGCTGGATGTTTAGCATTATCAATTGCTTTTCTTACTTCCTCTACCCTACTCATTATTCCAGTAGAAGTTTCATTATGAGTAACCATAACAGCTTTAATTTCATGTTTTTTATCAGCTAACAATTTTTCTTCAACAATTTTGGGATCTGCGCCATGCCGCCAATCGCCGGGTACAAAATCTACATTTACTTTATATCTTCGTGCGGCTTGACACCATTCGGTAGCAAAGTGTCCAGTTTCAAACATCAAAACTTTATCTCCTTCACTTAAAGTATTCACTATAGAAGCTTCCATAGCTCCTGTTCCTGAACTTGGCCAAATTATAACTGGATCTGTTGATTTGAATATTAATTTAATTCTATCTAGGATTCTTTTTGATAATTCTGCAAATTGAGGACCTCGATGGTCCATAGCTGGACGATCCATTGCTCGCAAAATTCTGTCGGGAAAATTTGTTGGACCAGGAACTTGTAAGAAATGTCTACCAGCTTTGTAAGTGTTAGATTTTGCCATAAAATAAATTGTGTTTTTTGTAAGAAAGTTGCATTAAAATTTTAAATATTCAAGAAATAATCTGCAAGCTACGATAAAAAGATAAATACCAAATAGTTTTCCAAGAAGGTTTTTATTGACCTTATGCACTGTTTTAGCTCCAACTTTAGCCATAAATGTTGTAATTGGTGCAAAAATTATGAATGTTGGAATATTTACAAATCCTAAACTTAATGGAACTTTAATATCAAGATAGCTTCCTGATGCAGCAAAACCTATTGCACCGGTCATAGCTGTTAAAAAGCCAATAGCGGCGGAACTACCAATTGCAACTTGTATTGGGTAACCAAATATTTTAAATATTGGAACATTAAATACTCCACCACCAATTCCCATTGGAGCAGACATAAATCCTGATAAAAAACCACAAATGATTCTATAAATTAAATTTATTTGTTTTGGTATGGGATTAATTTTTTCTTTTTCTATTAAAAAATAAATGGCAAATATCATGGTCATAACTGAAAAAAGTAAAACTAAACTAGAAGTTTTTAAACTAACAGCAAATATAGTTCCAAATACAACTCCAATTACAACAAAAACTCCAAAAGTTTTCACAATACTAAAATCTACAGCCTTAAATCTCATATGTGTCATTGCCGATATAATTGATGTTGGAATTATAATTGAGAAAGATGTACCTAAAGCTAAATGCATAACAAATGATTGTTCTATACCAACATAACTGTATATGTAAAAAAGAATAGGAACCATTAATAAACCTCCACCAATTCCAAATAAACCTGCCATAAAACCAACTATGACTGCGGAGAATGTCATTACAGTTAAAATAAAAATTATTTGATTTTGATCTAAATTTTCTATCATGCTATTGTTTGATTAACTTTCTCATTATTTTGAACAATTGTCATTATATGTTTGGCTTTTTGAAAATCTGAATCTCTTGCCATCATGTTTTCGCTTAAATATCTCTTCCAATTTTTTGAACCTACTTGACCATGATATAAGCCAACCGTATGTCTCATAATATGGTTTACCTTAGTTCCCAATTTAACTTCTTTTTCTAAATATTTTAATAATTCTTTCGCAATATCTTCTCTAGAAGGATTGTTTTTAACCTTAAATATTTCTCTTTCTATATCAACTAAAAAATATGGATTTTGATAAATGGCTCTACCTATCATAACACCATCACAAGTTTTTAAATGTTTCTTTACCTCTTCGATTTTAGAAATTCCTCCATTTATAATAATTTCTAGGTCTGGATTTTTTTCTTTAATTTTATAAACCATTTCATAATTTAATTTTGGAATATTTAAATTTTGTTTTGGAGTTAATCCTTTAAGAATAGCCTTGCGTGCATGTAATATGAAAGTTTTACACCCAGCTTCTTTCATTTTATGTATAAATTTATTTAAATAGTTAAAATCTTCTGTATCGTCAAAGCCAATTCTTGTTTTAGCGGTAACTGGAATATTGCAAGAATTTATCATTTCATTAATGCATTCAGAGACCAAATCTGGTTCTTTCATTAAACAGGCACCAAACATATTTTTTTGAACTTTTTTACTAGGACAACCAAGATTTATATTAATTTCATCATATCCCATGTCGTCAGCTATTTTAGCTACTTCGGATAATTCTTTTTTATCAGAACCACCCACTTGTAGTGCTAAAGGTTTTTCTTCTGGGCTATATGATAGTATTTTTTTTCTATCACCAAAAAGTGCAGATTTTGTAGCTACCATCTCTGAATACAACATTACATTTTTGCTTATTAGTCTTAAGAAAAAACGATCATGTCTATCTGTACAATCCATCATTGGGGCTACAGAGATTGTTCTCTTCATAAACAAATTCTCGATTCTATTTATTTTTAATGAATTATATTATTATTCTGTTTTGTTGTCAGCTGATTTGGATTCTTCTTCGACCGCTTTGTCTGCTTCTTTTTCTTCTTTTACTTCTTGATTTTTGACTTGGGTTGTATCTTGTAAATTAAATTTAGTTTTTTCAACCATTCTTCTCATTCTTTTAGATGGTAGAATGGCGGTTCCACTTTTCGATATCTCTCCTTTATATATTTTATCGAAATCATCGGTATCTTCGTCCTCAACGTCTTCTGTTGCTGTAGTATCTTCTTGTCGTTTTCTGAGTCTATTTACAGCAAATTCTTCTAAAGTTTTTATAGAAACTTTGCCTTCCCCAATCTCTCTAAGAGAAATTACGGTATTCTTATCATTGTCAATTGGAACTAAAGCCTTTTCTCCTGCATTTAATTGGCTTGTTCTCTCTTTTGCCAACAAAACTAAATCGTATTGGCTATCTATCTTTTCTAAACAATCTTCTACGGTAATTCTTGCCATAAGATGAGCAATAAATAATGAAAATAGTTAACAAAATCAAGTTTTATTTTGCAAAATAGGTTTATATTTTTTTTGAAAAATCAAGATAAGTAACATTGAGACTACAATATACAAAGAACATAGAGCAGCAATATTTTCTATTGTGTACTCTGCGTCAATTAATAGTCCAAAAACAGCTGTAGCCAATGCAGTTGAAAAAACCATTAATGAACCACTTAAAGCTTTAATAGAACCAAGATGATTAACTCCATAAATTTCAGCCCACAATGAAGAAAGTAAAACATTTGATAATCCATTAGTGACTCCTAAAAATCCCATGAAAACAAAAGCTGAGTATGGATGTTTTAAAAAAACAAGAATAATCAAACCTAAAAACAATGGAATATTAAGAAAAGGTAAAAGTTTTACACTAGTAAATTTATCAATCAATAATCCAGATATAAATAAAGCTACTACAGTAAAAATAGAATAAAACATAAAAGCTTTTGCAATAGCGTACTCTCCCCAATCTTTAGACTCTATTATAAAAGATTGATTAATAACTATACCTGTTATTATAAATGCAGGAGCTAATATAGCAGGTAACATTGTATAAAATTTTAAATCCCCTAATACTTCTTTTCTTGTCCAGCTTTTTATGGGTAAAAAAAATTTTTTATCATTTCTATTATGACTTTCCCTTGAAAAAATACTTATATCTTTAACAGTGAAAAAAGAAAATAAAGGTAAAAATAGTAATATTAAAACTGAAATTTGAAACCATAAATCTCTCCAATATATAAATGTAAGAAGATAAACTATTAAAATAGGTAGCAAAAATTCACCTAAGGACATACCGAACCAAATATAGCTCAGCGCTTTTCCCCTTTTTTTTTCAAAATAACGTGACACGGCTGTAGATGCAGTATGAGCCATTAAACCTTGACCAGAAAGTCTTAAAAAAAATAAGCCAATAAGTAAAAAAATTAACCCATTAACAAATGAAAAAAATAAAGATGCAATAAATAAAAATACTGTTGCCAAAATGGAGTAATTAACTAACTTTAAATCATCAATTTTTTTTCCTAACCATATTAAAGTTAAACTGCTACATAATGTAGCTATTCCGTAAATGGCTCCAAATTCTCCATGAGTAATATTTAGTTCATTTCTTATATTTGAGTTAAATAAACCTATAAAAAAACTCTGGCCTATGCATGAAAAAAAGGTAAAAACAAAACCAAAAATTATTATTTTGAAATTAGATTTAACAGTATCTATAATCATATTATGAGTTGTAAAGTTTCCTTTATCGGTCTTGGCGTTATGGGTTACCCCATGGCAGGATATATATCAAAAGCGGGACACAATGTAACCGTTTATAATAGAACAAGATCTAAAGCTGAAAAATGGATAAAAGAATATAAAGGAAAAATTGCAGAAACCCCTGAAGATGCTGTAAAAGATTCTGATTTTGTCTTTTCTTGTGTAGGAAATGATGAAGACTTAAAAGAAGTTGCTATCGGGAAAAAAGGAATTTTTAATACTATTAAAAAAGAATCTATATACATCGATAACACAACTGCTTCAGCTACTATTGCTAGAGAGCTTTATAAAAATGCTAAAAATCATGGTTTTGGTTTTTTGGACGCACCAGTTTCTGGTGGGCAAGCCGGTGCCGAAAAAGGAGCTCTTACTGTTATGGTTGGAGGTGATAAAAAAGATTTTGATAAAGCAAAAAATATTATTGATTGCTACAGTAAAAAAGTAAAATTACTTGGGCCATCTGGCAGTGGTCAATTAGCTAAAATGGTTAACCAAATATGTATAGCAGGATTAGTGCAAGGTTTATCAGAAGCAATAAATTTTGGTTTAAATGCTGGATTAAAAATGGAAGACGTTATCGAAGTAATTTCTAAAGGTGCAGCTCAATCTTGGCAAATGGAAAATAGATATAAAACAATGATAGATGACAAATTTGATTTTGGTTTTGCTGTTGATTGGATGAGAAAAGATTTAAAAATTGCTTTAGATGAAGCAAAAAAAAATAATTCTCCTTTGCCTATAACAAAAGTCGTTGATGAATATTATGAAGAAATCCAAAAAATGGGCGGAAACAGATGGGATACTTCTAGTTTGATAAGAAGATTTAGAAAAAAATAAAATTAAGTGCAAAAAAATAAACCAGATTATTATAATAATTTAGACAATATTTATTCCAAAATCTGGAAGTTGTTAAGTTTTGGGTTACAAAACAGAAATACACCATTTCATATTCCTGTTTTTATTTGTGGTAATAAAAATAATTTTAATGGAAGAGTGGTAGTATTAAGAGGTATAGATTTAAATAAAAAAAAAATATGGTTTCATAGTGATATTAGATCAAATAAAGTAAAAATCTTAAAATCTAATCCTTTAGCTACTCTACTTTTCTATGATAAAGCTGAAAAAATACAATTAAGAATTTCTGGTAATATAAAAATTAATTACCAAAATGAAATTGCTCAACGGTCCTGGAAAAAAACTGCACATATGAGCAGACAATGTTACTTGGGAGAAAATGGACCTGGCTCTGATTCTTCATCGGCAACTTCGGGTTTATCTGAAAAAATTGATAATATGAAATATTCTATTGAGGAAAGCGAAATTGGTTACAAAAATTTTTGTGTGATTGAAACTTTTATAAGTTCTATAGAATGGTTATATCTAGCTGCCAAAGGTCATAGACGAGCGTACTTTAAACTTAAAAATAATTCCCTTGAAAAAAAATGGTTAATTCCTTAAGTAATAGATAATAATATGGCTCTTACAAAAACACCTATTTGTAATTTTGGAGAAAAAGCAAAAGATTTTACTTTACTATCCACAGAAAACAAAAAAATTTCATTAAAAAATATCACTGGTGAAAATGGCACTTTAATTATGTTTATTTGTAACCATTGTCCTTACGTAAAAGCAGTAATCAAAAACATTGTCGAAGATTCAAAATTTATAGAAAACTTAGGTATCAAATCAGTTGCAATAATGTCAAATGATGTAAAGAATTATCCTGACGATTCATTTGAAAATATGATTTCTTTTTCTAAACTCCATAACTTTTCATTTCCTTACTTACTGGACGAAACGCAGGTAGTCGCTAAATCTTATAGCGCAGTATGTACACCAGATTTTTTTGGCTATAATAAAAATCTTGAGTTGCAGTACAGAGGAAGAATCAGAGAACTAAAAGAATTAAAACCTGTTAATAAGGGAGATAGTGAACTTAGAAAAGCTATGGAACTAATTGCTAAAACTGGGAAAGGACCTGCAAAACAAATTCCAAGCATGGGCTGTAATATAAAGTGGTTTAACTAATGTTTTTAGTAGTAACAAGAAACTTTCCTCCTGATATAGGTGGAATGCAGTCTCTAATGGGAGGCTTATCTGAGAGTTTACTAAACCATGGTCCAGTTAATGTTTTCACTTATGATTTTCCAAATTCAGAAATTTATGACAATAAATTATCACTAAATGTTAAAAGAATAAGTGGTTTAAAACTTTTTAAAAAATATAGGAAAGCTAATTTAGTTAATAATTTTATAAATGAAAATTCAAATATAAGAGCTTTATTTGCTGATCATTGGAAAAGCTTAGAACTAATAAAAGATATTTACCTAAAAAAAACAAAAACTTTTTGTCTTTTACATTCAAAAGAAATTAATCATGAAAAAGGATCTATTCTTAATAAAAGATTAATTAAAAGTACAAACAAAGCTGACTTTATAATAGCTAATTCAAATTTTACTAAAGAACTTGCGATTAAGGTTGGAATAGATCAATCTAAATTACACATTATATTTCCTGGAATAAATAAGCCTAAATCTATTGATAATACATTTAAAGAAAAAGCTAAAAACATTTATGGAGATTCATTTCCAAAAATTATAACTGTTGCTAGACTAGAAAAAAGAAAAAGTCATGATAATATTTTAATGTCGATAAAAAATTTAAAACCTAAATATCCAAAAATTAAATATATTTCCATAGGAACTGGTGTAGAAGAAAAAAATTTAATTGAACTATCTGATGAATTATCTTTAGAAAAAGAAGTGATATTTTTAAAAAATATTGATGAAAACTTAAAGCTTTCTTTAATTTCTGAATCTGATTTATTTTTAATGCCGTCAAGATTTGAGAATAAATCTGTTGAGGGTTTTGGAATATCTTTTGTTGAAGCCGCATCATATGGAGTGGGTTCTATAGGAGGAAAAGATGGAGGAGCATCAGATGCTATAAGCAATAATAAAACAGGTTTCCTTTGTGATGGAAATAATTTGAATTCAATCTATGAAACTATCATTAACTTTTTAAAAAATGATAACTATATAAAATTTGGACAAGCATCACATAAGTTTTCAGAAAATTTTCACTGGAATAAAGTTGTTAAAAAATATTTAAATTTAATTAATTAAATCTAATCTTTCTTTTATTTTTAAATAAACATCTTCTGCAGATAATTTACTTAAATCACTAACTGATATTGCTTTAAAGTTATCTGTTTCAATTGAAACTTTTTTTGCTGTGGTGTGATATCCAAATAAAACTACTCCATTTAACCCTAAATGAGCAGCCATATGTGCTGGACCTGTATCATTCGCTATCACAAAACTTGATTTTTTTATCAATCCTGCGAGTTCCATAATATTTAGAGCTTTATTATTATTTGTCAGAAATGTAGCATTTATTTTTTTAGCTTCTTCTATTTCATTTGGTCCAGGAGCAGTAACTATTTCAAAATTAAAATTTTTGGACTTAATTATATCTATTAATTTGTTAAAGTGTGGCCATTGTTTATGAGAAAGTTTAGGAGAACTAAATGGAAAAATTAAAATAAATTTTTTTCCAAAATATTTATTTACAATTTGATCAATATTAAAACACGCCCATGAAAAGTCTGGTTTTAAAGTATGATTTGTATTAATTTTTGAATTTTCCAATTGAAATTTAAATCTGTCTAAAACAGAGCTTTTATCAAAATCTTTTTTTTTTGAACCTTTTTTTAATGTTGTGTCTGTACTACTCCAATTCTGAATTTTAAAAAAAAGGAATTTTCTATAAAATGATGTCCTGGATGAATTTTGCAAATCATATACATGACTAAAATTGAAACCATTTATCATTTTTTTGAGTTTTAAAAGGTAAAAAATATTCCATCTTGGCAATCTTTTATCTATCAAAACACCGTCTACAAAAGGGCACATACTTAAAAGTTCAATATATTGAAATGTCGTGAGAATGAAAATTTTATCTTTGTTATGTTCTTTTCTTATATCCTTTAGAACACCGCTAATTTGAACAATATCACCCAAGGAACCATGTTTTATGATCAAAATATTTGACATTAGATATTTAAATTTAGTAAACCAATTTATCATACAAAATGAATAACAAATCAAAAAAAATACTGGCAGAAATATCAGCAGGTGAATTACTTGATAAATTAACCATTTTGGAAATTAAACTATATAAAATAGATAATTTAGAGAAAAAAAAAGTTATTAGGGAAGAGATTAAGGCTCTAAAAGAAGTAGCTGATAAGCTTGTAGATTGGAATAAAAATACTGATATCACATTACTATATAGTAAATTACGAACAACAAATGAAAAACTCTGGGTAATAGAAGATAAAATTAGAATTCATGAAAAGGAAAAAAATTTTGACAAAGAGTTTATTGAGCTCGCTAGATCTGTTTATATTAATAATGACGAAAGATTTAAAATTAAATCTAAAATAAATATGTTGATGGATTCAAATATAAAAGAAATAAAAGAGTACACCGATTATTAATTATAATTATATCTTTTTTCTAAATATTTTATAAAATTGTGAATTACAAAAGTCATCAATAAATAAATAGATCCGGCAACTATAAATACTTCTACTGGTCTAAAAGTAGTAGATATTATATGTTTAGCAACACCAGTGAGATCAAGTAAAGTGACTGTACTTGCTAAGGAAGTACCTTTTAACATCAAAATCATTTCATTTCCATAAGCTGGTAAGGACTGCCTTATAGCTAATGGTAGTTTGATTTTAAAAAATATATTTATTTTGTTTATCCCTAACCCCTCAGCCGCTTCCACTATCCCTTTATTAATAGTTTCAAAAGCTGATCTAAAAATTTCAGAAGAATAAGCTCCCGTATTTAAGGTAAACGCTATGATTGCACATGAATAAGGTTCTTTTAACACTAGCCAAAGAAAAGATTCTCTTATCCATTCGACCTGTCCTAAGCCAAAGTAAATTATAAAAATTTGAACTAACAACGGAGTTCCTCTTAAAATGTAAGAATAATAGTACGCTAGATAATAAAGAATTTTATTACCACTTGTTCTTAATATTGCAAAAAAAACACCAACGAAAATACCAAAAAAGAGTGACAATAGGGTTAGTTGAATAGTTAGTTTTGTTGCCTTTAGTAATCTTGGCAAATGCTCTAGCATAAAATCTAAATCCATTTAATACCCCTTGCTATAATGTTTTTCTAATTTGTTAAACATTTTCATACTTAAAAAAGTTAAAAATAAATATAAAATTGCTGCGAATGAATAAAAAAACAAAGGATCTCTTGTAGAGCCTGCAGCAATATAAGATTGTCTCATTATTTCAACTAGTCCTGTGACTGAAATCAAAGATGTGTCTTTTAAAGTTATCTGCCAAACATTGCTTATGTTAGGTAGAGCTAACCTTAACATCTGTGGAATTATTATTTTGTAATAGTAGATTTTTTTTCTAAAACCCAAAACTTCAGAAGCTTCAAATTGACCTTTATCAATAGATAGGACAGCTCCTCTAAATACTTCCGTCGAATAAGCTCCAGATATAATTCCTATAGAAAAAGCTCCAGTTAAAAATGCGTTAACTTCAATATATCCATCATATCCAAAAATTCTGGCTACGTACATAACTGCACCGCTGCCACCAAAGAAAAATAGATAAATTACTAAAAGTTCTGGAACACCTCTAAAAACAGTGGTGTAAAAACTTCCAATTAAATTTAATGTTTTAATTTTTGATAGTTTAAATGATGCAAAAATTGCAGCTAAAAAAAAACCAATAAAAATTGCCGCAAAAGCAACAGCAATGGTCATGAGAGTCGCAAAAAAAAGTTCGTCTCCCCAACCCGTATCACCGTAAGCTAAAAGTCCCATAGACTTTAAGGCGATAGATTTAAACTATCGCCTTAAAAATTAAATTATTACATTGAAGCGTCAAAGCCAAACCACTTAATAGCAAGTTCACTTATTTTTCCACTTTTGCTTGCCTTCTTTATAGCTCTGTTAAAATCTTTAAGCAGTGCTGTATCATCTTTTCTAATACCAACTCCCACTCCATTTCCAAAAGCTCCGCCAGCAAATGTAGGACCTACTAGAACAACAGGTTTACCAGATTTTTCAGCATAATCAGTAAAAGCGACAGCAGCTGCAAGAGCTACATCTATTCTGCCGGCTGCTAAATCTAAATTTACTTCATCCTGTGTTTTGTATGTTCTAATATTAATTTTTCCTACATCACCAGACTCTAAAAAGTTTTGATGAATTGTAGCTGTTTGTACACCAACAGTTTTTCCAGCCAGTGCAGCAGTTAAAGTTTTTAAAACTTTACTATTGCCTTTTGAAAGATTGATGCTCTCTGGAGTATCCAT
>CACLMO010000015.1 GCA_902608065.1 uncultured Pelagibacteraceae bacterium
AAGTTGCTTTAATTACTTTTTTAGCAAGATATTATTACAAAATTCCATCAAATGAAGTTAGCAACATTAAGTACATGTTATTACCCTTTTTTGCTTTATTTATACCTGTGACATTAATTATAAATCAACCTGATTTGGGAACAGCTTTGCTTATCACAAGCAGCGGACTTTTGGTAATTTGGTTAGCAGGTCTTAGGATAAAATATTTTATGTTTTCTTTTATCACGCTAGTATGCATGTTGCCAGTCGTGATAGCATTTTTAAAACCATACCAAAAATTAAGAATTTTAACTTTTTTAAACCCCGAAAGAGATCCATTGGGAGCAGGTTATCAAATTATTCAATCTAAAATCGCCGTTGGCTCGGGAGGTATTTTTGGAAAAGGTTTTTTAAACGGAAGTCAAAGTTACTTGGATTATCTACCTGAAAAACATACTGATTTTATATTCACATTATTCTCAGAAGAATTTGGATTTGTTGGCTGTGTTTTTTTATTAATGATTTATATTCTTATTATATACAGAATCATTGTTATAGGCAGTCAAGCTAGAAATAATTTTGCAAAACTTTACTGTTATGGTTTTTCTGGATCCTTTTTTCTCTATGTAGCTGTTAATATGTCTATGGTTTTGGGTTTGCTACCCATAGTAGGTGCCCCATTACCAATTCTTTCATATGGTGGCTCTTCTATGTTATCGATGATGATGGGCCTTGGTGTTGTTATGAGCTGTAAAATTTTTAATTCAGAAGAAGTAAATTAAAAATTCCCAAATTTAATAAACAACCTGAGATTGTATTATATTTTAAAAATTTGTTATTTTTTCACTGTTCAATATAGGCAGTTTGTGCTTAAATTGTTTGGATGTTTAAAACTTTACGCACTGTTGAAACTAAAACACTTAATCATAGTGGTCGTTCGCATATCGGAGAAACTCTACAGCTCGAGGGAGATTTAAGATCTTCAGGAAACGTAGATGTTGCAGGTCTAATAAATGGAAATGTATTTGTTTCAGAAATGGTTATCACTGAGACAGGATCGGTTAGAGGAACTTTGGAAGCAACCAACATTGAAATTAATGGGCATGTTGAAGGAAAAATTAAAGCTGATTCAATTATTGTTGGCAAGACAGCAGTTATAAAAGGCGACCTATTTTTTAAGAATACATTAAAAACTGAAGAAGGTGCTGATATTGATGGATATATTAAAAGAGTTAATAATGGAAAATCAAATACTGATGAAGACATTGCGATAGAAGAAATAGTAGAGAGAGCCGAAACAAGAAAACCTGAAATTATTCCAGTGACGCAGCATAAAGAGGCTGTGTAAATTTTCATATCATTTTATTTTTTAATTTAATGTATAACCTGCATTAGTTATGAGCGAAGATATTGTAAAAAAATCTTCTGTAGGTGTTATAGGAGCCGGTATCCAAGGGGTTTGTATTTCGCTTTGCCTTGTTAACAAAGGATTCAAAGTTACACTTATAGATCGCGATGAACCAGGAAAAGGCGCTTCCTATGGAAATGCTGGTCATTTTTCACCTTATGCTTCCGTTCCAATTAATAGACCAGACATTCTAGTTGATGTGCCATCAATGTTGCTCAGCACCACAGGACCGTTATCACTTAGATGGAACTATGTTCCAAAAATGATTCCTTGGTTCGTAAAATTTATAAAAAATTGTTCAAGACACAAAATGATGCATACAGCAAGATATATGCATCAGATACTTGATCTTGCAATACCAGCTTATGATGAATTACTTAAAGGTATAGACACATCAGGTTTAATTGAAAATAAGGGAATTATTTATTTTTGGACCAACAAAGATCTTAAAAGTAGAGAGTTAGAAATTAACATAAGAAAAGAATTAGGAGTAAAACAACAATTACTCACACCAGACGAAATTCATGACCTTGAGCCTAATATAAGAAAAATTTATCATAGTGGTGTCTATTATCCATATGCAAGACATACAAGAAATCCAGAAAAGGTTTTATTAAAATTATTTAATTCCTTTTTAGAAAAAGGAGGTAAATTTGAAAAAAAAAATATTAAAACAATTAATTTTTCAGATGACGAGAAACCTATAATTCATTCAGAATTAGATTCTCATACTTTTAGTAAAGTGGTAATTGCATGTGGTGCATTTTCTAAAAGATTAACAGATAAAGTTAATGAAAAAATACCTTTGGACACAGAACGTGGTTATCATGTACATTTTAAGGGTTACGATCATTTACTAACTAGACCAGTAATTTTTTTAAACAGAGGATTTGGTATTACTCCTATGGAGGCAGGATTAAGAGTTGTTGGAACCGTAGAATTTGGGGGATTAAATAATCCTGCAAGTAAAAAAAGAATTTTAAATCTTATAAAAAATGCGAGATATCTTTTTCCTGACTTAAAAGAACCTTATGATGAATGGCTTGGTTTTAGACCGACATTACCAGATTTTCTACCAGTAATGGGACCTTCAAAAAATCACAAAAATCTATTTTATTCTTTTGGACATCATCACCTGGGGTGGACATTAGGAGCAATCTCTGGAAAAATCATTTCAGGAATGATTGCCGGAGAAAATACTAATCTAGATTTATCTCCATATAGTTCGTTAAGATTTAATTAGGAGTTACTTTGTTATCAGAAAATAAAAAAGCGTATATTTTTCTTATACTTGCAACTTTATTTTGGTCAGGAAATTTTATTGTTGGCAAAGCAGCCAGTCTTTTTGAAATTCCACCTTTCACATTAAATTTATTCAGATGGACATTTGCCTGGATTATACTGGCGCCATTTACTCTTAAAGAAATTATTAAAAAAAAAGATTACATATTAAAAAATATTAAATTGGTTATTATTTTAGGGATAACAAGTATTACTATTTTTAATTCAATCGTTTATTACTCATTAAATTTTACTCAAGTAATTAGTGGAGTTTTAATGATTTCAACTATTCCAGTAATGATAATCATGTTTTGTTGGCTATTTAAAATTGAAAAAACCAATATTTTTCAAATATTTGGAGTGATTTTTTCACTTTCTGGTGTAGTTGTAATAATTACAAAAGCTAACTTAACCGTTTTATTAAACTTAAATTTTAATAAAGGCGACTTATGGATGGTAGTAGCAATGTTTTCTTGGGCAATGTATTCAGCTTTATTAAGGAAAAAAAAACTTGAATTATCACAAACATCCCTTCTGCAAGTAATTATTTCTGCTGGGTTAATTTTTTTGTTACCAGCTTATTTAATAGAATTATCTTTGGGCTATAGAGCAAATATTAATTTACCTTTTGTATTAACTTTGACTTATGTTGTTTTTTTTCCAGGGTTAGCATCTTTCATTTTTTGGATAAAGGGAATTTCAATAATTGGATCAAACCGTTCTGGAATATTTTTACACTTAATGCCAATTTTTAGCACGATATTAGCTATAATTATATTTAGAGAAAAATTTATGGTTTATCATTTAATTGGAGCCATATTGATTATTGCAGGCATTATATTATCATCGAGGAAGAGAAAAAATGGATAAAGACTTAACGACGGAACAAAAGCATATACTATTTGAAGAGGGTACCGAACTACCAGGAACTAGTCCTTTAAATTATGAAAAAAGAGAAGGTGACTATTTTTGTGCCGGATGTGGAGTAAAACTTTTTGAATCTAAGTCAAAGTACGACAGTGGTAGTGGGTGGCCTTCATTTTTTCAATCTTTGCCTGATGTTTTTGAAACAAAAATTGATAATTTAGTTGGATCTCCCAGAACCGAATACCACTGCAGAAAGTGTGGTGGACATCATGGGCATATTTTTAACGATGGACCAAAACCTACAGGCAAAAGATATTGTAATAATGGACTTTGCTTAATTTTTAGAGCAAAAAAATAACTATTAAAGTAAAGGAAAAATAAAATGGTTAAGCAATTACCAAGCAAAGAAATAAAAGAATATGTAAAAAATAATCCTAAATGTGTTCTGCTTGATGTCAGAACTGAAGAAGAGTGGAAAACTGACGGTAAACCAGATGGAGAAAAAATTGGTATTAAAACTTATTTTCTTACAATTCAATTTGCCGACAAAAGATTTAATAACAATTTTTATGATGATTTTAAAAAACTAAATATCAATAAAGATAATGAAATACTAGCGATGTGCATGGGTGGAGTAAGATCGCAAGGAGCGGCCGAGATTCTATCTGCGGAAGGTTATAATTGTTCAAATATTTCTGATGGGTTTTTAGGTGATAATAGTGGAAAAATTGGTTGGAAAAATAACCAGCTACCTACTAAATAATTAAATATCTTTGAGAAAATTTTCTGCTGCTGTAAGTTCACATTTTCCTTCTTCTTCAACTAATTTTTTAACAATTCCATCCTCTATTAACATTGTGTATCTTTTTGATCTTAATCCCCATCCTCTCCAATTGAATTCGGCTCCTATGCATTTTGTTAAATTTGCATTCACATCTGCCAACAAAGTTATCTGGTCTTTTAAATTATAAGTCTTTCCCCAAGCCTCCATGACAAAAGGGTCATTTACTGAAATACAAAAAACTTTATTTATATTTTTTTTTTTTAATTCTTCTTTTGATTTAAGAAAACTTGGAAAATGCTTATTTGAGCAAGTGGGTGTAAATGCTCCTGGCAAACCAAATAAAATAACTTTGCCACTGTTTAGAATTTCACTTGTATTAACTTCCTTATGCTCTTTTCCTAACATAATTAATTTTGCTTCAGGAAGTTTCTCTCCTTTTTTTAATTTCATATGTTTAAATTATTAATATAATAATATAATTGTGAATTATAAGTAGAATTGCTTTGCTGTGCAATTTCTTATAGTTTAAGAAAAATATGCTTTTCAAACAATTATTTCACGAGAAGTCTTCAACCTATACGTACATAATCTCAAGCGGCAAAGGGAGGGAAGCTTTAATAATCGATCCAGTACTTGAAAGCACCAAAGAATATTTGAATTTATTAGAACAATTAGAACTAAAACTCGTAAAAGTAATTGATACACATATTCATGCCGATCATATTTCAGGTTTAAATGAGTTAAGCAAACGAACAAATTGTACGAAAATTATGGGAGAACACTCCGGCTCAGAGGTTATAGATATTCGAATAAAGGATAGCGAAAAAATTAAAATTGAAAATATAGAATTAACATCTATTTATACGCCGGGTCATACTGATTGTTCATATAGTTTTTTGATGAATGATAGAATTTTTACTGGAGATACACTTTTGATAAATGGTACAGGTAGAACAGATTTTCAAAATGGTAGTGCACGCGACCAATATGATTCTCTTTTTAATAAAATATTAAAACTTCCTGAAAAAACATTTGTCTACCCAGCGCATGATTATAATGGAAAAAAATTTTCAACAATTAAAAATGAAAAAGATACCAACCCAAGACTTCAAGTAAAATCAGCAGAAGAATATGCTGAAATAATGAACAATTTAAAACTATCAATTCCAAAAATGATGGATATTGCCGTCCCTGCTAATAAAAAAGGTACGACTCTTGAAGAATTAAAAAATAAGTGAGTTAAGCCACAACTTTTATTTTACTTAAAAGATAAAGCTCTTTCTTCAAAAATTCAGCAATGGACTTCATTCCTTTTATTTCTGAACTTTTTTCAGCTTGAGAATTATAGTTTGTATTTGTATTTACATCATATGTGTAAATAATATCATTTTTGTCTTTAATATATTCAATACCTGCTATTTCAATTCCATTATTAGAAATAAATTCTTCATATTTATCTATAAGTGAATTTCTTTTATAATTATTAACGATTCTAAATTTATTTCCAACTGTTGGGCAAAACTCACCAAAAAATTGAGTTTGGGGTTCATCAATTGGATCGTCTGGACATGCTGGGCATAGTTCAAATCCCTCTGATGCGTCAACTTCAACGGTATAAAGAAATTTAGAATTTACAAATTCAACTCGACTTATAATTTTAGGTTTAGCATCTATATATTCCTGAAGCAGGGTTATGCCGTCAACAGATTGTTCAAAATCTTTGCTACTTACGTATGAATCTAATTCTTTTTTATTGTTGAATAATTTAACTCCTAAACCTTTACCGGCTCTATTATGTTTTGTAATAAATGGTTTTCGAAATACATTCGCTGATTTGAGTATACTTTCTTTGTTGCTGCAATATATTGTTTTAGGTGTTCTTATTCCAAAACTTTCTAATTCCTTATATTGAAGAGATTTACTAATTTCTAAACTTAGTGCTCTTGAATTATTAATGACTCTTCTATTATTCTTTTCAAGCCAATTTAAAACTACCGCTGTATACTCTGGAGCATAACGATGTCCTCTAGTATGAGAACTAGCACTCATCCTATTATAAAATACTCCATGAGGAGGTTTGTCTAAATGGTCAACGTTTCTTTTACCAAGATGCCATTCTTCGAAAGGTGCATTAATATTACTTAATTCCTTTTTTAAAGGTTCAATCCATTCATCATTTTCATGTATAATGTAAATTTTATTTTTCATAATTAAATTCCCAAAAGTGAATTAAGTTTACCCTCAATTTCTAATGCTTTTAATTCGTTATACCCACCTATGTAGGTATCACCTATAAAAATTTGAGGAATTGTTCTTGCCCCATTTGTTTTTTCTTGCATCTCTTGTCTTTTTGATGAATCAACTGCTATATCAATTTCCGTATAACTAACTTTTTTTTTATTTAGCAAATGTTTTGCAGCAGAACAATAATTGCACATAGGGCCAGTATAAATCACTACTTTTTTCATTTATCCTATTATATGGTAATTATTAAAAATGTTTCCACTTAATTATTTATTATTTTTACAAATAATTATTTTTCCAGCAGGAGTATTATCTGAATCTATAGTGTTGTTTAGATTAATTGTTATAGTAGGTGCTATTTTATTGTTCTTAATTACCAAAAAAACTTGGTGTACCCGACCGTATTATCAGCTATAATTTTAGCATTGTTAAATAACTATTAGGGAGGGAAAATGTTTAAGAATCTTATTAAATTTATTTTTGCTTCTATACTGTTCTTTTCAGTTTCATCGACAACTTTCGCGATGGATAAGCTTCACTTCATTATTGGTGGCGGAGCTGGCGGAGGCTGGGATGGTACTGCTAGAGGCACAGGAGAAGCTTTAACAAAAGCAGGAATGTTAGGTAGCGCATCATTTGAAAATATGTCAGGTGGTGGAGGCGGTAAAGCTCTAGCTTACTTAATTAATAATAAACCAGAAAACACTATTTTAGTTCAATCTACTCCACTTGTATTAAGATCTATTACAAGACACAAAGGTTATGTTACAGGAGATGATGTTCTTTCATACAAAGACGTTACTCCTATAGCTGGAGTAATTGGTGACTATGGTGCTATAGCTGTAGCAAAAGACTCACCGTTTAAAAACTTTGCAGATGTTGTTGCTGCTTACAAAAAAGATCCAAAATCAGTTAAAATGGCTGGCGGATCTGTAAGAGGTAGCATGGATCATTTAATTGGAGCATTAGCTTTCCAAGAAGCGGGAGCAAATCCAAATGATGTTATCTATGTTCCATACGATGCAGGTGGAAAAGCATTAGCGGGATTACTTTCTGGAGAAACTCAAATTCTTTCAACAGGGTTGGGAGAAGTTATGGGAGCTAGAGATCAAGTAAGAATTATTGGTATTACAGCGCCGGAAAGAGTTTCTGATGCACCTGAAGTTCCAACTTTAAAAGAGCAAGGCTTTGATGTTCAGTTTGTTAACTGGAGAGGTTTCTTTGGACCTCCAGGAATGGACAAAGGCATGAAAAAGAAAATTGCTAAAATGCTAGGTGATGTTCAAAAAACACCTGAATGGGAAGTTGTTAGAAAACGTAATGCTTGGGTAAATATTTATAACCCAGACAAAAAGTTTGTTAAGTTTTTAAAAACACAAACTAAAGAAATGACAGCTCTTATGAAAAAATTAGGAGTTATATAATCCTTTGGATTATTAATTAATAGGAAGAGCAGTGAGAATAAGTACAGATAAAATTATCTCGCTGCTCTTTTTTGTTTTATCAGCTCTCTATCTTTACCAAACATATCAAATTCGAGTATTTTCATTTGATGAAGATGCGCCTTTTAATGCAAAAACTTTTCCTACTTTTATAGCATTCTTTGGAATGTTTCTTTCTGTATTATATGTGGTTTTACCAGAGAGAATTCCTTCAAAAGTAAACCACAAAGTACTAGATTACAAAAGCACATTATTTTTAATTATTATTGCAACCATTTATGGTTTTATAATTTTAAGAGCAGGTTTCTTTTTATCAACATCGTTATTTTTGTTCTTTTCTTATTATTTTTTAGGAGAAAGAAGATGGATTTGGATGTTTGTTTTGTCATTTCCATTTGTGGCTCTGTTTATGTTTTTATTACATGGGCTATTAGATATTTATCTAAGGGATCCATTTCTTAAAATGTTAGGAATTATAGGATGATTGAAGGAATATTAATAGGTTTACAAACCGCACTGAGTCTTAAAAATATTTTAATGGTGGTGATGGGATGTTTTTTTGGAACTATTATTGGAATGCTTCCTGGACTTGGTCCAATGACAGCCATTGCTTTAATGATACCAATTACCTACGGTTTCGAACCCGCTACAGGATTAATATTAATGGCGGGTGTATATTATGGCGCAGTATTTGGTGGATCAACATCATCAATTTTAATTAATGCACCCGGGGTTCCAGGAACTGTTGCAACTTCATTTGATGGGTATCCAATGGCACAACAAGGTAAAGCAGGAAAAGCTCTAGCTATTGCAGCTTATAGTTCATTTGCGGGCGGAACAATTTCTGCAATATTTTTATTATTTGCAGCACCAAGTTTATCAAAAGTTAGTTTAGCTTTTAGATCACCAGATTATTTTGCTTTGATGGTTTTAGGTTTAACTGCTGTATCGGCTTTTTCTTCAAAAGGACAGTTTTTAAAAGCTATGATGATGGTTATTCTAGGTTTGATGCTAGCGACAGTAGGACAAGATTCTTTATCAGATATTACAAGATTTACTTTTAATAATATGAATTTAACCGATGGTATTAGCTTCGTTTTAGTAGTTATGGCTACATTTGCGATGAGTGAAGCTTTAACAATTATTTTAAAAGGAAAAGATCCAAGTCGTGCTACAAAACAAATTTCTCTTTCCCAATTAGGATCTATTAAATTAGATAAAGACGAAAGAAACAAAATGCTAAAATCTATTCCCAGATCCTCTGTGTTAGGTTTTTTAATAGGTGTTCTTCCTGGTGCTGGTGCAACTATTGCTTCATTTTTAGCATATGGAATGGAAAGAAATTATGTAAATGAAGATGAAAAGAAAAAATTTGGAAAAGGAAGTGTACATGGTTTAGCAGCTCCAGAAACAGCTAATAACGCAGCATGTTCAGGATCATTTGTTCCATTATTAACCTTAGGAATACCAGGAAGTGGAACAACGGCAGTAATGCTAGGTGCACTTTTAGGTTTTGGTATTCAGCCAGGACCAAGGCTTTACATGACTAATCCCGAAATCTTTTGGTCAGTTATCATGTCGATGTATATAGGAATGGTTATATTACTTATCCTTAACCTTCCTCTTATTCCTTATATTGCAAGAGTTCTTGCTACACCTAAAAACTTTTTAATACCATTAATTCTATTCTTTTCAGTGACAGGAATTTATTTAATGTCATTCAATAACTTTGATATTTTTTTAATGATAGGCATTGCTATTGTTGCAACATTTTTAAGACTTTATAACTTTCCTATGCCTCCTCTTATACTCGCATTCGTTTTAGGAGGTTTAATGGAAGAAAATTTAAGAAGATCATTACTAATAAGCGATGGCTCATTCAGTTTCCTTTGGGACAGACCACTTACAGCAATTATTTTTGGTGGTACTATTTTATTGGTAGGCTGGCAAATATATAAAAGCTTTAAAAAATCGTAATTAAATACCCTTTTTAATATTTAAGTAAATAACAGACTTATCAATCTGACCAAGAGTTCTAGAAACTTCTGTGTTGCCTTTATAAACAAGTATTGTACTTCTATGGTCAATTTTCAAATACTTAGCAATATCCTTCATTTTTGGATGGTTATAATATAAAAACAAAACTTCTTTAAAATCTTTTTCTGCTTGGTCAAGGACTACTTTTTGTCTTTTGCATGTTCCACAATATTTATTCCACGCAGTAACTACGACCGTTTCTCCATTTTTTTTAGCGTCTTCAAATTTTTGTATTGTAAAATTTGATATATGACTTTCAGTAGAAAAAGCGTTTGTGCTTATTAATAAAAAAACTATTAAGAAAAGTTTTTTCATTATTTTGGCATTTTAGTTGCACCAGTTTCCATATAAACAACTTTTCCATCTTTATATTTATAGTAAGTCATTACTGCTTCTTTATTTCCATCTTTATAACTTGTAAAAGCATGCCCGAATCCAACTTCATCATTTTCAAAAAGCACTCTAACTTTTTCCATTTGGACATCTTTCATGCCTAACCATTTTAAAATATCTTGTTTACCCAGTTTTTTTCCAGATGCGTGCATTAAAAATTGATAATCATCATGTATCAACTTTTCTCCAGCAGCAACGTCTCCATCGTTAACTATTTTTGCCATTTTTTCTATTATCGACATATTTCTTTCATTTATTAATTGTTAATAGTAAATTTTATCTGCAAGCCCATAACAAAGAATAGCGCTTAAAATTGTAAAAACTAGTGGTGCGATAACCCCTTCATTAGAGTCGTTTTTTACTCCTGTCTTATCAATTTTAATTGAGTAAGTATTTACAATGAAGATACTAAGATTTTGTATAAAAACTAAATTAAAAAATCCCCAAGTACCCTCTACTCCTCCAGGTCTAATGAACATAATGTAAAGAGCCATTAATAATGCTCCAAGAAACGAAGCGCCTATCATTCGCATTATAGGTGTTGCTGTTTCGTCCATTTCAAATTTTGCTCTAAATTTTTTGTTATTAATTATCATTTGATAAGCATAAACTCCGAAACCTAAAAAATGGACTATGAAGACGATTAAATAAATAATTCCATTAAATTTTTCTATCATTTTTATTATCCTTTCTTATTATTAATCTTTATAGATTAACTTTACTCAATTCATACATTTGAACAACTTCGATACATTCATCGAAAATAGGTTTTGCTATCGGGTTATTACCTGAAGCGAACTTCTTCATTTCTTCTTCATTATGAACTGAGACTTTAAACATAATATAACTTTTATCTGGTGCTATTGCTGGAACTGTTTTTTCAACATGAGCAATAGTTTTTCTTACTGCCATTCCTTCATCTGATTGCATAAATCCCATGAACTTTTCAAATTTTCCTTCACCAGATTTAAGTTTTGCTATTGCAAGCATTTCTTTTTCCATATTTATTCTCCCTTTTTTTTATTTAGTATTTTAACCATTATAGGAACTGTAAATAGAATCATCAATAACCTAATTATATGATGAAAAGATACAAATTCAGGGTCTAAATCAAAAGCAATCGCAATGACAGCAACTTCATAAATACCACCTGGGCAGTATGCTAATAATAGACTAAAGAAATTATTATCAATAACAAAAGTTGCAGCGTATGCAGCGATCACAGAAAACAATACAAGCAACAAAGTTGCAACAATACTATGCTTTGTATTTAAATATACTTCTTTGAGAGTTTTGCCTGCGAATCTACAACCTACTGACGCTCCAAGAATTAATAAACCAAAATCTATACTTTGAGTTGGCAATTGATAATAGGCAATGTTTGATATTTGTAAAATACCACTAGCAACTAACGTTCCAGATAAAAGAGGAGCGGGTACTTTTATTTTATCAAATATAAAAATTAATATTATGGAAGTTAAAATTAAGTAAATTAATTCGTAATGATTTTGATCAAGAAAATTTAATTCTTCATCATTAAAAACTGTTTCAGTAGCAAAGTTGTTTACTACGAAAGGAAACGCAGTAATTATTACTATTAGTCTGATTAAGTGTGAAGTAGCTACTTGACTAATATCTGACTTTTCATGTTCAGCGAGCATTACCAGAGGACCTAATCCACCCGGCGCGGCAGAAAAGTAAGCAGTTTTCTTTTCGTAATTTGCAAACTTTTCTAAATACTTTGAGACAAAAATAATACAAATCATTATGTATATAAACATGATGGCTGAAGTGCCTATCCATTTGTGGGTTTGTCTCAATAGTTTTTCATCAATATAGTTACCGATATAAAGTCCTAGTATTATAAGAATCACGCTCAATGCTAATTTTGGCATTTTTAATTTTAAGCCACTTAAAGTTGCAATTGAAATTGTAAGCATTGGGCCCAACATCCAAGCTAGAGGTATTTTAAAATATTCAGCCACAATAGCGCTTGGAAAAGAAATAACTAATATAATTAAAAAGTTTAGTGAAAATAGATCTTTAAAATTTGCTTTATTTAACGGTAGGGCTTCTATATTCTTCATTGCATCATGAAATTAGGATTTATTGGAACAGGAAAAATTACTTCGTCTGTTGTAATAGGAATTTGCACGTCTAAAATTTCCTTTCAAAAGATTATTGTTTCACCAAGAAATAGAAATATAGCTCAAAAATTAAAAAAAAGATTTAAAAAAGTTAACATTGCAAAAACAAATCAAGAAGTTGTTGATAAGTGCAACTGGATATTTCTTGCAGTCACACCAAAGGTAGGTGAAAAAATATTACCAAAATTAAAATATAGATCTAATCAAAAAATTGTAAGTTTTATTTCTACAATTAATCTCAATCAATTAAAAAAGATAGTTAAGAAAAGAGCAAAAATTGTTAGAGCTATACCTTTGCCATTTATCTCCTTAAGAAGAGGACCGGTTCCTATCTGTCCACCAGACAAACAAGTAAAAAGTTTTTTTGATAAAATTGGAACAACTATTGTAGTTAAAAATGAAAAACCATCAAAGAATTTTTGGGCAACCTCAGGCATGATGGCACCTTTTTATGAAATGCTAAAAGTTTTATCTGACTGGCTTGTTAAAAAAGGAATTAAGAGAAATGAGGCTCAAAAATACATCGCTTCTTTGTTTGTTGCATTGTCCAAAGATGCAGAGGTAAATTCAAAAAAAAATTTAAAATATCTGGTTTCTGAATCTCAAACACCAGGAGGGCTTAATGAACAAGCAATTAAACAACTTAGAAAATCTGGTTTTTATAAATCTCTAGAAAAATCTCTAAACAATATTTTAAAAAGATTAAATAAAAAATAATTTTTATGAAGCATAACCTAAATATTTTACAGGTAGAAAAACTTTCCAAATATTTTGGAGGTTTGGCAGCAGTTTCAAATTGTACGCTTAATATTAAAGAAGGTACTATTACTGGAATAATTGGTCCAAATGGATCGGGCAAAACAACTTTGTTTAATTTAATAGCTGGAAATTTAAAACCTTCAGATGGAAGTGTATTATTTCAAGGTGAGAATATAACTGGAATTCCCTCTTACGAATTATTTTCAAAAGGTCTGTTAAGAACTTTTCAGATAGCTCATGAATTTACTAATCTTACAGTGTTAGAAAATTTAATGATGGTACCAGGGAATCAATCTGGAGAAATATTGACCAATGCTTTATTTAATCCAAAAATTGTACACGAACAGGAAAAAAAAAATAAACAAAAAGCACTTGAGGTAATTGAATTTTTGAATCTTTCTAAGTTATCCAAAGAATTAGCTGGAAATTTATCCGGGGGACAAAAAAAATTATTAGAACTTGGCAGAACTATGATGGTTGATGCCAAATTAGTTTTGCTTGATGAAGTTGGGGCTGGAGTAAACAGAACGCTACTAAAAGATATTGGAAGTGCAATTCTAAGACTTAATAAAGAAAAAGGCTATACTTTTTGTATGATTGAGCACGATATGGATTTTATAAGCAGACTATGTGATCCAGTGATTGTGATGTCTGAAGGTTCTGTTTTATTTGAAGGAACTTCGAGTGCAGTAAAAAATAACGAGCAGGTAATCGAAAGCTATCTTGGTAGAGGTTCTAAGATTAGAAATGGATCAGGATAATGACTTTTTTCTCTGGCGAAAACATGACAGGTGGTTATGGTGGAGCGGATATAATTAGTTCCTGCACAATTAATGTAAATAGAGGAGAGATTGTTGCTATTCTTGGACCTAATGGTGCTGGAAAATCAACAGCGATGAAAGCAATGTTAGGTCTCTTAAATCTTAAGTCAGGAAAAGTCTCGATTGATGGAAAGGATATATCAAAATTAACTCCACAAAATAGAGTAAGAGAAGGAATATCATTTGTTCCTCAGACCCGAAACGTTTTTACCGGATTAAGTGTACAAGAAAATTTAGAAATGGGAGCTTTTCTAAGAGAAGAACATATAGAAGAAATTATTAATGAAATTTACGAATTATTTCCAGTCCTAAAAGAAAAAAGTTCTCAAATTGTAGGAGAGTTATCAGGTGGTCAAAGACAACAGGTTGCTTTGGGTAGAGCCTTAATGACCAAACCTTCTGTTTTAATGCTTGATGAACCAACAGCTGGTGTTTCACCGATAGTAATGGATGAATTATTTGATCATATATTAAAAGTAAAAAAAACAAATGTAGCGATCATAATGGTTGAGCAAAATGCAAAACAAGCTTTAAGTATTGCAGATAGAGGATATGTTTTAGTTACAGGAGAAAATAAATTTTCTGGCACTGGAAAAGAATTATTAAATGATCCTGAAGTTAGAAGATCATTTTTAGGTGGATAATATGGATTATATAAATGCAATAGTCTTACTCTTAAATTATATATTTGTTCCGGCCTTATCCTATGGTTCTCAGCTAGCACTGGGAGCTATTTTTGTTTCTTTAATTTATGGTATTTTAAGATTTGCTTATTTTACCGCAGGCGATCTTATGTCATTTGGAACCATGTTTACGATTTTATTTACATGGTATTTTCAATCGCTAGGCATTAGCCTTGGCGTGCTTCCCACGGCACTAATCGCTATTCCATTCGGGATTATAGTTACAATTTTCTATGTACTTGTTAAGGATAAATTAGTTTTTAGTTATTATCGATTTAAAAAAAGCCCACCTGTTATGCTTGCAATGGTGAGTATTGGAACAATGTTTGTTACCCAAGCAATTGTGAGAATAATTATTGGACCTTTTGATAGAAGATTTTTTGATGGAGAAAAATTTATTTTAAAGGCAAATGAATTTAAAGAAATGACAGGTTTAAATGAAGGGTTAACCATTAAATCAACTCAAGTAATTACTTTATTTGTCACAATTATAGTTGTGACTATTTTATTTTGGTTCTTAAATAAAACTAAAACTGGAAAAAGTATGCGTGCTTATTCAGACAATGAAGATTTAGCATTGCTGTCTGGAATAGATCCTAAAAAAGTTGTTATGATTACTTGGGTAATAGCTGCAATTTTAGCAACAATAGGTGGAACTTTGTACGGGTTAGACAAAAGTTTTAAACCATTTACTTATTTTAACAATATGCTTCCAATATTCGCGGCAGCAATTGTAGGAGGTATCGGAAACCCTTTTGGAGCTTTTTTAGGAGGTTATGTTATCGCTTTTTCAGAAATACTTGTGACTTATGCGTACAGAAAATTCTTTATTTATTTACTTCCAGAAAGTATAGAACCAGACAGTTTATTACAATTATTATCAACCGACTATAAGTTTGCTGTTTCATTTTCAATTTTAGTTGTAGTTTTATTATTTAGGCCATCAGGAATCTTTAAAGGAAAAGTTTTATGAGACAGAACCTAGATGTAATAATTGCTTATATAATAATGCTGGGGTTGATAATTTTAGTAGGTTTTTTTCAGTCCTGGAGCATAGCATTATCAATTTTATGTTTTTGTTTAATATCTGCTGTTATGACAATGGGAGCAAATATTCAATGGGGATATGCGGGATTAATAAATTTTGGAATTATGGGATATACAGCTCTTGGAGGATTAGCAGCTGTTTTAGTTTCAGTTCCACCTGTAAAAGAAGCGTGGCAAGCTGGAGGTTTAAATATGATTTTCAGTGCTCTTCTAATTGCTTTAATGGTATTTAGTGTTCGTTTCATAATCAAAAATTATAAAAAATCAAAAAAAAGAAACTATGGAATTGCTCTTGCTATAATAGTGGGGCTAATTCTTTTGAGATTAATATCTGGACCTGCCATTGAATCAATTGAAGCAGTTAGTCCAGCTACCACTGGTTTTTTGGGAGGAATGGGTCTACCAATCCTATTTTCTTGGATTGTTGGAGCTTTTTTTGCTGGAGCTTTAGCATATATTATAGGAAAAGTTGCCTTAGGACTTAGAGCAGATTATTTGGCTATAGCAACACTATTAATATCAGAAATTGTAATTGCGGTAATAAAACATGAAGATTGGTTATCTCGAGGTGTTAAAAATGTAATTGGTTTAAAGAGGCCAGTTCCTTATGAAATTGATCTTCAGGCTAAGGAGTGGTTTATTAACTTAGTTGCAAAATTTAATCAAGGCACTTTGAATCTAATTACCGATTCTTTAGAAAAAGAACAAATGTTGAAACAGATGGTAATTGAGGGATCCACAGTATTTGTAAAATTATGTTTTGCAGGTTTATTTTCAATAGTTGTAATTATTTTATTAATCATCACTCAAAAAGCTCTTTATTCACCATGGGGAAGAATGATGAGGGCTATTAGAGATAATGAGGAAGCAGCTAATGCGATGGGGAAAAATGTTGTAAAACAACATCTCTTAATTTTTGTTCTTGGTTCAGCGATAGTTGGAATAGCAGGAGCAATGATGGTTACATACGACGGTTTATTTACTCCCGGAAGCTATAGACCAATGCGATATACTTTTTTAATTTGGGTCATGGTAATAGTAGGCGGAAGTGGAAATAATTTTGGAGCTATTCTGGGAGGATTTGCTGTTTGGTTTTTATGGATTGAGGCAGCTCCTATAGCCTTATTCTTAATTAATTTTTTTACCAGTGGTTTAGAAGAAACTAACGCCTTTAGAGTTCATTTAATTGATAGCATTCCTTATTTTAGATTTTTAATGATGGGAATAGGACTATTGACGATCATGCGTTATAGACCCAAAGGGATCCTGCCTGAAAAAATAAAACATATTTAATTTGATCAAAATGCGGTTTTAAGACCCAAATTGAACATTCTTGTAATGAAAGTTTAATTTTAATGTGATCAAATTGTGAATTATGGGGATAAGAGGGGAGAAGCTTTCAGAAGAAAATGAAGATTTAAACAACATTTTTGATGGAAGAACTGAACAGAGAATAAATCTAAATGACCTTTTGAAAAGGGCTAAAGATCAAGCAAAAGAAGATAAGAAGATAAATTATCTAATTATTTCAGGTGTAGCCGCAATTGCTGCTGTCGTATTGCTAATATTAAGCTTTTAGAATTATTTAACTTAGATTTTTTTTCTTATCATAGCGTTGATAATAATAGATAAGTATTCGCTAAAGGTAGAAATTGTAAATACTACATTTTCTTTAGTAATAATATTTTTTGTTCTCCCTGCCGTTATATTGTTTACAGCATATCTTTTCGTTTTTTGATCTCGTATTAACAAACCTAGTTTTACGAGTTTTTCTATTTTTCTTATACATGTAGCTCGAGATATTCCTGTTATTTCGGAAATTGAACTAGCATTGATAGTACTATCGTGACTAAGAGATTTATTTTCATGATCTTTTCCTACAATTTTATATATATTATCTAAACCTAAAGCTTTTATATTTTTACTTTTTTCCTCATACCCCAAAGTTGGTATAAGCGCTTGCATAGAGATAAATAAAAGATCAATATCTTTAATTTTAGTTTGCCACATATGCAACCATTTTAATTGGCAAGTTAAATAATGATAAAAATAAAAAGAAAATTCTGATTTAATTTCATCTTCAACCGCTTTTTTATCTAAGTTTATGTTTAGATATTTAGCTAAATCAGAAACAAATTTTGCAATTACATATATATCACTATTAGCTATCTTTAAAAAATGACTTTCTCGTTTTTCTGTAAGATTCCAGTAATATTCTTTGTTTTTATCAATAGATAAATATTCTAAATCAATAAGTTTTTTTATTTTTCTTCTCACAGTTTCTTTTGGAATTCCAGTTGAATTTACAATTGAAACAATTTTGTGTCTGGGAGATTCAATTAGTTTTAAATTGCTAATAAAATTTTTTAAAGACACTTCGTGGTCTAGTTTTCTTTCTCTTTTTCTAACTATTGCCAAATGTATTTGACGGACATAAGTTAAAATTATGGAAGATGTTTCAATACTTTTATGAATTTTATATCTTGTGCTAAAAAATGAACTTTGCATTTCATAAAAACCTTTCATGACAGGTGAAAAATACTCGTACAGAAGATCAGATATTTGTTCTGGCGTAATTTCTTCTTTTTTTAGCTTTGCTAATGGCATGTTATTTTAATAATCTGTTTTTTTATGTGACTTATAGTCCATATTGGGTTTTAATTGACCAAATTAAGTGATGGAAGTCAAATTTAATCTAAAACTAAATTAACAAGTAATCTTGGGTCAATTTTGTCCTTGTATTTTAATAAAATCTTTAGGATAGTAATTTGTAATGAATTTAGAATTTTTTTTATTAGAAGGATATGGATACTTTGTTTGGCCTTCGTTTTTGTTTACGTTTATTATATGTTTTGTTTTTTATTTAAAAACTAAAAAAGAACTTATTAAACAAGAAAAATTATTTTTAAAGGAATTTAAAGTCTTACAAACTAAAAAAATCAAAATTATAAAAACACATAAAGAAAAAAGACGAGCTTTATCTATTAGCTCAATATAAACAATTAAACTACAAAAGCATTCTAAATGTTAAGTAAAAAAGCTAAATCAAGAATTTTCTTTTTACTTTTTATTTTAATTATTGCATCGTCACTTGTTTTTTTTGTCTTAAAGTCATTAGAAGATAATTTAGTTTATTTTTTATCCCCCAGTGATATTCATAATAAATCCCATATTTCTTTTGAAAAAAAAATTCGAATTGGAGGATTGGTAAAAAAAAATTCAATAAAAAAAAATGAAACAACTGTAAATTTTATTATTACAGATTTGAAAAATGAAATTTTTGTTTCATATCAAGGTTTAGTTCCAAATTTATTTGCTGAAGGTAAAGGCGTTGTTGCCGAAGGAAGACTAAAAGATAAAAAATATTTTTTAGCCGACACAATTTTAGCTAAACATGATGAAAATTATATGCCACCAGAAGTCAGTAAAGCCCTAGACAAAGCTAACTATTAGGTAATATAAAAGCATAATGTTTAAAAATCTTATTCCTAGCAAAATACTATTGTTGACAAATAAGATAATTAATAATTTACTTATTTTTCTTGTTATAGTTTTAATTGTTGGCCTTGTATACTCACTACTAATTTCACCACCAGATTATATCCAAGGAGAATCCGTAAGAATTATGTATGTGCATGTTCCGTCATCTTTTATTGCACTTGGATGTTTCGGATTCATAGGATTGGCTTCCATGTGTAATTTATTTTTTAAAATTAAATTCATGCCATTGTTAGCAAAGAGTTTAGCTCCGATTGGTTGCATATTTTCATTGGTTTCAATTGTGACAGGTTCTTTCTGGGGAAAACCTACCTGGGGTGCATGGTGGGTTTGGGACGCAAGATTGGCATCTATGGTAATTTTATTTTTTTTTTATGTTGCGTACATTTTTACGTGGAGGCATATAGTTAGTTATGAAAAGGCGAGCAAAATAACATCATTAATAGGAATTGTTGGTTCATTTAATTTACCAGTTGTAAAATATTCAGTTGATTGGTGGAACACACTTCACCAACCATCAAGTATAACTCTTACTTCGGCGCCTACCATTCATTATACAATGCTCATTCCATTGATAATAATGTTTTTTGGAATGATAATTTATTCACTAATAATTTTTTTAATGAGATTTAAAATTGAAGTAATGAAGTTAAAAATAGAAAAGAAAAAAAATTACAAAAGCTAAGTATATTACTAAATTTTTTTAGATTTTCTATTATGATAAAAAACAATAAAAATTCCAACCAAAAGAAATATAAATGGTAAAAACCAAAGCAACATTGTATTTTTTTTAAGACGCGGTTGTAGAAGTATAAAGTCACCATATCTATCAGTTAAAAATTTATATATCTCTTCATCCTTTTTTCCATTTTTAATTTGTTTTCTAATTAAAATACGCAAATCTTTAGCGAGTGAAGCATTCGATTCATCAATTGATTGATTTTGACAAACTACACATCTTATATTTTTTGAAATACTTCGAGCTCTTATTTCTTGCCTTTTATCTTTTAAAATCTCATCTGGCTCTACTGCATTGAGATTGTTTGAAAAAAATTGAAACAATAATGTATATATAACTATAACAACAATATTTTTTGTCATTTTTCTATTTTTTTTACTAAAGAGTTAATTTTTTTATAAACTTTTTCTGTGATCTGGCCAACATGACGATATTTAATAATTCCTTTTGAATTAACAATAAATGTTTCTGGAATTCCATATACGCCCCAATCAATTGCTATTTTTCCATTTTGATCTATAGGAATATCTGAATATGGATTTCCTAAGTTTTTCAGCCATTCAATTGAGTTTTTTAAATTATCTTTATAATTTATTCCAATTACTCTTATTTTTTTTTCATTTGAAAATTTTTTAATATAAACATGTTCATCGCGACAAGGTTTACACCATGATGCAAAAAAATTTACTAATACTAACTCATTTCCGAATTCTTTAGACGAAACAAAATTTTCATTTTTTAAAAGTGATTCTGTTTCGAATTTAGGAACACTTTTATCTAATAGATTTGATTTTAGTTCTGATGGATTTCTTTCAATTGTCAAAAGATAAAAGAAAGTTAATAGAATAAATGAAAAAATTATAAAGGGAATTATTGATAAGTGTTTTTTCATTTAGATAAAATTTTTATTTTTTTTAAATTATTTTTTATTGAGACAGTTCCGCCTATAAATATGATTAAAGCGCCAAT
>CACLMO010000016.1 GCA_902608065.1 uncultured Pelagibacteraceae bacterium
TGAGCAAAGTATTATATAATAGATTAAATAAAAATTTTACTGAGAACAAAATTGGTGAATAAAATAATTCTTGCTTTAGATACTACAAACCTAACCGAAGCAATTGATATTACAAAAAAAATAAAAAATAAAATTTTTACAATCAAACTAGGTTTAGAATTTTTTAATGCACATGGAAAAGCTGGTGTTAAAAAATTTAATGAAATTGGAATTACAAATTTAATGCTTGATTTAAAACTCAAAGATATTCCAGAAACTGTGTACAAAGCAATCAGAGCATTAGATGATATTGAATTTAGTTTTATAACAATTCATGGTCAGGGTGGAAAAGCAATGATTGAAAAAGCTAAAAAAGCTGTAAAAGAAATTAAAGCTAAACCTAATATTATGATTGTAACAGTTTTGACTGCCTTAGGAGATAGTGATCTAAAAGAATTAGGAAACAGTAGCACTGTAAACGAACAGGTAGAAAAATTATCAAAAATTGCTAAGGAAATGAATGTGGGTGTTATATGTTCTGGACATGAAGCAAAAATTGTTAGAAAAATTATTGGCCCTGATCTTTTAATTTTTACACCAGGAATTCGTATGATTGATGATAGTAAAAATGATCAAAAACGTATTTGCACACCAGCAGAAAGTATAAAAAATGGAGCAAATAAAATAATAATGGGGAGAAGTTTAATTAAAGGAAATATTGAAGAAAACATAGATAAAGTATCTAATTCCATCAAAATATAATTTAATGAAAAAAATTAAAAAAGGTATACTTTTAATTGACCAACACGATAAAAATGGTTTTTGGGGAAAGTTTGGTGGAAATTTTATACCTGAAACTTTAAAGAAGCCTGTAGAAGATCTTACGATCTTGTTTGAAAAACTAAGAAAAGATAAAAAATTTATTAGAGAAAGAGATTATTATTTCAAAAATTGGGTTGGTTCACCTACTCCGTTTATAAAGCTAGAAAACTTAACTAGGTATTTGGGTGGTGCTCAAATATGGACTAAAGTTGTATCTGAAGCAAATGGTGGAGCTCATAAAATTTATAATGCTACTGTTCACAGCCTCATTGCCAAAAAGGCAGGAAAAAAATACATAGTTGGAGATACTGGAGCTGGATATGCCGGAAAAATGTTAAGCATGGCAGCAAAAAAATTTGGCCTAAAATGTAAAATATTTATGGGTGTAAAAGATATTAAAAGACAAAAACCTAATTGTGACGCGATGAGAAAAAAATGGTGCTGAAATAGTTCCTGTTTACACAGGTAGCCAAACTCTCGTAGATGCAGTTAGTGAATGTATGAGATACTGGGTATCAAATTGCGATACAACTCATATGTGTGTAGGTTCTACGGTTGGACCCAATATTTTTGTGAAAATTTGTGGATGGAGTGAGTTTTATTGGGGTTGAAGCTGGTGGGCCAAAAAATAGTAAAAAGCATGCCGCACCATTAACTTATGGATCAAAAATTGGAATATTGCACGGAGCTGCACAATATGTAAACCAGAATAAAGAAGGTCAAATAGAAGAAACAGAATCTATTAGTGCTGGACTAGATTATCCTGGAGTTTCTCCTCTACATTGTTTTTTAAAAGATACAAAAAGAGCAAGATATACTGCAGCTAGTGATGAGGAGGCTTTAAGTGCATATCAATTAGTTACCAAATATGAAAACTTGAATCCAAGCTTAGAACCAAGTCATGCTTTTGCTGAAGCCATAAAAATAGCTCCAAAATTAAGAGAAGATACAATTATAATTGTAAATTCTTGTGGAGATGCACAAAAAGATCGTGACATTTTAAAACAAAGATTAAGAAAATAAAAAATGACTATATCACCAATTAGCCTTGCATTTAAAAAGTCCAAAGAAGAAAAAAGACCAGCTTTACTTACTTACACAGTAGCTGGAGATAATACGAAAAAAAAATCATTAGAAATATTAAATTCAGTTTCAAATTATGCTGATATTTGTGAAATAGGTTTTCCACACAATACACCTATCGCCGATGGTGGGCAAATCCAAACATCTTCCTATCGCGCAATTAAAAATGGTATTAAAATGAAAGATATCTTTCAAATTGTAAAAAAATTTAAAAAAAATAAAAATACAAAACCTATAATTTTAATGGGCTATTTCAACATGATATACCAATACAACCAAAATAAATTTTTGAAAAAATGTAGGGAAGCAGGTGTTAATGGTTTGATAGTAGTAGATTTGCCTTGGCCAGATAACAGAGATTTTGCAAAAAAATGTAAAAAAAATTCTATTACTTTTGTGCAACTTTTATCTCCTACCACTTCAAAAATAAGAATGAAAAAAATAATCAGTGATTCTCATGAAATGTTATATTATATCAGTATGTTAAGTACTACTGGAGGAAAGCTCAAAGTTCAACCAAATAAAATTTTAAAAAATTATGCCCAAATAAAAAAAATAATTAAAAATAGAAAAAAAAATCTTGTGATTGGCTTTGGAATCACAAGTAAGAATATTTCGTCTTTTAAATCATCAGATGGATGCGTTGTTGGCTCAGAAATCTGTAAAAAAATTTCAAAATCAATTAAAAATAAACAAAATCCTGTTAAAAATGTAAGTAGTATGGTAAAAAATCTTAGGAAAAAACTATCATGAATTGGATTACACGTTGGAAAAAAATTGGAATAAAGGTAAAACAAATTTTCAAAAAACAGCCTAGTAAAGAAGAGACTTCAGATTGGAAAAATTGTCCTCAGTGTAAAAAAATTTCTTACAAACCAGATCTCTTTAACAATTCTTATATTTGCGAATGTTCTTTTCATTTTGATCTGCCTCCAAAATTACGCTTGGATTCTCTTTTTGACTCAACATATGAAATCATTGAAGCTCCAGAAAACATTGATCCAGATCCATTGAATTTTGAAGTAAAAGATGGTGCAAGAGAGGGATATAAATATATAGATAAAGTAAAAAAATATAGAAAAGTTACTGGACAGCAAACCGCCTTGATATGTGCCACAGGAAATATTTCAAATTTAAATGCTGTCGTAGTTTGTTTTAATCCAAAATTTGGCGCCGGACGTTTTGGTCCTGCTGAAAATGAACACTTTTTAAAAGCTGCTAATTTTGCGGTACAAAAAAAAGTTGACGTGTGGATAGTTGTTTACCAAAGTTCTGGGATTGATGTTCACACTGGAGTTACTGGTTTAGCTGGAATGACAAAAAGTATAATTGCAATGAATGAAATTAAAAAAAATAATATCCCAACTTTTTGTGTTGCGGCAAGAGCTACGGCGGGAGGTACATATGCTTCAAGTTTTTTTATGCATGATTTTATTATTATTGAATCTAAATGCGTTGAAAATTTACTTTTTTCAGGAAAAAGAGTAACTGCTAATATTTTAAAAGGAACAGATCAAATCCCAGAAGATTTTGGAACTGCTCCTGGAGTAATGAAATCAGGTTTAGCTGACATAACTCTTGAAAATAGAAAAGAATTAAAAGAAACTATAACTAAGTTAGCTAATATTATTTTAAAAAAAGAAGAGTTAAAGAAAACAGAAGAAGCTTATGAAAATCCAGAAGATTTTAAAAAGACTGCTTCAACTGCATCCTAAAAGTATTGACCTATCTCTAGGTAGAATAAAAAGACTATTAAAAGATCTTAATCATCCTGAAAAAAAAATTACGAATGCTATACAAGTTGTTGGCACAAATGGTAAGCATAGTTTTTGTTCATCCTTAAGAGAAATAATCGAAACAGCAGGATACACAGTAAATTTAAATATAAGCCCTTCCCTTAAAAAATTTAATGAAAGATACTATCTTTCTGGAAAATATATTTCTGATGATCGTCTTCATGATTTACTGATTGAAGTAGAAAAAAAAAATAAAAATAAAAAAATTACTTTTCATGAATTTATTTGTGCATGTTTTTTTCTAGCAGCTTCAAGAAATAATAGTGACTTAAATATTTTGGAGTCTGGGCTTTTTTTTAGACTTGATGCTAGCAATGTGCTAGAAAAAAATATTGCATCAGTAATTATGCCAATAGGAATCGATCATAAAGATTTTCTTAAAAAGGGTACTATCGACGAAATAGTCTATGAAAAATGCTCTGCTTTATTAAATGGATCAAAAATCATAATAGCAGAACAAAAAGATAATGTTTTGCAAAAAATTAAAAAGAACATTTATAAAAATACTTCTAAAAAAATATTTTTTAATGAAAATTACAGTTATAAAAAAAATATCAATGGTTTCTTATATAGTGACGATTTAGGTAAAATAAATTTGCCATTACCAAATTTATCGGGAGATTTTCAAATTAGCAATATTTCTACTGCAATTGCTTTGGCAAGAAAGATTGACAAGTTTAAGATAACAAATGCACACATTGCTCAAGCTATAACAAAAATAAGAAGTGAAGGACGATTGCAAAAAATTACTCATGGAAAGCTCAGAAATTATGTTTCAAAAAATAATCAAATTTTAATTGATGGGGCTCATAACCCTTTAGCGGCTTCTGTAGTCGAAAAATATTTGGCTACACTTAATTCTGGAAAAAAAATCATCATGATGCTTGGAATGATGGCTAATAAAGAACACAAAAAATTTATTCAAATATTTAAAAAAAGAATCCATTCAATTATTGCTTTGGATATTCCTAACCAAACAAATTTTATTAAAAAAATAGAATTATCAAAAATAGCTAAATCCTGCGGCATACCTTCCAAAACAGAAAATTCAATTGAATCTGCGCTAAGAAATATTGCAAAAGAAAATGATAACGCAATCATCTTCTGTACTGGTAGTTTATATTTTGCTGGTGAAATATTAAATTTAAATTAAATATTTTCTTTAATCCAAGTAACAATATTTGATTTTGTTGTGGCTCCTACTTTAGTAGCTTTAAGCTCACCACTTTTAAAAAGTAGCATTGTAGGAATGCCTCTAACTCCATATTTCGTTGGCTGATTGGGATGTTCATCAATATTATGTTTTGTAAAATTTACTTGATCACCCATTTCATTAGAAATTTCTTCTAAAATAGGAGAGAGTTGTTTACAAGGACCACACCACTCTGCCCAAAAATCAACTAACGTTGGCTTAGAAGCTTTTAAAACTTCTGTCTCAAAATTTTCATCTGTTATATTTTTTGTTGTCATAAGATAATTTTAATTTAATAATTTTTTTTTTAATGTCAACTACCCTTTTGGTACATCTGCTCTATCTCTTCAATATATAAATTAATTTCCTCAAGTGCTTTTAATTTTTCCTTATCTTTTCTAAATTTATTTCTTAAAGTATCAATCTCAGAATAAGTCTTTGGGATTGTGTTCCATTTTTCTTCATTTGTGCTTAAAATTCTAGAGGCAACTTCTTGGTGAAATAAATTATATTCTTCCTTTGGTAAGGATTGTGGACTTTCTTCATATAAAATCTTTTTTCCAAAATATTGCATTCGGTCATCTTTAAATCTTTGAACTATAGAAAACTTATCTTTCCAATCTGCTTTATGAAATTCTGGCATAAGTTTATTATCATAATCTAAAGCAAATTTTACATAAATTGATTCTTCTGGATAAACGTCTAGTTGAGAATCTAAGTCTTGTCTTTCTCTTGCATCTTCATCCAAGATATCGCTAACTTTTTGACAAAATTCTTTATTTTTTCTAACTAGTTGAGCTCTCTCTTTTAACTTTTTAATACCAAGTTGTTTGTAATTATCAAAATTAACTCCATAACTTGGATTCATTATTATTGGATGTTTTTTATGTTTAATTGTTCTTATAAATTTTGGCTTTTTGTCCATTTCTTTCTTTAACTCTTTAACAGACATATTAAAATAATAAGAAGGATCGTTTTTGAGATCAAAGCACATTGGATATCCCCACTGAGGATGCTGGCAAACGAATGTCAGAACAAATGGAACTGATTTTCCATAGTAAAAAAAATCTGTACAAAATAATTGTTCACCTCTAATTATTTGAAAAGTTTTGTCTTTGTTTGTGGTCATCAAACTTGATTTCCAAACATTTGGGGCTTTTTTGTTTAAAAGTTTTGCAATTGCTACAGTAGCTAAAACATCTCCGATAGCCGAATGTGCTTCGTCATGCTTAATTCCATTCATCGGTGCTAATTTTTCTAGTTTAAAAACAGGATTGTTTTTGTCGCTTATAGGAGTCTTAATGCAATTGGGATAATAAAGATGACATGCTCTGGCTAAACTAAATAAATCTCCTCTTTCGCTACCATTTGTATTAGTCAAATATGGAAATTCTAAATTTTTCCATAAAGTCCTTCTTAAAAATTCCTCATCAAAATTAATTGAATTATATCCAATAAAAATAGAATTTTTCCACTGTTTAAACTTATCAACTAATTGTCTGGTCATTTGATAGTGAGATAAATTTGTTTCTTTTAAAATTTTTGGTGTAGTCTTGTTAACCAATAGGGCCATGGCTTCGGGAACGACTCCAGGACTTAATTTACAGCGTCCTTCATATCGATCAAGTTCTTGAAATTCTTCATTAACTAAAACTGCAGCTGCTTGGATTATTTGACCGTAGGAAACATTTGAGGAACTTGTTTCAAAATCATAAAAAACAAAATTTGGCATTAAATATTACTTATTCAATACTTTAATTTTGTCAACGTCTTCCTTGATCGCTTTTTCAACTTGCTCGGGATCTTTTATATTTTCTAAAGTTCTCATGATTGATCTAGCATCTCTACCAAAATCATCGGTTAATTTCATAGTTTCTTCCAATTTTTTCCTAAGACTTTTAATACCATCAAAATGCTTTGAAAATCTTGTAGTAATGTTTCTTAAATCATCATGTATTTGAGTAGCATGTTTTTGAACTTTTAGTGTTTGAAACCCCAAGTGATATGCTTGTAGAATAGCACATAATGTATTTGGTCCAGAAATAGTAATTTTATACTTGGTTCTTAATTCCTCCATTAACAATATTTTTGTCTTGGGATCTCTATAACTAGCAAGTTCTGCATACAAACCTTCTGTAGGAGCATAAACAATTGCAAAATCAGTTGTTTTCGGAGGCATAATATATTTTTCAGAAACTTTTTTTGCCTTGGTTCTAAATGCTATTGCTAAATCATTTCTGGCTGTAGCTAAACTGTCTTTATCCTTCGCTTGGTAAGCTTCGTCAATTGCTTTATATTTTTCAATTGGCCAGTGACTATCAATTGGACAAAGAACATCATTTTGTAATTTTACAGCAAACTCAATTACATCACGCGTTTCATCAGGATTCATTTTAACATTAGCAATATATTGAGCCGCAGGTAATAAATCTTTTAATAAAGAAGCTAGCGAAAATTCTGCCAATCCACCATATTGTTTTACTCCGGCTAAAATTCTACTAAAGCTATCTTGACTTTTGTTTATCTCTTCAACTTGACGATTAAAAACACCTACTTTTTCATCAACTTTCGTTAAAGCTTGGGTCATATCTCTAGTAACATCTTTTGATAAATTGTTAAAAGATGAAGACATTGTACTAATAGAATTAGCAAGTGTATCTTTGATTTTATTTAATTCTTCATTATCGTTAACTTCTTTTCTTCTTCTTTGATCTATTAAAAGGTAAATAACCAAACAAAGTAATGCTAAAACTATATATAAAATCGATTCCTGCATGTTCATTCTAAATATTCTCGATTCTCTTAAAAGTCAAAGAAATATTAGAAATGAAAAAATTAATTAGTCTTTTTTTGTCTTTCTCGATCAATATGAGCTGTCATTACATCAACTAGATAATCGGAATAGGTGAATATTTCTTTTGTCTCAAAAGATTTAATTTCATGCTTCTCTGGATTCGCTTTATTTTCAACAACAATTTTCCCTCTTTTAGCGTCAGAATCTTCTAAATAAATTAAAATTAACCAGTCTTCATCAGGACTATCATCATATCTAATAAAACATTCGTTAGATTCATATCTTCGATCAATAACTCTAAGTATACTTTTGTGTTTTGGAATATATTTTTTATTTAATTGAAAAACTAAAGAATTAGCAGAACGATAAAAAGATTCTAGAACAAGTTCAATGGTATGTCTATGTTCAGCATATTCGCGTTCTTTTTGAAGTAAATCTTCTTTAGTATCTGCATCTGAAATTTCTACTCCTAATGATTCAACTCTTTCTCTAATTTTTTGTTCTCTAATTAATCGATATTTTTCTTTAATTTTTTCAAGTCTTTCTTCTACTTGTTTGTAATCATCACGTTGTTCTCTTAATGCTAATTTTTCTAAATTTTTAATCTCTATAAGCTCGCGTTTTCTAAAACTTTCGATTTTTTTTTCTAATCTTATTTCTTCAAGAAAACTTTTTCTCTTTTGCGCCTGTTCTCTTCTTAAAATTGCCTGTTCCTCTCTTAAAAATCTTTTTAGATCCAATTCACGTTCTTTAGCAAGTTTTACCTCTTCTTTAAGTTGTTGTTTTTTGGCTTCGTATCGCAAACGTCTTTCTTCTTTTATTCGTCTTTCTTTTTCTTGTTTTTCCAGTGCAATTTTTTTTAGTTTTTGAAATCTTCTCTTTTCTCTAAAATTTTCATAAGCAACAAAGACTGGTTGTAAAATAAAATTAACAACATTTTGGAAAGTTATTTTTTTAAATAAACTAATTTTTTTATTTTTTAGTTGAATTTTAGGTATTGAAAATGTTCTTTTTGCTCTTGTTTTTACTCGTCTTTTTTGTACACGTCTTTTTTTTGATCTTTTAAATCTTTTTATTCTTCTAATTTTTAACTTTCTGGATGTTTTTTTTGGTTTATTTTTTTTTAACTTTTTTTTCTTTTTGAATTTTTTTCTCTTTTTTTTCATGAAATTAGGAAGCTTATAATAACAATAAGTTAATTATAAATATAGTCTCTTGTTCTTCCTGGGACCGATTTAAAATCTTTAACAGTTTCGATTTGATAAACCAAAAGATCAGACCATTTAAATGCTGCGCTACAACTTGAGAGGTAAAAGTCCCAAAGCTTCACAAAATTAGCTCCGTATATCTTTTTTGCCTTATCTGAATTTTCTAAAAATCTTTTTCTCCAGTGGTCAAGTGTTAAATTATAATGATCTATCAGGCTTTCCCATCCAGAAATAATAAGGCCACTTTTTTCAATGGCTTTTGTAATTTGGCTAGCAGTAGGAACTTTTCCTCCGTTAAAAATATATTTGTTTATAAAAGGATTCACAGGACTTGGGGGATTTGTAGATGCAATTGTATGAGTTAGACAAATTGCATCACTATCGTCTTTTAACAAATCATTAATTTTTTTAAAGAAAGTATTATAAAATTTAGGAGAAACATGTTCAAAAAAACCTACATTGATTATGCGATCCCAAGAACCTTTTACTTCTCGATAATCACACAATTCATAACTAAGTAAGTTATCTAACTTAAATTCTCTTGCTTTTTTTTTACAGTAATCTATTTGATTTGATGCGAGGCTAATGCCATATACTTCACATCCAATTACTTTTGCAATATATCGACCCAAGCCTCCCCAACCACAACCAATATCCAAAACACGTTGACCCGGTTTTAAATTTAATTTTTTAACAATATGAGAGAGTTTGTTGGTTTGTGCTTGCTCTAAAGTTTCGTTAGAATCTTTAAATAAAGCGCAGGAGTATTGTCTATGTTCTGTATCCAACATCCAATCATAAATATCTTCACCTCGATTATAATGCATTTCGGCATTATGTTTAGAAGCCTTCACCAAGTTATGTTTTATCAGAAATTTGGATCCATAAAATAATCTATTTAAAATTGTTGAATAAATATTAATTTTACCTCTTCCAAAATTTTTAAGTGCTAAATTTAAAAAATCATAAATTGAACCATTTTCTATTTCCAAATCTCCTTTATAATATGCTTCTCCAAAATAAAGTTCTGGGTAAACCAGTAGTTTCCAATTTAAATCATTTTTCAACAATTTAAGAGTCAAAGGTTTTTCTTTATTGGAAATTTCTCCACATATATATTTTTGTCCTTGCGAATCAATTAAAACTATTCCTTCTTTTTTGAACGCTTTTGATAAAAATCTAGCTAACAACATAATTTACGCCGCAATATTTTTTTCTGGAAGAAAATCCAAATCTTTTAGTTCTTGCATCATTTGCTTCTCCTGTTTTTCTGAAAGTGGACTTAAAGGTGGCAAAACTGTCTTATATTTTTTATCTTCAAATGACATGAAAGTGTGAAGTCCTGAAATTAAATTATATTTGTCAAAAACTTTTCTAATAGCACAAAGTCTTTCATTAAAAGTTTGTTTTTTTTTATTAATAAAATCATCAAAAACTTTTCGCGCAAGTATTGATGTAACATTAGAAATTGCTGAAATTATTCCACTGCAACCTAATTCCAAACCTTTTAAAAGCTTTGTTTCAGATCCTGGAAAAATCATAAAATTTGGAATTTTAAGATTTTCATATAAATTGTATGAACTATCTTTAACGCCAACTATTTGTCTTGGAAAATCTTTTACAAGTCTCTCTATAATTTGAATGCTAAACTTATAACCAAAAAGTTTTTCAAAATTATATAGAATAACTTTGATCTCTGGAACCTTTTGAATCAAGTTTGCATAGAAAGAATATGCTCCGTCATCTGAAAATTTGTAGTATGCTGGAACTCCCAAAAGAAACCGATCTACTCCATTCTGCAATCCAAATTTTATAAGTTCAGAATTTTCATTTAAACTATTATTTCCAGTTCCTAAAATAAAATGATTCAGAAACTTACTCTCAGAAACTTTTTCGATTACCTGTTTTTTTTCGCTTGAAGAAATAAGTTGTGATTGACCAGTCGAGCCAAATAGCACACAGCCATGGCAGCCATTAGTTATAAGCTTTTCCGAGTGTTTAACTGTAGAATCTACATCAACTGACAAATCTTTATTAACAATTGTCATTGATGCTGCATATATTCCCTTTTTTATAGTCATACTTTCACCAACTTATTTGTTAGAAATTATATAAATATAAAAAATATGAGTAAAGTACTTGTAATAATAAAAAGTATGGGGATTGGCGATTTATGCATTTTAATTTCCAATATACACGCAATTAGTAAGGTAAATGGTAAGCCTGTAACAGTTTTGGCGCAAAAAAATACAAGAGCACAAGAAATTCTAAAACATGATCCACATGTCAGTGAAGTAATAGAATTAAATGAGAAAGAAATAAGAGGTTTTTTTAATATAATAAAAATTATTAAATATAGAAAATTTGATCAATGCTATATCTATAGTGATAGTATAAGATTTTTTTTAATTACAAAACTTTCAAATATAAAACAAATTTTTCATTATAAATTTTTATCGAAAAAAGGAAAAAATTTTTTTAAAAATGCAAAAGAATTTACTGAAAAAATATTAAATAAAAAAATTGAGTCTCAGTCAAAAATTTTTTGTAAAGAAGAATATATTAAAGAAGCTAAAAAAAAATACAATATTACATCAAATACAAAAAACTATGTAATTGCTCCAAGTGCATCTGGACCTACAAAAAGATGGGATATAAATAATTATGTAAAATTGCTCGAAGAGCTAAATAAAAAAAAAATAAGTAAGTTTTTTATAGTAGGTGGATCTAATGATGAAAATTTAATTAAAATAATAATGAATTCATCTATTGGAAAACAATGCATATCTTTATCTAAGATGAATGTTTCGGAAATAATACCCATTGTCGGAGCTTGTGATTGTGGAATTTTTAATGATACTGGATTTGCTCATATTGCTTCAGCCCTAGGATTAAAATGTTTAGTTTTGTTCATGGACTCACCTCCCGTCGCTTACGGAATTTACAGCAAAAATATATCTATTATAGTTCCTGAAGGTGAAACTGTAGAGAGCACAGGTCATGACACGCGTGGCAAAGATAAAATTTCTTTTGATTTGGTGCTAAAAAAATCTTTAGAACTAACTAACTAAAATCATTTTTCAAAATACTATCTTTTGCATTATTTACTATTTTGCTTAAATATTCTGTGTTTTGATTTTTATTTAAATCAGGATGAATTTTTTTTTGTAATTGAGTGGCTGCCTTGATCACTTCTTCTTTGGAACAGGGTTTTTTTAAGCCAAGCACTTTGTAACATTCTTCTGTGGTTAAATTATCCGATGAAGAAGATTGATTGTTTTGCCTAAAGTACGAATATCTTCCTGTTGTTCTTAGATAGTTTAATAATCTCCATATTTGCCAAATCTGAAATGCTGTTAAACCTTTTATTTTAAGAGCTGAAAGTGCCAAAAAAAATAATGGTAAAGAAAATAATACTCTACCCCCTACAGCCAAAATTATTGCTATTAATAGTGACAAAATAACAATTATGCTTCGCGCACCTTTGGCTATTTTCTGTGTTTTTTGCCTAGCAAACCAAGATAATAATAAAAATGTTATGACAAAAATTATTATTCCAGTTATTACAATATTCATATAAATAAGTATTCTAATGAAAAATCCTCCTAAATTAAAACAAAAATTAGAAGTCAAAAAGTATCATGGAATTGAAATAAAAGATGAATACAGTTGGATTCATCAAAAAAATATTCTTGAAGTTTTAAAGGATAGCTCAAAATTAAATCCTGAGGTGAGAAAATATTTAGAAGAAGAAAATGCCTATACAAAATTCAAGATGAAAGATACTGAACAATTCCAAAAAAAATTATTTAAAGAAATTAAAGGAAGAATTAAGCTAGATGATGAATCTCTTCATTTTTTTTATAAAAAAGATGGATGGGAATATTGGACTAAAACTACTACTGAAAATAATTACCCAATACAATTAAGAAAAAAAATAGAAGATGGCAAAGACAAAGTCCAAGAGTATTGGAATGGCGATAAAGAAAAAAAAAAATTGGATGCTAGTTATTTCGGTGTAGGAGATCTCGCCGTCAGTCACGATCATTCCCTTTTGGGATATTCTTTGGATCTTAATGGCTCGGAGTTTTACAGTATTTATATTAGAAGGATAGTGGATGAAAAAATTATTAATGAAAAAATTGAAAATACTTCTGGAGGAGTAACTTTCAGTAAAGATTCTCGATTTATTTTCTATACTTTGTTAAATGAAAAACACCAGCCAAAAAAAGTTTTTAGACATAAAATTGGAACATCGCAAAAAGAAGATGAGCTAATTTACGAAGAGTTTGATCCAAAGTTTACTGTAGGTATGGGAGGCTTAACTGCTGATGAAAAGTTCTTTACAATTAGTACCTCTGATCATTCAACAACTGAAACGCATTACTTCACTTCTATTTCTGCAAATTCAGATGAAAAGATAAAATTAAAACTTTTTCAAAAACGTACTGAAAAAATTAGATATTCAATTGACTCTTGGCAGAACTATTTTTGGATACATACAAACCAGGACAAATCACCAGATTACAAAATTTGCAGATGTAAACATAATGATCTTAAAACCTGGGAGGATTTCATTCCTTCAAAAAAAGAAGTGGTGATTGGATCTTTGGAATTTCTTGATGACTGGATTATACGAGGAGAAATGTCCAATGCTCTACCTAAATTATTTGTGAGAAATATTAAAACTAATGAAGAAGAAGAACTAGTGTTTGCTGACGAAAAAGTGTGGAGTCCATCTGTTTCTGAAATGCAAAAGGAGACGAATACAGATAGTATTTATATTAATTATTCCTCACCAAAAACTAATGGAAGATCTTATATTTATAATTTAAAAACAAAGGAAAAAAAATTTGTCAAACAACAGGAAGTTTTGGACAAAAATTATTCTCCAAAAAATTATATTACAGAGAGACTCGAGTGTAAGTCTCATGACTCAAGGTTAATACCTTTAACCATAACTCGACACAAAGATACAAAGATTGATGGAACTGCAAATATTTTATTATATGGTTACGGCAGCTACGGTAATAGTTTAGGTTTTGGCTTTTCAAGCACTAGGCTTAGTTTACTAAATAGAAATATTATTTGGGTTGATGCATCTATTAGAGGTGGTCGTGAACGTGGAGAAGTTTGGCATGAAGAAGGTAAAATGCTAAATAAAAAAAATACTTTTGAAGACTATATATCTGCTGCAAAATTTTTGATCGAAAAAAAATATACCTACCAAGGAGGAATAGTAGGTTATGGCGGCAGCGCAGGAGGTTTACTTTTAGGAGGTGTAGTAAATAAATCTCCAGAATTATTTTTAGGAATGATTATTCAGGTAGGTTTCTTAGATTCTCTTACTACTAATTTAGATCACTCTTTACCACTTACATTGGGAGAGCTGACCGAGTTTGGGGATGCAAAAAATAATAAAAAACATTTTGAATATATTAGATCTTACTCCCCCTATCATAATATTAAAAAAATGAATTATCCTAATTTACTATTAGTAACTAACTTAAAAGATGTAAGAGTTATTTTCGATGAACCAACAAAATTTACAGCTAAACTTAGAGAATATAAAACTGATAAAAATTTATTACTTTTAAAATGTGAATTAGAAGATGCAGGTCATGGCGGAAAATCTGGTAGGGATTCTGCAATTGAAGAAATTGCTTTTGATTATAGTTTTATTTTAAAAATCTTAGATAAATTAAATACCTAGTATTGAAATTATAGAAAAAATTCCCATATATTTTTTGTAAGTTGCTATTGTGGGACTTACATAAATTAACCTTGCTAAATATAAGGAGGTAAATATGACAAGTAAGGATTTATCAATCTTTAATTCTCTGAGACCTTTTAGCATTGGATTCGACGATATGTTTGATCAGTTTGAGTCAATGCTGGGTAATGGTGGAATGGTTCAAAGTAACTATCCCCCATACAACATTAGAAAAGCTGGAAAAGACAAATACGCTATAGAAGTAGCTGTGGCTGGCTTTAATAAAGACGATGTTGAAGTAGAGTTTGAAGATAAACTTTTAACAGTTAAGACTAAAAAAGTTAGCAAAACTGTTGAAAAGAATGGTGATGAGATAATTCATAAGGGAATATCTCAAAGATCATTTTCTAAATCATTTACTATTGCAGACGATGTAAAAGTAGGTGGTGCAGAACTTAGGGATGGTCTTTTGACGATTAGTTGTGAAAAAATCATACCAGAACAAAAGAAAAAGAAACTTATTCCAATAAAATAATTTGGAACCTTGCTTGCGGAGATTTTATCTCCGCAGGTATTTTAAAAACAGCCTCTGCTAGATACACTCACAACCATATTGGTCTCGTCTATTTCAAACTTTTTTTCGCAAATAATGCCATATTTTTTTTTCTTATAGATGTAAAATTTTGAACCTTTTTCATCATTTACAGTTTCATCAGGCTCACCCATTTCTATTTTTAATTCCGATTCGGGTTGCTGAAGAAATTTGCTGATTTCTTCAATTTCTTTTTTTCCTATTTTGTCTGCTTTTTCTTCAATAGTTTGACAGCCAAATAGGAGAAAAACTAATAATACGCTAAAAAATAATTTCATACTTACAACTCAATATAGAATATCACAAATCTTATAAACAGACATAACCTGAAAGTTGTATTTTATTTTTTATTATCGTTGTGACTTCTTTAATAAGGTTTATTAAGATCAATTCATTAATAATTTTATGGAGGAACATATTTATGATGGATAAATATTTCGACTATAGAAAACATAAGACGGATTTTAAAACAGAAGTAATAGCCGGAGTTTCTACTTTCTTAACAATGGCATACATTATGTTTTTAAATCCAGTCATACTTGCTGATGGTGGGTTTGACTTTGGTGGTGTTTTCACAGCTACAGTTTTGGCGACAGCCTTAGCTTGTTTTATAGCTGCATTTTACGCCAAGACTTGGCCTGTTGGACTAGCACCTGGAATGGGTATCAACGCATTCATAGCTTACGGCGTTTGTTTGGGTATGAACTATACTCCCGCTGAAGCTCTTGGAGCTGTACTTGTTGCCGGCGTGCTCTTCTTAATAATTTCACTAACTCCAGTAAGAGCTTGGCTAATCAACTCAATTCCAAAAAGTTTAAAACTTGGAATTGGTGCTGGAATAGGTTTGTTCTTAGCAATCATTGGTTTTGAAATTATGGGATTGACTGGTGACCATCCAGTTACACTTGTAACTCTTGGTGATCTTAGCAACCCATTACTTCTTTTAGGTGCCGGTGCATTTATATCAATGATCGTAATGGAAAAATACAAGATCAAAGGAAACATTATCATTGGAATCATTGCCTTTAGTATTATTGCTTGGGTAACTGGTTTAGCAAAATTTAATGGTGTTGCTTCTGCTCCACCTCCAATGACGCACTTGTTTGCATTTGATTTGGGTGCTGCGCTTTCAGCTTCAATGGTAACAGTAATTTTTACTCTGTTCTTCATTGACTTTTTTGATACTGCAGGAACTTTAACTAGTGTTGCAAATGTTTCGGGCAAACTTGGAAAAGACGGAAAAATCCAAGACATCGACAAAGCTATGCTTTCAGACAGCGCATCGACTGTTGCCGGAGCCTTAATGGGTACAAGCACAGTTACTACATATGTAGAATCTGCTGCTGGTGTAAAAGCTGGTGGAAGAACAGGAATGACTTCGCTTGTAATAGGACTTTTATTCTTAGCTTGTATATTCCTTGCTCCATTAGCAACAAGCCTTCCGAAAGAAATAGATGGCGCTGCTTTAATTTATATAGCGACTCTTTTCGTTCGTAACATAGTAGATATTGAATGGGATGATATTGCGGAATCAGGACCTGCGGTCCTTGCTATGATAGCAATGCCATTTACATATTCAATTTCACATGGAATAGCTTTAGCATTTATTTCTTATGCAGCCATTAAAATCTGCACAGGAAAAACAGATGTTAGCCCTGCGATTTGGGTAATAGCGATAGCGAGCGTAATAAGTTTCGTTGTAGCTTAAAAATTTAAATTTTTTATAGAAAAAGGGCCGGATTTATTCTGGCCCTTTTTTATTTGGAATGTTTCTTTTTTATATCTTCAATTCTTATTTCTTCATAATGTTCAAAAGGCTGAACGATCCAAGGGTTATCTGGTAATCTTACAGCGCAATAATCTGGTTCAAAAGTTGATTTCTTTTTTTTCCATAATGTAGCTGTTTTAATATCTTCAATTTTATTTTTTATCGGTTCATAATTTTTTAACCAATCCACACTTTTGTTTAAAGTAATTCCTGTATCAGAAAGATCGTCACATAATAGTATTTTTCCACCCATATTTTTTGCAATTGAACTCATCTCTCGCGAAAAAACTATATCGCCCTGCTCATCCTCAACACCTTTTCCGCTATAGGATTCAACTGCTAGATATGCACATTTTAATTTAAAAACTCTGCTTAAAAGATCTATCATAGGAGCGCCACCACGCATAATACCTACAAGCAAAGTGGGTTTATAGCCACTCTCATGAATCATGATAGCCAATTTTTCTACGGTCTTATTGTACTCATCCCAAGAAACAATTAATTTTTCCGACATATTAATTCTGCTATCATAGTTAAAAAAAACTTAATTAAAAAGGAGAAAATTTATGTCAAAAGGAATTTGGATAGCTGTGTATGAAAAAATTGAAAACATGGAAACTTTGAAAAAATATGCTGCTAAAGCTACAACGGCTATTGGTAAATATTCTGGAAAATTTATAGTAAGAGGAGGAAAAAATATGACTCTTGAAGGGAATCAATCACCAAGAACAGTAATAGTTGAATTTCCTACTTTTGAAGAAGCTAAGAGGTGTTACAATTCTGACGAGTACCAAGAAGCTCATAATATTTTAAAAGGCTCGGTAAAAAGAAATTTGCAAATTATAGAGGGAGTTTAATTGCCTTCTTTTTTATTCTTTAGATTAACATAATACTGAATCATGCCAAAAATTATTGCTAGTATAAAAAGAATTATCCAGTTGTGTTTACTAGTCCAAACAAAAGATGCATGTCCACTTAACATTATAAACAAAACTAATAGTGTAATAATGTTGTTATGAACTGATCTCACCTTTGCTCTGAGTGAAAGATTTAAATCGAATTTTTCTTTTTTTGAAGCAGCTAAAGCTATTTTTTTACCGTTGGGAGCTATAACAAAAAATACGTTCATGGTCATTATACTTCCTAAAATAATTCCTGATTGTAAAAAAGCAAATCGTGAACCATAAATTTTTGTTAAACTAAATGAAATAATAATACCAATAATTAAAAGCACAATAGGAAAAATAATTTTATAATTTATTAACTTTGACCTACAAATAAAATCATAAATTATCCAGGACCCTATTATAGATAAAACCGAAATTGTTATAGCTAAAAAAGTAGAAATATTTTCATTTACTCTTTTGTCAATCATCAAAATATCTGCATTCACATAATAAATTAATATTAATAATGCTATTCCTGATAAAAAAGTTAAGTACGAAGTATATTTCCAAATAATTACATTATTTGGAACTTCTGCGGGTGGACCATGATACCTTGTCAGTTTATAATAATAACCACTATGTTGTAATATTCCACTAGCCTCAATATCTTCCTCTTTTAAATTTTTTGGCAATTTATTATCTAGGTAATTAAAAGTAAATGAAGTTCCTACCCATAGTATAGCAAAAAAAACATGGCCCCATCTTAATAAGATTTGAATCCATTTAGAAATATCAGGCAAAAATTCCATTTAATATTTAACCTTATCTTTTTTTTTATCCCATAATTCGAAAGCTTTCAAAGCTTCGGTTCTCATTAATTGAGCCATAGGAATTTTTCTTTCATCGATATTTTTTTTAAATTCTGAATAAATTAATGAATCATCAAAATCAATTTTTTGAGCATCTTTTCTGGTGTTAGCGTAGTATATTTTATCAATTCTCGCCCAGTAAATCGCAGATAAACACATGGGGCATGGCTCACATGTTGAATATAATTCACATCCATTAAGACTAAAATTATTTAGCTTTTTACAAGCATTACGTATAGCCACAATTTCTCCGTGAGCAGTAGGATCGTTTGTTGGTGTAACTTTGTTTGAGCCTTCTGCTATAATTTTGTTATCCTTAACAATAACACTTCCGAATGGTCCTCCTCCTTCATTAACACTCTCAACAGAAAGCTCTATGGCTTTTTTCATAAATTCATTTTTCATAATTTAGCTTTCAATTTATTTATGCTCATAAGTATTTTTTCTGGTGTAGCAGGCGCATCAATAATTGGTGTTATATCGTAATTTCCTACGGATGAAATAGCATCTTTTATAGCAAAAAAAACTGACATTGCATTCATTAATGGTGGCTCACCAGTAGTCTTGGATTTATTCACCACATTTTCTTTATTTTTTCCTTCTTTAAAAATTTCTACATTAAATTTTTCAGGCATATCATTAACTGCTGGAATTTTGTAAGTGGAAGGCGAATGTGTTGAGATCTGACCATTTGTTTTCCATTTAACTTCTTCCATAGTTAGCCAGCCTGCGCCCTGTAAAAAACCTCCTTCAATTTGCCCAAGTTCGATAGCTGGATTAATAGCTTTTCCTGCGTCATGTAATATATCAACTCTTAAAATTTTATTTTCTCCAGTTAGAGTATCAATCATTACCTCTGAAACCGCTGCTCCATAACAGAAATATAAAAATGGTCGGCCATGAAACTTTTTTTTATCAAATCGAATCTTTGGTGTTGAATAAAAACCTGAAGAAGATAATGAAACCCTATTTAAATAAGCCTCTTTAATTAATTTATTAAATTTAAATG
>CACLMO010000017.1 GCA_902608065.1 uncultured Pelagibacteraceae bacterium
TTTGGGAAATAGATTCTTTTTCAAAAAAGTATTTAAAAGAAATCACAGATACTGCAGCAGACTCAAGTAAAATAATTTTAGCTACTGACCCTGATCGTGAAGGTGAAGCCATTGCTTGGCATGTTAAAGAAGTATTAGATCAAAAAAAATTATTAAAAGATAAAAAGATAGAAAGAGTTGTCTTCAATGAAATTACAAAAAAAGCTGTTATGAAAGGCATAGAAAACCCTAGAGATATTGAACCACTACTAGTCAATGCTTACATGGCTAGAAGAGCTTTAGATTATTTAGTTGGATTCAATATTTCTCCTATTTTATGGACTAAGCTACCAGGATCCAAATCTGCTGGACGTGTACAATCCGTTGCTTTGAAATTAATTACTGAAAGAGAACATGAAATTGAATTATTTAATCCGAGGGAGTTTTGGACTTTAAAAGTAAACTTTAAAGACAAAAATAACAATATAGTAACATCTAATATTTCACAGCTAGAGGGAAACAAAGTTGAAAAATTCTCTTTTAAAAATAAAGAGGACATTAAAGCTGCCGCTGAACTAATTAAAAAAATGAAATTTAATATTTCTGATATATCTTCAAAAATTGTAAGTAGAAATCCTTCAGGTCCTTTCACTACATCTACACTTCAACAAGTTTCCTCTGGAAGACTAGGTTTAGGTGCTTCAAGAACAATGCAAATCGCTCAAAAACTTTATCAAGGAATTGAAATTGATGGTGAAACTATAGGTTTAATCACATATATGAGAACTGATGGAACAAACATATCAGAAGAAGCGGTGTCGAATTTTAGAAATTTCATTAAAAATAAATATGGGGATGAATACCTTCCTAAAGACGCTCTAAATTATTCTGGTAAAAAAGCAAAGAATGCTCAAGAAGCTCACGAAGCAATACGACCTACTGATATTGATAAATCACCAGAAAAAGTAAAAAAATACTTAAGTCCAGATCAATATAAAGTGTACGATTTAATTTGGAGTAGAGCATTATCCTCTCAAATGCAATCAGCACAATTTGATAGAAACACAATTACAATTACATCTGACAACAAAGAAACTATTTTAAAAACTACTGGATCAGTAATTAAATTTGATGGTTATTTAAAAATTTATAAAGATCCTAAAAAAGAAGACGGTGAAAGTATTTTGCCTAAAATGTCAAATGGTCCTGTTAATATTGAGAGTCTTCTAGAAGAACAACATTTTACACAACCTCCTCCTAGATATTCGGAAGCTAGTTTAGTAAAAAAACTTGAAGAATTAGGTATTGGAAGACCTTCTACATATGCAAGTATTATTTCAGTGATATCGACTAGAGGTTATGTGGAAATTTTAAATAAAAGATTTCATCCTACGGATAGAGGAAAATTAATAACAGCTTTTTTGGAAAAACTATTTTCTAAATATGTCGACTATAATTTTACTGCTGGATTAGAAAATCAATTAGACGAAATCACTTCAGGAAAAGAAGGATGGATTAAAGTTCTAGAGATGTTTTGGAAGGACTTTAATCAAAATGTTACTGAGGTTAAGGAAAAAAGAACAAGAGAAGTTTTAGATTTATTGAATGATAGTCTGGGAACTTTAATATTTGAAAGAGATAATGATGGTAATATAGATCGAAAATGCAAGCTTTGCGCGAATGGAGAATTAAGTCTTAAAAATAGTTTCCGTGGAGGTGCTTTTATTGGTTGTTCTAATTATCCAGAATGTAAGTTTACCAGACCATTATCAAAGGTAAAGGCTGCACAACAATCACAATTGGCAGAACCAAAATTAATTGGAAAGCATAAAAATGGTAATGATATGTACTTAAAAGTAGGAAGATTTGGACCATACATACAATATGAGAAAATACCTGAAGTAGTTGATGAAGAAATTAAAAAAACAAAAAAGAATAAGAAAAAAAAAGAAAAAGATAATACTAATCTCAAAAATGTATCGATTCCAAAAGGTATCTCGATTGACTCCATAGACTTACAAAGAGCAAATTTTTTATGTTCACTACCTAAAGTGATTGGGCAACATCCTGATACAGGAATGGATATAACGTTAAATTCAGGAAGGTTTGGACCATATTTAAAATGTGAAAATAAATCCGCAAGAATTGAATCCGTTGAGGATATATTTACTATAGGTTTGAATAGAGCTGTTACAATGATAGCTGAAGCTAAACCTGGTAGAGTTTCTTCTTCAGAAATTAAACATTTAGGTGAACATCCAGAAGATAAGAAACCTGTTAGAGTTATGAAAGGTAAATTTGGTCCTTACATTAAATATAAATCATTGAATGCAACAATTCCTGAAGAAAAAGATCCAAATGAAATTACTATGGATGATGCTTTAATTCTAATTGAAAAAAGAAAAGAGTATGATAAGAATAAAAAAAAGAAAAAAAGATAAATGAAATCACTAATTATATTTACTATAGCAATTTTAATACTTGCTACTTCTTCAATTAAGGCAGATGTTAAAAAAAGACTGTTCAAAATTTACCAATGATACTTTATTGGGAACCTATGATAAGTGGAGATGTGAACAAGGAAAAGAAGAACGTAAAAAATTAAATATTAAAACTAAAATAAAAAATATAATTGAAAAACAATGAATATAGATAAAAATTTAGAAAATTTAAAAATCATTTTACCAGAAGCTCCAGATCCAGTTGGTGCATATGTGGCGTTTAAAAAAATCAATAGTTTACTTTACATATCAGGACAATTGCCGATTGATAAAAATGGCAAAATTATTAAAGGTAAAATTGGAAAAAATTTGTCTTTGGAACAAGGCCAAGAAGCGTCTAAATTATGTGCAATTAATATTTTAGCACAAGCAAAGAAGGCTATGTCAGGCAATCTAAATAAAATCAAATCCTGTATACAAATTGCTGGTTATGTAAATTCTACAGATGATTTTATTGATCAACCTAAAGTTATAAATCCTGCATCAGAATTAATGTCAGCTGTTTTTGGTGATAATGGTAAACATACTAGAGCTGCTATCAGTTCAAATGCTCTACCTCTTGGCGCTGCAGTTGAAATAGTTTCAATTTTTGAAATTTAAAAAAATTATCTACCTATAGAATAATACTTAATTCCTATTCTTTTCATTGATTTTTGTGAGTATAAATTTCTCATATCAAAAATAATAAATTTTTTTCTTTTACAAAGTTTTTTGAAATCTAAAGCTTTAAATTCTTCCCATTCAGTATGTATTATTATCAAATCTGTATCATTGCATGCATCACCAATGTTATTAAAAAATGAGACTTTTTTAAATTTTAAAAATTCTTTTTTTTCACCTGAGGGATCGTAATAATTAATCGTTGCACCCTTTTTAGATAAGAATGGAATCATTGTTAAACTTGAAGACTCTCTCATATCATCAGTATTTGGTTTGAATGTTACTCCTAAAAAAGTTATTTTTTTGTTTTTAATTTTATTTGATAAAATTGATTTAACCCTATCTATTAATATTTTTTTTCTATTTTCGTTAGATTTAATCACTGATTTTATGATAGACAAATTTGTTTTAAATTGATCTCCAGTAACAGTAATAGCTTTGGTATCTTTCGGAAAACAAGAACCTCCATAAGCTGGTCCAGCTCTAAGAAAACGACTGCCAATTCTCTGATCTAAACCAATACCGATTGATACATCCTCAACGTTTACATCAGTTTTTTCACACAAGTTTGCGATTTCATTTATATAAGATATTTTAGTAGCCAAAAATGCATTTGCTGCATATTTAATAATCTCAGCTCCTCTTCTATTAGTAGAAAAAAAACTTAGCACCTTTTCTAATTAATGGTTCATATAAAATTTTCATTTTCTTAGTAATTTTTTTATTGTTTGAACCAACAACAATTCTATCAGGATATCTAAAATCTCTTATTGCTTCTCCCTCACGTAAAAATTCGGGATTTGAGATTACTTCAAACAATTTTTTCCTTTTTTTTTTTAAGATTATTTTTTCAATCTTATCTCCAGTTAAGACTGGTACAGTAGATTTAGTTACTATAATTTTAAATTTGTTTATATATTTGCTAATTTCAGCCGCTGCATCAAATACATATTGAAGATTAACAGAATGTTTTTTTTTTAAATTAGGCGTACCAACACATATAAAAATAATATTGGAATCTTTTATTGCCGCGCCTAAATTAGTAGTAAATTTTAATCTACCTGCTGAATAATTTTTTTTTACAATTTCGTCTAAACCTGGTTCAAATATTGGTATCTCATTATTTTGTAACATATTAATTTTTTTTTCATTCTTATCAACACACCAAACAGAATATCCAAGATCAGCAAAACACGCGCCGCTGACAAGTCCTACATATCCAGTTCCTATAATACAAATTTTCATACTTATAATTTAGAAATTTCTATCGTTGAATTAATGTAACCATTCATGGTTCCACAATCTAAATATTTTCCAGAAAAAACATGTCCAATAAATTTATTTTTATCATGAATTAATGTCCGTATGGAATCAGTAATATGGACTTCTCCATTTCTTCCTTTTTTTTGTCTTTTAAGAACCTTAAATATCTTTGTTGGCAATATATACCTACCAATTACAGCATACTTTGATGGTGCTTTTTTTATCGAAGGTTTTTCAATAACATCTTTTATCAAAAAATTATCTTTATTAATTCTTTTTAGTTTAAAAATTCCCCATCTAGAGACATCATTTTTATCAACTTTCATGGAAGCAATCATTGATGAATTAAATTTTTTATGTAACTTTAACATTGTTTTTGAACAATTTTTTTTAATTATTAAATCATCTGGTAACAACAATAAAAAATGTTTTGACTTAATTAAATTTTTACACTTCAATACAGCATCACCAGTTCCTCGTGGTGAATTCTGATAAACAAATTTAATCATTCTTTTTAATTTTCTTATCTTTGAGTATTCATATTTAAGTTTTTCATCATTATTTTTTTTTTTAATTATTTTTTTAAAAAAAGCATCATTATAGAAATATTTTTTTATAATATTTTTTTTTTTAGAAATAATAAATATTACTTCTTTGATTCCAGCATCTATACACTCATCTAATATGTACTCTAATCCAGGTTTTCCATTAATAGGCAGCAACTCCTTGGGTAATACACTTGTGATGGGCAATAATCTGGTTCCAAAACCAGCTAAAGGTATAATAGCCTGTTTGATCATTGCTTTCTTTTACATATAATATTTAAAATTTACAAATGAAAATATTTTTAAATAAAAATAACCTACTTAAATATGTCCATAGAGAAAAAAAATTTAGGTTTTATACCAACTATGGGGGCCCTTCACAGGGGTCATATTTCTTTAATAAGAAAGTCAATTTCCCAATGTAAAAAAAACAATAGTTACTATATTTATTAACAAACCACAATTTAACAAGAAGCATGATTTTAAAAATTACCCAAAAACAAAAAAAAATGACATTATAATATTGAAAAGTTTAAAGGTTGATTTTCTTTATATGCCCTCACATAGAGAAATATATCCAAATGGAATTGATAAAAAAATTAAAATATCACAATTTGGAAAAAAATTGTGTGGTAAATTTAGACCAAGACACTTTGAATCAATTGCTGATGTAGTGAATAGATTTATAAAAATCATAAAACCTTCTAAAATTTTCCTAGGAGAAAAAGATATGCAGCAGTTAAAAATATTAGAAAGTTTTATTAATAAAAATTTTAATAGCGTAAAAGTAATCGGATGTAAAACGATAAGAGAAAGAAATGGTTTAGCATACTCCTCAAGAAATTTACATTTATCTAGTAAAGAAAAAAATATTTCTTCAAAAATTTATAAACTTATATTAAATAAAAAAAAGAAAATAATTAAAAATAAATCTATTATTAAAAAAATAAAAAACCAAATTATGTCTTGGGGCGTTAAAAAAATTGATTATATTGAATTATTAAATATTAATAAAATAATTCAACCTTATAAAAAAAAATAAAAAATATAAAATCTTTATAGCTTACTACTTAAGATCAACTAGATTAATTGATAATATTTAAGTGTAAAAGAAATAAGCACCTAAACCAAGAAAAGATAAAAATCCTATTACATCAGTAATTGTTGTAACAAAAACGCTTGAAGCAATTGCTGGATCTACATTAAATTTTTTTAATGATATTGGTACTAAAATTCCAAATAAACCTGCTACTATCATATTTAGTATCATTGATATGGCGATTAATATTGATAGATTTATTTCCTTAAACCATAATTGGACTATAGCTCCAGTAATAACTGCAAAAATTATTCCGTTTAAGATTCCAATTACAAATTCCTTTGTTATTATTTTTCCAATATTACCTGATGATAATTCTTTAGTTGCTAATGCTCTTATAGTGACTGCTAATGTTTGCATACCGGCATTTCCTCCCATTGAAGCAACTATTGGCATTAAAAAAGCTAAGGCTACCATTTGTTCTATTGTTGCTCCAAATTTACTTATTACCCATGTAGCTAATAAGGCAGTAAATAAATTTAATAATAACCAATTAAATCTTCTTTTCGTTTTTTGAAAAATGCTATCAGTAATTTCCTCGTCTCCAACTCCAGCAAGTCTTAAAACATCTTCCTCGGCTTCTTCTTTTAGAACAGTAAAAACGTCATCACCTGTAATCATTCCGACTAGTTTATTATTTTTATCAACTACTCCAGCTGAAACTAAATTATAATTTTCAAAAATGTGACCTACTTCTTCTTTATCCATTTTGACTGGTATCAAAACTTGCATTTCATTCATTATAGAATTCATTTTCGCTTCTCGTGGTGTAGTTAAAACTTTAGAAGATGGTACTGTGCCAATAGGTTTAAAATTGCTATCTACTATAAAAATTTCTAAAAATTCTTCAGGTAAGTCTTTATTTTCTCTTAAATAATCAATTGTTTGACCAACAGACCAGTTACTCGGTATAGCTGTAAATTCTCTTTGCATTATACGAGCAGCTGAATCTTCTGGGTAACTTAAACCTTCTTCAAGTAAAAATCTATCTTTGGGTGGAAGTTTATTGAGAACTGTATTTTTCTTTTTATCATCTAAATTTTCTAAAATCTTTAAAGCGTTGTCAGATTCTAGTCTTTTTAAAATATTTACTATTGATTCTATTGATAAAAGAATGAAAATTTCAGTTTGTATCGATTCATTCAATTCTATAAAAATTTCTGGATCAATATTAAAACCTTCAAGTTCTATAAGCTTAGATCTGCTTTCAGGAATTAAATTTTCTATCAGATCTGCAGAATCTGCAGGATGCAATTCTTTAAGAGTTTGATCTAAAAATTTTGTATCATTATCCTTAATTTTTTTACTAAAAACATTGATAAATTCTTTATTAAACTCAAAATTTACTTTTTTATCTCCTATTTCATTTGTTAAACTCATAAAAGCAACTTTATAATTAATTTTGTGACTGTTTAGTTGATTTTGTTTAAAATCACAAACTTAAAATGACAATAGAAGTAAAAAATAGCATAAAACCAGTCGATTATCTTAAGTCCATGAAGATATTGGAAAATAGAGTTCAGGATGTATTTTTAGAAAAGAAAGATGAATTTTTATGGATTTTAGAACACAACACAGTTTACACCGCAGGAACAAGTGCTACTGAAAAAGATTTAGTAGATAAAAATCTAAAAATTATTAAAACGAATCGTGGAGGAAAATATACTTTACATGCTCCTGGGCAAAAAGTTGTTTATTTTGTTCTAAATTTGAATAAAAGAAAGAAAGATATAAAAAATTTAATCAGAAATATAGAAAACTGTATTATGCAAATTCTTGATGAATATAAAATTAAATCAGAGGCAGATCCAAAAAAATATTGGAATATGGGTAAAAAATGATAATAATATTAAAAAAATAGGAGCAATTGGCATAAAAGTAAAAAAAATGGGTTGCTTATCATGGTTTTTCATTAAATCTAAACAATGATCTATCATTATATAAAAAAATTGTCCCCTGTGGTATTAAGGATAAAGGTGTTACCAGTCTAAATGAACTAGGAATAAAAAATTATAATAATATAAATGAAATTATTATTAATAAATTTTTAAATATTTTTCTTTAAGTGCTACGTTAAAGTGATCTGGTAGACTTGCAACAAATTTATATTTTTTATCATTAATAGAAAAATTAATCTTATAAGCATGTAGCATAAGAAAACTTTTTTTACTTTTATAAGTTTCCTTTAACCTGTATTTTAAATCTCCTAAAATTGGACAATTTCTCATTAATAATTGCCGTCTTAATTGATGTTTACGTCCTGTTTCAGGTGTCAATTTTAACAATGTGTAATTATTATTTGAATCAAGAATTTTGTAATGTGTTATGGCCTTTAATTTAATTTTTTTTCCTTCTTCATAAATCAATTCATCAATAAAAGTTCCTTCCTTTTTTTCAAAAGAACCTATAACTATACCTATGTAAACTTTATGTATTTTCCTTAAACGAAACATAGAGGTGAATAATTGTGCAAACTTCCTATTTTTAGCAACAATTAAAATTCCTGAAGTATCTTTGTCAATCCTATGAACTGGATAAGGTGATATATTATGAAAATATTTTGTTTTACTCAATATATCTAATATATTTCTTCGAGATTTTGTTCCTGCTTGTACAGATATGCCGTTCGGTTTATTTAAAACAACAAAATTTTCATTGTCTTCTATGATAAATCTTGAAGAAGTAGACACATCCTTTTTGGTGGCTACATATTTTGTCTTAACTTTTTTATAAAGATTTGCTTTTGGTATAAAATTAATGACTTGAACTTTATCATTTAATAGAAGTTTATAAGAACTTTTAGATTTTTTATTGTTTATTTTAATCTTTCCCTTTCTTAAATTTTTTTCAATCAAGGCCTGTGGTACATCACATATATTTTTTTTAAACCACCGATCTATACGAGCACCAACATATTCTTGTTTAATAGAGTAAATTTTCATTAAAAAATAATAAATTTTTATAAATAAATTACTTTTTTTGTCTTAGTTTTTTTTGATTCTTCTAGTTTAGGTGTCTGTTTATCTTCTAGTTTTTCATTAGATTTCTTCTTAATATCTACTTTTTTAGCTGCTATGTCCCTATCAAGCAGTTCTATAATAGCCATTGGAGCATGGTCACCGTATCTAAAGCCAGCTCTTATAACTCTACAATAACCTCCGTTTCTCTTTATGTACCTTTGAGATAAGGTTTTAGTTAATTTATCAACAGAAGCTTTGTTTTGTAATTTTGTAAATAAATTCTTTTTTGATTGAAGGTTCTTCTTTTTTCCTAGAGTAATAACCTTGTCAATTTTTGGTTTTAGTTCTTTGGCCTTAGGTAGGGTTGTAGTAATTTGTTCATACTTAATCAATGAATTAAGCATATTTTTAAAAAGGGCTTTTCGATGTTCAGAGGTTCTATTTAATTTTCTGTAAGCTAGTCGATGTCTCATTTTTTTTTATATATTTTCTTCTAATTTTTTAGATAATTCAGCAATATTATCTGGTGGCCAATTTGGAATCTCCATTCCAAGAAAAAGTGACATGGAATTTAAAACTTCTTTAATTTCGTTTAAAGATTTACGTCCGAAATTCGGCGTTCTTAACATTTCAGGTTCCGTTTTTTGAACTAAGTCACCTATATAAATAATATTGTCATTTTTTAAACAGTTCATTGATCTAACTGATAGCTCGAGTTCATCAACTTTTTTAAGTAAATTTTTATTAAATTCAGGCTCAGTGATTTGAGGTTTTTTCTCAATTTCACGAGGTTCATCAAAATTTACAAATAATGACAACTGATCTTGAAAAATTCTTGCTGCATAAGCAATTGCGTCTTCTGCTGTAACAGAACCATCTGTTTCGACTTGCATAACTAACTTATCATAATCCAAAGATTTACCTTCTCTTGCATTTTCTATGGAATATGAAACTTTTTTAACTGGGCTAAAATGTGAATCTATAGTAATTAATCCAAGTGGAGCATCATCTTTTTTATTTTTATCTGCGGATTTATATCCTTTGCCATTTTGGGCTATTAGTTCCATATGAAATTTAGTTTTCTCATCTAAGTGACAAATAATTAAATCAGGATTTAAAATTTTTACTTCAGTATTTGTTTGTATATCTTTCGCTTTTATCTCTCCTGGTCCAGAAGCATCTAATATTAATTTTTTAGGGCCGTCAGACATAACTTTTAGTGATAATGATTTAACATTTAAAACAATATCCGTTACATCTTCTCGAACTCCTTTTATCGATGAAAATTCATGTAAAACACCATCAATTTGAATTGCTGTTACAGCAGATCCTTGTATAGAGGAGAGCAAAATTCTTCTTAAAGAATTCCCTATAGTCATTGCATAACCTTTTTCTAATGGTTCAGCTGTAACTGTTGAAATAAATTTATTCTCACTACTCTTAATATTAAGTTTGCTTGGTTTAATAAGTGACTTCCAGTTTTTGTCTATTACCGTATTTTCCATTTTTATACCCTTCTTTTTTTTGGTGGTCTTGAACCGTTGTGTGGCATTGGAGTAGTATCTCTAATAGTAAGAATCTTAAAACCTCTTGATTGTAGAGCTCTTAAAGCTGTTTCTCTTCCAGCGCCAGGTCCTTTTAAACGAACTGTTAAAGTTTTAAGTCCATGTTCTTGTGCTTTAGTTGCAGCATCGTCTGCAGCAATTTGAGCAGCATAAGGAGTCGATTTTCTAGAACCTTTGAATCCTTTAAGACCTGCAGATGACCACGCTATTACATTACCACTATCATCAGATATTGTTACAATCGTATTATTAAAAGTTGCATTTACATAAGCAATACCTGTTGTAATATTTTTTTTAACTTTCTTCTTCGGCTTCTTTGCTTTTATTAGTTTTTCGTCTTTATCTTTAGCTGCATCAACTTTTTTATTTTTACTTTTATCTTTTTCCATAAATTTATTTTTTCATAGGAGTTAATTTTTTTCCAGCTATTGCTATTGCTTTACCTTTTCTGGTTCTCGCATTGCAATGTGTTCTTTGACCTCTTACTGGTAATTTTTTTTTATGTCTTGATCCTCTGTATGTTGCAAGATCAACTAAACGTTTTATATTTAAAGAAATTTCTCTTCTTAGATCGCCTTCTACCTTATAATTTTGATCTATAAATTCTCTAATTTTTAAAACTTCATCATCTGTCAAACTGTTTACTCTCTTATTTTTTGAAATGTTAAGTTTAGTACATATATCATTTGAAAATTTTTTTCCTATGCCATGTATATAAGTCAATGCAACATGAACAACCTTATTCTGAGGGATATTTACACCAGCTATACGCGCCATAAATTTACTGAAATTTTTAATCTAACGTCGCTATTTATATAATTAAGCATCATAAAGTCAAGTCTCCAAAGTACTAATAATTAGTTGTATTTCCTTATATATAGCATCAATTTCTTTCATTCCATCAATCTCAGATAGCAAATTTTGTTTTTTATAATAGTCTAAAATGGGTAGAGTTTCTTTTTTGTAAGTTGTAAATCTTTTTACTATAGTTCTTTCATTGTCATCTGATCTTTTCGATAAAAAATTTGATCCACATGAATGGTTTGTGTTATCTGCAGGATAATAAAAATCATTAAATATTGACCCACATTTGGAACAGACTTGTCTTCCTATAATTCTTTTAATTACTATCTCTTGATCAACTTTTAAACTTAACACGCGTGATATTTTTTGATTATGTTTTTTATGTAATATATCTAGATTTTTAGCTTGGTTTAAGTTTCTAGGGCAACCATCAAAAATTAAATTATTATAATATTTTTTGTTTGATAAGATTTTCTCGATTAACATGTTGATAATGTCGTCAGAAACAAATTGTCCTTCTTTTATTATCAATTTTATTTTGTCTCCCAATTCGGTCTTATTTTCAACTTCTTTTCTTAACAAATCACCTGTCGAAATTTTGTAAAGTTTATTTTCTTTTACTATATTATTCGCTTGCGTTCCTTTACCAGCACCTGGTGGTCCAAATAAAATTATATTCACTACTCTATCTTCCGAATCTTGTTTTCTTAATTAATGACTCATATTGTTGACTCATTAATCTTGTTTGTACCTGTGAAACTGTGTCCATAGCTACCACAACAACAATTAGCACAGATGTACCTCCTAAATAAAATGGAATAGGATATTTCGCTATTAAAAATTCTGGCATTAAGCAAACCAAAGTAAGATATAAGGCACCTATAGTTGTTAATCTTGTTAATATATCATCTATATAAAAAGCTGTTCTTTCACCTGGTCTAATTCCAGGAATATAACCTCCATGTTTTCTCAAATTTTCTGCAGTTTCTTTAGGATTAAAAACTATTGATGTGTAAAAGAATGAGAAAAAAATTATTCCTGAAGCATACAACAACATATATAAAGGTTTTCCTTGAGAAAATAATGAAGAAATATCCATAAATGCCTCATTGTTTGAAAAACCGAAATTAGAAAATGTTATGGGTAAAAGCAATAATGCTGAAGCAAAAATTGCTGGAATGACTCCTGCGGTGTTAATTCTCAGAGGTAAATGGGAAGATTCTCCTCCATAAATCTTTGTTCCCATTTGTCTTTTTGGATAATTAATTAATATTTTTCTTATAGCTCTTTCCATAAAAACTATAAAAGCGACAGTGCCTAATAATAATAAGAAAATTGATATTATAGCTACAGCAGACAATGCTCCAGTTCTTCCAAGTTCAAAAGTTGTTGCTAATGCTCTAGGTATTTCAGCTACTATTCCAGAAAAGATTATTAAAGATATTCCGTTTCCTATTCCTCTTTGAGTAATTTGTTCTCCTAGCCACATTAAAAAAACAGTTCCTGCAATTAATGTAATAACTGTAGTTACTTTAAAAAACATACCTGGATTAATAACAACAGCTGTTGAACTTTCTAATCCTACTGAAACACCATATCCTTGAACTCCAGCTAAAAGCACAGTTCCATATCTAGTATATTGGGTAATTTTTCTTCTTCCTATTTCGCCCTGGCTTTTTAAGTTTTTAAAATATTCTGATACGCCTGTTAATAATTGAATTATAATTGATGAAGAAATATATGGCATAATTCCTAATGCAAAAATTGCCATACGATTAACAGCACCTCCAGAAAAAACATTGAACATTCCTAGAAGTCCTTTTTGTTTTGTGTCCATTAATGTCTGCAATGCCTGAGGATCTATTCCAGATAATGGAATATATGTACCTAATCTATATATACAAAGAATAAGAACAGTAAATAATATTCTGTTTCTTAAATCATTTGATTTTGAAATAACACCTGTATTTGGATTAGTTGTTTCCATATTAAATATATAAAATAATTTATCTTTCTTTATTTTATTAGAGTAACTTTTCCACCAGCTTTTTCTATTTTTTGCTTTGCAGATTTAGAAATAAAGTTAACTTCTATATTCAGTTTATCTTTAACTTCACCATCACCTAGTAATTTTAATTTTTTGTATTTTTTATTTATTTGTTTAGATTTTTGCAATATAGATAAACTGACCTTATTATCTAAAATAATATTTTTTTTTATTAAAATTTCTTGTATCTTAGATAAATTAATCAATGCTGTTTTTTGTTTGCTTTTTATACTGTTAAACCCTCTTTTTGGAAGCCTTCTATACAGAGGCATTTGTCCACCCTCAAAGCTTTTAATGGCCACACCGGATCTAGATTTTTGTCCTTTATGACCTCTTCCTGAAGTTTTGCCTTTGGTAGATCCAATACCTCTTCCTAATCTTTTTTTCTTTTTTTTACTTTTTATGTTCAGTGTATTTAATTTCATTTTCTAATTTGACTCTTTGTTTTTAGTAATTTCAGATATTTTTTTGCCTCTTAATAGAGATATTGTTTTCGGCGAAGTTTGACTTTTAAATCCCTTTAAACAAGCTCTAAGAACATTAATCGGATTTGAAGATCCTAGAGATTTAGCAACAATATCCTGTATTCCAACTACTTCACAAGCTGCTCTTATTGGTCCAGCAGCAATAATTCCAGTACCAGATGGAGCAGATCTCAATAGGACCTTACCAGCACCATCTTTTCCTAAAACATCGTGGTGTAAAGTTCTTCCTTCACGTAAATTAATTTTAAACAAATTTTTTTTAGCGACTTCGGTTGCTTTTTTTATTGCATCTGGGACTTGTTTTGCTTTCCCTTGACCAACACCTATTGATCCGATTTGATTTCCAACGACAACAAGAGCTGAAAAGGCAAATCTTCTTCCACCTTTAACAACTTTAGTAATTCTATTTATTGAAACAAGCTTATCTTTAAAATCTGTATTGTTCATATATTTAATCCATTTTTTCTTAAAGTTTCTGCAAAAATCTTTATTCTTCCATGATATTTATATCCACCCCTATCAAAATAAACTTTTGTTATTTTTTTTTCTAAAGCTTTTTTGGCTATAATTTCAGCTATATAATTTGAAATTTCACTTTTTTTCTTTTTCATTTGCATTTTTTTACCAACAGAAGATGCCGAGACAAGAGTAATATTTTTTTTATCATCTATGATTTGAGCCGAAAAATTTTTTGATGAACGAAAGATTGATAATCTAAACCTATCATTATTAATTTTCTTTAATTTTTTTCTTACTCTTTGGGCTCTCTTTTTATAGATAAAGTTACTCATTTTATTTTTTCTTTCCTTCCTTTCGTAGCACGTATTGACCTCTTTCTTTAATTCCTTTGCCTTTATATGGTTCAACAGGCTTAAGTTTTTTAATTTCAGAAGCAACTTTTCCTACTAAAGCCTTGTCTATTCCATTAATCTTCAAAATCGTCTGTTTTTCTACTGTGACTTTTATATCTTTTGGTATTTCATAATTAGTATCGTGACTAAATCCAAGTTGTAAACTAAGAATATTACCCTTTAATGCGGCTCTAAAACCAACGCCAGATAATTCTAGAATTTTCTCATGTCCAACACTTACACCTAAAATTGTATTATTGATTATACTTCTTGTAGTACCCCAAATTATTTTTGATTCATCATTTTTTTTAATTAACTTTAAAACGAGACTATTGTTTTCTGATACTGTAGTAGAAAATATTTTATCATTAATTGTTAATTCCTTTGTGCCCTTAGGCCCTGTCAGAGTTAATTTGCCAGTTTCAATTTTTACCTTTGTGTCCTTTGGTATAGAAATAGGTTTTTTTCCAAGTTTAGACATAATAAATTAAAATACCCTACAAATAATTTCTCCACCAACATTTTGATTTCTAGCTTCATTATCTGACATAATTCCCTTGGATGTAGATACAATCGCTACTCCTAATCCATTTTGAACTTTGGGTATGCTTGATGCTCTTGCATAAATTCTTCTTCCAGGTTTAGAAATTCTTTTTATCTCTTTTATTACAGGAGACCCGTTACTATATTTTAAATCTACTGATAAACTTGGTTTGTTTTTATCTTTAGATAATAATTTATAATCAGAAATATATCCTTCTTTTTTAAGCACATCTAAAATTTGAACTCGAAATTTTGAGCTTGGAATTTCAACATTATTTAACAATCTCATTTGAGCATTTCTTATTCTTGATAACATGTCACTTATAGGATCAACAAAAGCCATATAATTTTCTCCTTTTTTTTACCAACTTGATTTTGACATTCCTGGAATTTTGCCCATAGAGGCCAATTCTCTAAGTGCAATCCTTGATATTTTTAATTTTCTATATACTCCATGAGGTCTTCCAGTAATTTCACACCTGTTTCTTATTCTTGTTCTGGCGCCATTTTTTGGAAGTTTAGAAAGTTTTAATTGAGCATTAAATCTTTCGTCCAATGGAAGTTTTTTATTTTGTATAATTTTTTTAAGTTCATTTCTTTTTTTTAAGAATTTTTTTGTAAGTCTAATTCTTTTTAAGTTTCTTTGTATTGCACTAGTTTTTGCCATATGTCCTCAGTTTGTTTTCTTTTCAATTTCTTTTTTTATAAACGGAAAATTTAATTCCTCGAATAAAGCTAACGTCCTAGTCATATCACTTCCTGAAGTAACTATAGTAATATCCATTCCTCTAATTCTATCTGTTTTATCAAAATTAATTTCTGGAAAAATTATATGCTCTTTAATACCAAAAGTATAATTACCAAATTGATCAAATCCTTTTGTACTTAAACCTCTAAAATCTTTTATTCTTGGCAAAGCTATATTTACAAGGCGATCAACAAATTCGTACATTCTATTACCTCTTAAAGTTACTTTAACTCCAGCTGTTGAACCTTTTCTAGTTTTAAAATTTGAAATAGATTTTTTAAACTTAGTTAAAACTGGCATTTGCCCACTTATTAATGACATATCTTCTAAGCAATTTTGAACTTTCTTTTTGTCACTTCCATCTGGCCCTAGACCCATATTTAAAACTACTTTTACTAGTTTTGGAACCATAAGTTTATTTTTTACAGAAAATTTTTTCCTTAAATTTTCTACAATATTTTTATCGTACTGTTCTTTCAATCTAGGTATCATTTTTGTTTTTTAATACTTTCTTTTTTATTGTTCGTTTCAAAATTTTTTAAGTTCGAAATATGAATAAAGTCTTCTTTTGTAATAATTCCACCTTTTTTTTCTTTCGTGGTTTTTTCATGTTTTTTTATCATATTTATTCCTTTTACCTTAGCCTTGTTTACTTCTCTTAAAATTTCAATAACTTCACCTTTTTTTCCTTTATCTTTTCCACAAATAACTTCAACTTGATTTCCTTTTTTTATAAAATTTTTCATAAAACCTCTGGTGCTAATGAAATTATTTTAGTTTGGCCTTTACTTCTTAATTCTCGTGTAACAGGACCAAAAATTCTTGTTCCAATTGGTTCACCTTTTTCATCAGTTATTACAACAGCATTATTATCAAATTTTACCTTGCTTCCATCATTTCTAAATATAGAATATTTGGTTCTCACTATAACTGCCCTATGAACTGATCCTTTTTTTATTTTGCCATTAGGAATAGCTTCTTTGACACTTACAACTATAATATCTCCAACAGATGCATATCTTCTCTTAGAGCCTCCTAGAACTTTTATACACTCAACGATTCTTGCTCCCGTATTATCTGCTACGCTGAGTTCTGTTTGTACCTGTATCATTTATACTAAAACCTCCCATCTTTTCTTTTTAGAAAATGGTCTAGATTCTCTGATTTTAACAATATCACCAATTTTAAATTTGTTTTTTTCATCGTGCACGTGATACTTTTTTGACGATGTAATTACTTTGCTAAAAAAAGGATGTATATATCTTCTTTTAACTAAAACAATTATCGTTTTGTCATTCTGATCTTTAATTACTTTTCCATTTAATATTTTTTTTGTCATTTTAATTTTTTTTATTTAATGAAGTATAAATTTTCGCTACTTCTCTTTTTAATTGTGAAACTTTAGCAGTATCTTGTAATTGTCCATTGACCTTTCTAAATCTAAAATTAAATAAATCTTTTTTTAAAGAAGATAGTTTTTTGTTTAACTCATCAGGGCTTAATTTTTTTATTTCTTTATTCTTCATTTCTAATATCTCTTAATAAATTTTGTTTTTATAGGTAATTTCGTAGACGCCTTGTATAGTGCAATTCTAGCAGTAGCTTCATCAATTCCATCAACTTCAAATATTATTCTTCCAGGTTTAACTCTACATGCCCAATACTCTGGAGCTCCTTTTCCTTTGCCCATTCTGACTTCTGTGGGCTTTTTTGAAACAGGAATGTTTGGAAATATTCTTAGCCAGACTTTTCCAGTTCTTTTCATATATCTTGTTAGAGCAACTCTAGCAGCTTCAATTTGCTTTGATATTACTCGCTCAGGTTCCATTGCTTTAAGTCCATACGCTCCATAGTTTAACAACTCCCCTCTCCCGGCCTTACCATGGATTCTACCTTTATGTGCTTTTCTATATTTTGTTCTTGTTGGTTGTAACATTTGTTTTATCCATTTTATTATTTGTTTTATCTTCTTTAAAAAATACCTCTCCCTTATAAATCCAAACTTTTACTCCAATAATACCATATGTCGTAAGCGCTTCAGCTTCTGCGTAGTCAACATCAGCTCTGAAAGTATGAAGAGGAACGCTACCTTCTCTTAACCATTCAGATCTAGCTATTTCATTTCCAGCCAATCTTCCGCTAACACAAACTCTAATGCCTTTAGCACCTAATC
>CACLMO010000018.1 GCA_902608065.1 uncultured Pelagibacteraceae bacterium
TTTCTAGATTTTAAACCTTCTGTAGAAGCTATAAAACCTACACCACAAGCATCGTGCTCATAACTAGGATCATATACCTTTCCTTTTATTAATTTTTTTAAATTTTTATTATACAATTTCATTTTAAGCTGCTTTGATTTTATTTATTTGTTTTTTGTGTAAATATCTTTGAATTGACATAGCTGCTTCTCTTCCATCTCTAACTGCCCATACTACCAAAGATGCTCCTCTAACTATGTCTCCTGCTGCAAATACGCCAGGAATATTAGTTTCCATTGTTTTTAAATCAATTTTTATAGTTCCCCATTTAGAAACTGAAAGATTGGGACTGTTAAATAGTTTTGGTAAATTTTCCGGATCAAAACCTAAAGCCTTGATTGCAATGTCAGCTTTTAATTCAAAATCAGAATTTTGAACGGGAATTGGTTGTTGTCTTCCAGAAGAATCAGATCCACTTAATTTCATCTTTTCTACCATAACTGATAAAATTTTTTCCGAACCAACAAATTTTTTTGGATTTGATAACCATATAAATTTTACACCCTCTTCTTCTGCATTGTATACTTCTCTAGCTGAGCCCGGCATATTCTCCTTATCTCTTCTATATATACATTTTACTGATTTTGCATTTTGTCTAACTGCAGTTCTAACGCAATCCATTGCTGTGTCTCCTCCACCAATCACTATAACATCTTTATTTTCAGCATTAAGAGTGCCATTGTCAAAATTCTCTACCCTATCTCCTAATCCTTTTCGGTTAGATGCGGTTAAAAATTCCATAGCAGGAAAAATATTTTTTAAATCACTCCCCGGTAAATTAATTTCTCTAGGTTTATAAACTCCGGTAGCAATTAATACCGCAGAATGTCTTTCTTTTAACTCTTCTAATGATAAATTTTTACCAACTTCAATATTTTGTTGAAACTTTATTCCACCCTCTTTTAGAATATTAGTTCGTCTTTCAACAACAAATTTCTCTAATTTAAAATTTGGAATTCCATAAATTAATAATCCACCAGCTCTATCATATCGATCATAAATACATACTTTATAACCTAACTTTCTAAGTTCTTCAGCGCATGCTAATCCAGCTGGTCCAGCTCCAATAATACCAACTGACTGGTCCATTTCTTTCACAACTTTAATTGGTTTTATCCAACCTTTTTCCCATGCAGTATCAGTAATAAATTTTTCAACAGATCCAATCGTAACTGTTCCATGGCCGGATTGTTCTATTACACAATTTCCTTCACATAATCGATCTTGCGGACATATTCGACCACAAATTTCTGGCATGTTATTAGTGCTATGAGCTAATTCACTCGCCTCTTGCAATCTTCCTTCTGCTGTTAATTTTAGCCAGTCTGGAATATTATTATGCAAAGGACAGTGTACTTGACAAAATGGAACACCACATTGAGAACACCTACTTGATTGTTCTTTAGCTTTGTCATAAATAAATTGATCATAAATTTCTTTAAAATCATCTAGTCTTTTATCAACTTTTCTTTTGTTGGGCGTTTGTTGATCAACATCAACGAATTTAAGCATCTTTTCGGTCATAAAATTCCTTTATAATCATCTGCTTTTACACCAATATATTTAAGCCTTAAAGCGTTTTTAGGTCATACTAGCTGACCTATTTATGAAAAAATCCATAAAATTAGTGATTTATATTGCATAACTGCTATGCAATACTATTGTTTTATGCTTTCTTCAGTAGAAATTTTAATTCTTTCAGCAATACAAGGGATTTCAGAATTTTTGCCAGTAAGTTCAGCTGCTCATTTAATTTTGGTTTCTAAATATTACGTTTTTACTAATCAAAATTTATTAATAGACATTTGCTTACATCTTGGATCTTTAATAGCTATAATTTTTTATTTTAGAAATGAGTTATTCGACATAATTAAAAATAAAAGTTTCTTAATTAAAATTATCATAGGTACCATTCCAATAATTCCAGCAGGTTACATAGTTTATCAAACTGGTTTAATTGAACAGTTAAGAAGTTTAGAAGTTATAGGATGGATGAGTTTAATATTTGGAATTTTGTTGTACATAAGTGATAAGGTTGGTGTAAAAAAAAAAATTGATAATGGATTTACTAACCAATCTGCAATAATTATAGGACTATTTCAAGTTCTTGCATTAATACCTGGGGTAAGCAGGGCGGGTATTACTATAACTTCTGGAAGATTGCTCGGTTTTAATAGATTTGAATCGGCAAAAATTTCTTTTTTTCTATCTATTCCGACACTAGCTGCAGCTAGTATTTTAGGAGTTTATAATATTTATAAAGAAGGTAGCACTGAACTTAATTTTTTGGCAATTATTGCTGTAATATTTTCTTTTATTTTTTCTTATTTCACAATTGCAGTATTTTTGAATTTTGTAAAAAAATTCAGCTTAAATATATTTATTATATATAGAATAATTCTATCTTTATTTATTTTGGGAATAGTATATTTATAATTTTTTTTCGTATATTGGAGCTAATTGAGATAATAAAACACCGCTAAGTATTAATATACATCCAATAATATTATTAAAGCCTAAAAATTGACTTAAAATTATCCATGCGGCTATTGCTGCTACGACACCTTCAAGTGACATTACAATTGCAGCAGGAGCTGCAGAAATATTTTTTTGTCCAAAAAGTTGTAAAGCAAATGCAGCTCCACCTGATAAAATTCCAGCATATAAAATTTCAAATGTTTCTAATTTAATTTTTGAGAAATCAACTTCCTCAAACATTAAAACAAGCACAAATGATAAAGTTGCTACTATTAAATTTTGCATTAAAGCAATGAAGAAAGGCAAATCAAATTTTTGAATAATTTTTCCAATATAAATAATATGTAATGCCCAGAATACAGCACCAATTAAAACTAATGTATCGCCAAATCTAACTTCAACATTATTAATATCACTTAAAAAATAACCTCCAACTACACAAGCAAAGACGGAAGGCCATATTGACCAATGTAATTTTTCAGAAAATAAAAAATAAACAATAATAGGAACCATAGGTACATAAAAAATTGTAAAAAAAGCGGAATTAGCTACATCTGTATAAAGCAAAGAAACTTGTTGAAAAATGCACCCTAAAAATAAAAATATACCTACTGGAATTATAAGTTTTATAAATTCAGTTTCTTTCTTGTTAATTTGGTATTTTATTTTTTTTTTTTCAAATAAAAAAACGAAAGGTGCCACGGTCAGAAAACCAACATAAAATCTTACACTGTTAAAAGTAAAAGGGCCTATATTATCCATGCCCGTGTCTTGTGCTATAAAGGTAGTTCCCCAGATCAAGGTACAAATAACTAAACAAATAAACGATATAGTTTTTTTCATAAATAAAACTATACCGCTAATTTATAGGCAAAATCTTTTCCTAGACTTTCTCTTAAATGAGCGCAAAAGCGTGCTCCTTCTGCTCCGTCGATAACTCTGTGATCGTAAGATAAGGACAAAGGAAGCATTATCTTATTTTCATATTTATCACCTACAAAAACTTGCTTGATCTCAGCTCTTCCTATACCCAGAATTGCTACTTCTGGTTGGTTAATTATAGGTGTAAAAAAACTGCCGCCAATACTTCCCAAACTTGAAATAGTCATTGATCCACCAAAAAATTCTTTTTTATCAATTTTTAGATCTTTACACAGTTTAGAAATCTTTTTTAATTCTTGACCTAGTTCGGTTATATCTTTTTTATCTGCATCCCTAATTTTTGGAACCATCAAACCATGAGGCGTATCCATTGCTATACCTATGTGAAAATATTTTTTATATATAAGTTTTTCTTTTTTTAGATCCAATGAAGAATTGAAATTTGGATAATCTTTTAAAGCTTTTACTACAGCTCTAATTATAAAAGGCAATGGGGTGATGGAAATCTTTTCACCAGTATAAAGATCTCTCAAAGATTTTCTGAACTTTTCCATTTCAGTTATATCTGCTTCATCATGTTGTGTAACATGTGGAATTTCGTTCCAAGATTTTTCTAAATGAGGGCCAGCAATTTTTTTAAGGCGTGGAATAGGTTTTATTTCAGTTTCACCAAATTCGGAATGTTCATATTGCAATGAAGTTGTGGCTTCTTTTTTTTCTACTTTTCCAGAAATTGACTCTTTAATAAATGATTTTACATCTTCCTCCGAAACTCTTCCTTCTCTTTGTGAACCTTGTATTTGGTATATATCTGCTCCAAACTCTCTTGCTAATTTTCTAACTTTCGGACTTGCGCTGACTATTTTTTTTTCATCTGACATTTTTATAATTCTGTAGGAATAGGTTTTTCTTTATCAATATTATATTTCTTGATTGCCTTCTCAGCGTATTTTGATGGAATAAGCTGTTCTTTAGCCAATGCACTTAATGTATATGTTACGATGTGTTCTTTATCAACTTCAAAAAATCTTCTCAATTTTTTTCTACCATCACTTCTTCCATATCCATCAGTCCCAAAAGAATAAAATGGTTTGGAAAGGTATGGTCTAATTTGATCCGCATAGGCTCTCATGTAATCTGAAGCAGCTATAATAGGTCCATCTTTTTCATTTAAACACTTTTGTACATATGATTTTTCTGGTTTTTCGCCAGGATTAAGAAGATTTTTTCTTTCTATTTCCATTCCATCTCGTCTTAATTCATTAAAACTTGTAACACTCCAGATATCGCTATCAATATCATATTCTTTACTTAAAACTTCCCCTGCGGCTATCATCTCTCTCAAAATTGCTCCACATCCTAATAATTGAATTTTAATTTTTCCTTTTTTATTAAACTCTTTAAATAGATACATCCCTTTTAATATTCCTTTTTCACAATCCTTTGGAATTATTGGATGTTTATAATTCTCATTCATTACTGTTATGTAATAAAAAATATTTTCTTGTTTATCGTGCATTCTTTCTAGTCCTTCTTTTAAAATTACTGCTAATTCATAAGCAAATGTAGGATCATAACTAATACAATTTGGTATCGTTGATGCCAGCAAATGACTGTGGCCGTCTTGGTGTTGTAATCCTTCTCCTGCTAATGTCGTTCTTCCTGCGGTAGCTCCTATTAAAAAACCTCTAGATTGAGAATCTCCAGCGGCCCAAATAAGATCCATAACTCTTTGAAAACCAAACATAGAATAAAATGTATAAATTGGTATCATCTCTAGATCATGGTTGGTATATGACGTTCCTGCAGCTATCCACGAAGATATCGAGCCTGACTCGGTTATTCCTTCTTCTAATACTTGTCCTTTTTTATCTTCCTTATAGGCGCTAAGCTGTTCAGAATCTTCGGGTTCATATTTTTGTCCTTCATGCGCATAAATTCCGATTTTTTGAAAGAAACCTTCCATTCCAAAAGTTCTGGCTTCATCAGGTATAATTGGTACTAATCTTGGTGCAATATTTTTATCTCTTAATAAGCTTGTAAGCATTCTTACTAAGGCCATAGTGGTCGACATTTCACGATCACCTGATGATTTAAGCATATTCTCAAAAATATCTTTGTTTGGTTTTTTAATTGGTTTTGCATAAGAGGTTCGTTCAGGCAAATTTCCACCAAGCTTCATTCTTCTTTCTTTAAGGTATTTAATTTCTTCTGATTTTTCACCAGGTTTATAAAATTCAATATTTTTTACTTGTTTATCAGTCAGCGGAATATCAAAACGATCTCTATAATAAAGCAAATCTTCTTCTCCTAATTTTTTCTGTTGATGAGTAATATTAGTGCTTTCACCAGATTTACCCATTCCATAACCTTTTATTGTTTTTGCTAAAATAACAGTTGGTTGTCCTTTTGTTTTTATTGCCGCATCATAAGCTGCATAAACTTTGTGTGGATCATGTCCACCTCTATTAAGCTTCCATACATCTCTATCTGTCATAGAGGATACTAGATCTTTCAGCTCAGGATATTTTCCAAAAAAATTTTCCCTAACATAGGCTCCTCCTTTAGCTTTAAAAGCTTGATACTCTCCATCAACACATTCGTTCATTCTTTTTACTAATAATCCTGATTTATCTTTTGCAAGCAATTGATCCCAGTAAGATCCCCATATAACCTTAATAACATTCCACCCAGCTCCTCTAAAAATACCTTCTAATTCTTGAATAATTTTTCCATTTCCTCTAACTGGACCATCTAGTCTTTGTAGATTACAATTAATAACAAATATAAGATTATCCAATTTTTCTCTTGAGGCTAAACTAATTGCCCCCAAAGATTCAGGTTCGTCCATTTCTCCATCACCAAGAAATGCCCAAATTTTTCTCTCCTCATTTTTTAATAAACCTCTATTGATTAAATATTTTGTAAATCGAGCTTGATAAATTGATAAAATCGGACCAAGTCCCATTGATACAGTTGGGAATTGCCAAAACTTTGGCATTAGCCACGGATGAGGGTAAGAAGAAAGGCCGTCAACACCCACCTCCTGTCTAAAATTTCCAAGTTGCTTTGCGTTAAGCCTTCCTTCTAAAAAAGCTCTAGCATACATTCCCGGTGCACTATGACCTTGAAAATAAATTAAATCTCCTCCAAATTTATTATTTTTTGCTCTCCAGAAATGATTCATTCCTACATCGTAAAGAGTGGCTGCTGAAGCAAATGTTCCTATATGACCCCCAAGTTCTGGATTTTTTTTATTTGCTTTAACCACCATTGCTGCAGCATTCCATCTAATCAGAGAACGAATTCTCCTTTCTATGTTTTGTTCACCTGGAGATTTAACTTCAGCTTCTGCTGGTATAGTATTTATATAAGGTGTAATTCGAGTTAACGGTCGATTAGAACCTTCTTTATAAGCTTCGTCTATTAATTTTTTAAGCAGATAATGAGCACGATTTGATCCATCTTTTGCAATAACTGCATCTAATGAATCTAGCCATTCCTTAGTTTCTATTGGATCAATATCTGCGCCATTGGAACGAGCAGGAATTTTTCTTTTTGGTTCTTTTTTTACATTTTGAGGAATTGTAGATTCAGCTTGTTTTATAATTTGCTCAGTTTCTGGTAAAACTTTTTCTTCTTTTAATACTTTTTCTTCTTTTAATATAAGTGGTGCTTCTTTTTTTTTCTTTGTTTCATTTGTCTTTTTTAATTTTTCTACATCATTAGAAATTTCAGATTTATCATCCTCTATTATAGCTAAAATGCTACCTTTGGAAACTTTGTCACCTATTTTCACTTTCAAAGAAGAAATTTTTCCTGAAAAAGGTGATGGAACTTCAACACTAGACTTGTCACTTTCTAAGGTAACAATTGGATCATTTTTTTTTATTACAGAACCAGGTTTAGTTAAAACTTCAATTATTTCGACATTTTCGAAATCACCTATATCTGGAACAGTTATTTTTGTTGCCATAATTAATGTTTTATTTATACCACAATTTAATCCTTTTTCAGCCATGTAAATGTTCACACTACAGCTATGGCGCTAATTTTAGAAAATTTTGGAAAGTTATTCCAATCTAGATATAAAAACTTAGATGGAAAATTTTGGGTTCAAAAAGCAATTTTAAAAAAATATTTTAAGAAAAACTAAAAGTTTCGTTCAACACACATAGCAATTCCCATGCCACCTCCTATACAAAGAGTGGCTAAACCTTTTTTTGATTCTCTTCTATTCATTTCATGCAAAAGTGTCACAAGCACCCTTGTTCCAGATGCTCCGATTGGATGACCAAGCGCAATAGCACCACCATTAACATTCATTTTTTCTTTAGGTATTCCCAAATCTTTTATTACAGCTAAGCTTTGCGCAGCAAATGCTTCGTTGGATTCAATTAAGTCTAAATCAGCTATTTTCCAACCTGCTTTTTCTAAAGCTTTTTTTGATGCTGGAATCGGACCTGATCCCATTAAAGAAGGATCCACTCCACTTGTTGCCCAAGAAACAATTCTTGCAAGGGACTTCAAATTTCTTTTATTAGCTTCTTCTTCGCTCATTAAAACAACTGCAGCTGCTCCATCATTAATACCAGAAGCGTTACCAGGAGTTACTGTTCCATTATCTTTAAATGATGGTTTTAATTTCGCAAGTTTCTCTATTGTCATCCCTTCTCTAGGATGTTCATCAACATCAAATTTATTTTTTGCTTTAAAAATTACTGGAACTATTTCTTTTTCAAATTTTCCTTCCTTTTGTGCTTTTTCAGCTTTATTTTGTGAAGATAGAGCAAATTCATCCTGATCCTTTCTGGTGATTTGCCATTTCGTGGCTACATTCTCAGCTGTTACTCCCATATGATAGCCATTAAAAGCATCCCAAAGACCGTCTTTGATCATAGTGTCTACAAGATTTGACTCTTCCAATTTTTTTCCATTACGAAAATAAATTGCATGAGGAGCATTTGTCATGCTTTCTTGACCACCAGCAACAACAATATTTGAATCGTTTAACATTATTGATTGATATGCCGCTGCTACAGATCTCAGACCTGAACCACAAACCTGATTTATAACATAAGCAGTTTTCTCTACAGGAAGACCGATTTTAATAGCTGCTTGTCTTGATGGATTTTGCCCTACACCTCCCGTCAAAACTTGACCCATTATTAATTCATCCACATCCTCCATCTGTAAATTAGATTTTTTGATAACGTCTTTCGCCACTGTCGCTCCCAGTTCATATGATTGCATATTTTTTAAAGTACCTCGGAACGAACCAATCGCAGTTCTAGCTGCTGAAGTTATTACTATATTTTTTTTTTTATTACTCATAAAATATACACTTTGTTAAATGATAAAATAAATTCGATCAATAACAACTTACAATATTAAAATTATAAAGAAATGACACAGAAAGACGCTTCAAATAAGACTTATTCTCTGATAAAGAAACACTGAGCGCCTGTAGCTCAATTGGATAGAGCGCTTGGCTACGGACCAGGAGGTTCTGGGTTCGACTCCTAGCAGGCGCGCCAAAAAGAAAAGTTGATTATGAATTTTAAATGGATAACACATTTATCTTTAAAAAATGCTGTGATAGTTTTTTTTATATTTATATTAATATTTTTACTTATTATTACATTTTTACTATGAAACTATGAATAAGGCATTTGAACAAATAAGTGTAAAACCAGGTTTTATGAAACATAATGGTGGTCTTTTGTTTAAAACCATTTCTGAAAAAGAATATCAATTTAAAACAAACATAACAGAAAATCATTTAAATAGCGCAAGAATTACTCATGGTGGGTTTATAGCAACTGTAATAGATGCGGGAGCTGGAACGGCCGCACATAGATCTGCTGGACAAAGTCCCTGCGTTACTATTTCATTAGAAATAAAATTTATTTCAGCAATAAGACTGGGACAAGAATTAATTGGAAATGTTAAAATACAAAAAAAAACTAAATCAATGGTTTTTCTAACTTGTGAATTAAAGGTTGATAATAAAATTGCCGCAACTGCTTCTGGAATTTGGAAAATATTAAAACTGACTGGGGCTGGTCCAGGAGGATAAATTTAAGAACCGGGATTTCTTCTGTAATTTAAGTACCCAAAAACAAACAATATTGATATAGCAAAAGGATAAACTATTGCTTTATTTGGTCTATCTAAATTTTCAATTTTGAACTCACTTATTACATCTCCAGTTTCTATGCCAGATTTTTTTGCAAGACCATTCCACGCAAGAGTATCTATTGTCATCCGACCTTCTTTATCAATTAGGTTGATGCCATAATCGTTGAGAGAATAGTTTTCATTAAAACTTCCTTTTTTAATTACAAAAAGTTTGTATCTATCGCCATATTCTGTTCTTCTAGTTGCTCTTATATGCACGTCATGATTTGGTTTTAAAGTTATCATTTCTAAATTATGTAACTGTAATTGTGTGTACTGATATTTTGGATAAAATTTATCAAGAACATAGTCTGGCCTAAACAAAGACATAGCTATTATAATAAATGCTATTATTTCATACCATTTCATTTTATTTATAAACCATCCTTGTGTTGCCGCTGTAAAAACAAGTATAGCTATTAGAGAGGTTAGAATTACTATAAAACCATGCCAGAAACTTGTTATTCCAATTAATAACAATTCATTATTAAAAATGAAAACTATAGGTAAAATTCCTGTACGTAAACTATACCAAAATGCCTGTATACCAGTTCTAATAGGATCAGCTCTAGAAATTGCGGCCGCAGCATAGGATGCTAAACCTACCGGAGGTGTAACATCAGCCATGAGACCATAATAAAAAACGTAAAGATGAATTGCTATTAATGGAAAAACATATCCTGACGCACCCGCAACCTCGACAACAACGTGGGACATCAATGCAGCAACTACAAGATAATTTGCAGTTGTTGGTAGACCCATACCTAAAACAATACAAAGAATTGCTGTTAGAGTTAATAATATAATTATGTTGCCCCCTGAAATTGCTTCTACAATTATAATTAAATTATTACTTAAGCCTGTTGAGGCCACTGAACCTACTATGATTCCTGCTGTCGCTATTGCAATCGCTACACTAATCATATTGATAGCACCTTTTTCTAGACCAGCTACTATTGCGTTAATACCTATTTTTAAACCATTGAAAAAATTAAGATTTTTTCTTCTAGCAAATAATATTTCTCTAATAATAATTATAACCATTAAAGAAAGTATTGAATAAAATACTGCTGAAGCTGCAGTCCATCTTTCAATCAAAAGAAGATAAATTAAAATAAATATTGGAATTAAATAGTGAATCCCGCCTAAAAAAGTTTTCCCTAATGGCGGAATTTCGTTTTCGCTCAATCCTTTAATATCTAATTTTACAGACTCAAGGTGTGAAATATAGAATAATGCAATATAAGATATAACGGCTGGTAAAAATGCGTGAGTAATAACCGTAAAATAGGAAATTCCCAACAATTCTGCCATAACAAATGCAGCAGCTCCCATTATAGGAGGCATTATTTGTCCATTTACTGAAGCCGCAACCTCTACAGCACCTGCCTTAACTGCGGGTAGTCCGCTTCTTTTCATAATAGGTATCGTAAAAGTTCCGGTAGTTACAGTGTTGGCAACCGATGAACCAGAAATTAATCCTGTTAATCCAGAGGCAAGAATTGCTGCTTTTGCAGGTCCACCTCGCATTTTACCAACTAAAGCAAAAGCTAAATTTAGAAAATACTTACCACCACCGGCTGTATCTAAAATTGCTCCAAATAAAACAAACAGAAAAATAAAACTTACGGAAACACTTATTGGAATACCAAAAATAGCTTCTCCACCAAACCAGTGATAACCAACTAATCTTTTAATGGACAAACCTTGATGAGAAATAAGATCAGGCATTGATTGTCCAAATATTGAAAAAAGTAAAAAAATAATAGCTATTGTCACGAGTGGAATACCTATAGCTCTTCTTGTTGCTTCTAATAATAATATAATTCCTAAAGCTCCAATAATTAATTCGTAGGGTATCAAAGTTGACCCTATTTCAATTTTCGCCAAAATTCCTTGTCGGTAAACTAACCCTTCATAATCTAAAAAAATATACAAAGTTGCAAAAAGAGAGATAAATGCAAATACAAAATCTAAAGTGGATATTTTTGTTTTCTTTTTTGATTTTAAATTTGGATAAATCAAAAAACATAATGTCATTCCAAAGGCCAAATGAATAGCTCTTGCCGGAACATCAATAATTTTACCAAAATCTAAAATATAGGGTAGCGGTGAAGCGTACCAAAGTTGAAACAATGACCAAGATATAGCAACTAAAGCAACTAATTTTAAATTCCATCCATGTAGATGTTTTTTAGCACTATTTTCTTCATCAAATTTTTCAAGAAGATCTGATTGATTTTTTTTATCAACGTTCATTAAAGAAGAATAAAAAAAAAGGCCCAGTTAATCAACTGGGCCTTTAATTTTTAAAGCTTACATTAAGCCTTTTTCTTTATAATATTTAATTGCTCCTGGGTGTAATGGTGCTGAAAGACCATCTACAATCATTTTCTTAGGATCAAGATTTGCAAATGCTGGATGTTGTTTTCTGAAATCTTCAAGATTTTCAAAAACAGCTTTGACTACAGCATAAACTAAATCATCTGGCACAGAAGCGCCTGTTACTACTGATGCCATTACGCCAAAAGTTGTTACATCTTTTTTAGATGTTTTATAAGTGCCTTTTGGAATTGTTGCAAAAGCATAGAATGGATTATCAGCAACTAATTTTTTTACAGCGTCTGTCTGTAAATCAATTATGTACGCTCCACATCCATCTGTAGATTGAGCAACTCCTGCATTAGGTACACCAACAGTATAACCAAATGCATCGATTTTCTTATCGCAAAGAGCTCCTGATTGTTCAGATGAAGTTAATTCAGATGTTCCACCAAAAAAACCAGTGTCTACACCATGAGCTTCCATTAGAACTTCAAAAGTTCCTCTTTGTCCTGAACCAGGGTTTCCAATATTTACTTTTTTACCTTTTAAAGAACTCCAATCTTTAATTTTAGAGCCCTTTCTTGCAATAATTTGGAATGGTTCTGGATGAGCTGAAAAAATAGCTCTTAAACCATCAAATGGTTTTACTTTGTCTGGTTTAGTACCATTGTAAGCATGATATTGCCAATCAGACTGAGCTACACCAAATTGAAGTTCACCTTCCATTATTTGACCTATGTTGTAAGTAGATCCTCCAGTTGATGGTGCTGAACAACGATAAGCTTTATCAGTACCTTTTTTTCTTCCGTGTTCTGCAGACTGAATTTTTGCAACCATTTTACAAATTGCGTTACCTACTTGGAAATAAACTCCAGTAGGTCCACCCGTTCCTATTGAAAAGAACTCTGCTGATTTTGCTACCGTCGCCAAAGGCGCAGATAAAGCAAACATCATTAGTGCTCCTGCAATAGTGGAAATAAATTTTCTCATTTCTTTCCTCCTTGTTATTTAATAGTTAAAATAAATTTAATGCTTGAAGCATACCAACTTTAAAATGATTCTAAAGTGAATTTGACCAATCTTTTAATACTCTGATGCCTTCAACTATATTTGGTGCATTTTTTCTTAGATCAGCATCATCTAGTTTTTTACTACCTAAGGTATTCTTTAAAAAATTAGCACCATCAAAATCGGTATAACTTAACCTTGCGAGCATTTTGTTACTGTCTACTCCAAAATCGCTACCTGGGAGGAGTGCTACTCCTGTCTTATTTAAAATATCTCTGCACATTTCAGAAGATGTGGAAAATTTAGCATTGTTAAATTCTGGAAATAAATAAAATCCTCCTTCGGGTTTTGTAATATTTATTACATTAGATTTTAAATTTTCATAAGCATAGTTAGCTGTAAAAGATAATATTTTTTTTACATCATTTAAATATTTTGAATGATCTCCTTTATATGCTTCTATTGCTGCATACTGTATTGGTGCACTTACAGAAGTAAAAGATTCGCTACATAATATTTTTAGGCAATTTTTAAAATTTTTAAGTTGATTTGGTATGGCAAAAAAACCAAGTCTCCATCCTCCAGCTCCACACCATTTACTTAAACCGCTACTAACAATTGTTCCTTCAGGATAATAATTAGAAATTGATTTATATTGGCCATGAAAATTAAGTTGAGAATATATCTCGTCAGATAATATAATCATTTTATATTTTTTAGCTACCTCAGCAATTTCTTGCAAATTATTACATACTGTGCCAGATGGATTATTTGGAGAATTTATAAAAAGTAACATACTCTCGCTTTTAATGTTTTGAACTTTTTCTTCTAGTTGTTTTGCTGTTGGAAACCAATTTGAATTAGAAGTGGTTTGAATCCAGTGAACTTTATTTTTTGCAATAAGTGCCTGTGGTTGATATGAAACCCAACTGGGTGCTGGAAGTAATATATCGCCTTTAAAAATAATTTGAGTCAAAAGCATCAATTCTTTTGTACCTGGTCCAATTACAATGTCTTCTTTAGTAAAATTATTATTATTATTTTTATTTAAATTGCTCGCTATTGCTGATCTTAATTCTTCAAGTCCCTGCATTGGAAGATATTTATTTTTATCAGCATTGTCTTTCAAAGCAGAAACTATACTTCCGGGAACTGGAAATGGCGACTGACCGAATCCAAACTTATAAATTTTTTTTCCACTTTTTTTTAATCTATTAGACTCTTCATTAATTGCTAAAGTGGCGGAGGGTTTTAACTGGGTTATTTGTTCTTTTATAATTTTATTCATTTAATTCTTTAATGTTTCTAAACTGTTTTAAACTATCTGGATTAGCTAAAGCTTCCAAGTTTTTTATTGCAATTCCTTCTACCGTTTGTTTGACAGCTAGCTCTACAAGTTTTCCATTTTTTGTCTTAGGAACTTCGGAGATAGAAATTATTTTTGAAGGCACGTGTCTAGGTGATGCATTAATTTTTATTTCATTTTTAATTTTATTTTTAATTTCGTCATTTAAGTTATAGCCTTCATTGGGCACTATAAATAATATTATTCTAATATCATTTTTCCAAGTTTGTCCAATAACAATTGACTCTTGTATTTCTTTAAATTTTTCAACGACACTATATATTTCTGCAGTACCGAGTCGTACTCCCCCAGGATTAAGCGTAGTATCAGATCTTCCAAATATAACGAAACCGTCATTATTTGTTATTTTAGCAAAGTCACCATGATGCCAAACATTTTTGTATCTTTCAAAATAAGCAGATTTATATTTTATATCTTTATCATCATTCCAAAACTTAACAGGCATCGAAGGAAAAGGCTTTTTACAAACTAATTCTCCTTTTGTATTTTTTATAGATAAACCTTTTTCATCAAATATATCTATATCCATGCCCAAGCCTCTATTTTGAATTTCACCTGAATAAACTGGTTGAAATAAATTTCCCAAAACAAAACATGAAACAATATCAGTTCCACCTGAAATAGAAGATAAATGAACATCTTTTTTAATATTCTTGTAAATATATTCAAATCCATCTTTGGACAAAGGCGAACCAGTTGAACAAATTGTTTTTAATTTCGAAAGATCATGTTTATTCTTTGGAATTACTTTATGATTACTAAGTGTGTCAATATATTTGGCGCTTACACCAAACAGAGTAACCTTTTCTTCACTAACAAATTCAAATAATAAATCTTGTTTTTTATACATAGGAAATCCATCGAAAAGTAAAATTGTAGCTCCAGATGAAAGAGCTCCAACAAGCCAATTCCACATCATCCAACCACAAGTAGTGAAATAAAAAACTCTATCATTTTCTTTTACATCGCAGTGAATTTGAAGTTCTTTATTATGTTGAAGCAAAACACCACCTGTTCCATGACAAATGCATTTTGGTTTACCCGTAGTTCCGCTAGAATAAAGAATTGTTAAAGGATCATTAAAGTTAAATTTAGAGTATGATATCTTTTTTTTACCGCTAATTTTCATTAGCTCATTCCAACTATAATTTTTAATTTTTAATTTTTTTATTCTTTCATTTTCTGTTCCTGGATATGGCACTACTACTATTTTGTTAATAGATTTAACTTTTTTTAATATTTCTGGCAATCTTTCTAAAATATTAATTTTTTTTCCATTATAAAAATAAATATCTCCGATAAATAATATTTTTGGTTTAATTTGCGAAAACCTATCTATAACTCCCATGGTACCAAAATCTGGAGAACATGAAGACCAGATTGCTCCTATAGCTGAAGTGCCTAGATAGGCAATTACTGTTTCAGGTAAATTTGGAAGATATGCTGCTACTCTATCTCCTTTATTTACTCCATTTAATTTCATCCAATTAGCAATTTGAGCAACTTGTTGATTCAAATCTTTCCAGGACAAAATTTTTTTATACCCATTTTCACTTTTAAATATAATGGCTGCTTCAGAATTATTTTTTTTAAGTAAATTTTCTGCGTAATTAAGTTTGCTATCTGGAAAAAATTTATTCTTATAAAAAATTTCAGATTTCTGAAGTAAAATATTTCCCAAATCTCCTTTTATCTTTGTAAAATCCCAAATTGATTTCCAAAAATATTGTGGATTTTGTACTGACCATTTCCAAATTTTATTATAATCATTATCAAAATTAATTTTGAATTTTTTACTAATAAAATTAGAATATAAAAATAAATTAGTTTTATTTAATTTTTCCTTTTTAAGCTTCCAAAGACAAGTATCCATTGTGTATTGTGTCAAAAAAATTAATATTTAATTTTTAAAAACTATGTTAAACTTATACTTCAATTATTAAAAAGGAGAACTTTAAACACACTGATTCGGTCACGTTTTAATCATCTTTTGTTCTTAATGAAAATCTAAATATAGTATAGAAAAAAAAATCAAACACAATCTATGGAAAATAACTTTAAAAGAATTACAGCTGTCTTGGGGCCAACAAATACTGGCAAAACCCATCTGGCCGTAGAGACAATGTTAGAAAATGCAAGCGGAATTATTGGTTTTCCACTTAGATTATTAGCTAGAGAAATTTTTGATAAATGTGTGAAAAAAGTTGGTCCAGAAAAAGTGGCACTTATTACTGGAGAAGAAAAAATAATTCCTAGAAACCCTAAATATTACATCTGCACTGTTGAGTCCATGCCACAAAATATTTCTGTAGATTTTGTTGCTATTGATGAAATACAAATGTGTGCAGATCACGAAAGAGGACATGTTTTTACTGACCGACTATTAAATTTAAGGGGAGAAAAAATGACAATGTTTCTTGGTTCACATACAATGAAACATCTAATATCGTCCTTAATTGAAAATGTTGAATTCGTGAATAGGGAACGTTATTCAAGATTAACTTATAGTGGACACAAAAAAATATCACGTTTAAGTCCAAAAACAGCAGTGATTGCTTTCTCGGTAGATGAAGTCTATGCAATAGCTGAGTTGGTAAGAAGACAAAAGGGTGGAGCTGCTATAGTTATGGGTTCACTGAGTCCAAGAACTCGAAATTCTCAGGTGGAGTTATACCAATCAGGTGATGCTAATTTCCTTGTTGCCACAGATGCTATTGGAATGGGAATTAATATGGACATCGATAATGTCAGTTTTAGTAGTTTGAATAAATTTGATGGAAAAACTAGTAGACGATTAAATTTGAGTGAAATTTCACAAATAGCAGGTAGAGCCGGTAGACATATCAATGACGGTACTTTTGGAATTACCGGTCAATGTAAGGGATTATCTTCAAATGAAATAGAAAAACTAGAAAAACATGATCTTAATAAAATAAATCTAATTTTTTGGAGAAATTCTAATTTAAATTATGAAAGTATAGATGCATTAATTAATTCTCTTGAAATAAAACCAAATAATGAATTTTTAAAAAAAATCAGTGATTGTGAAGACGAAAAAGTATTAAAATCTATAACAAAAAGTGATGATAGAGTAAAAATTGATAAGACAAAAGAAACTATCCTTACTCTTTGGGAATGTTGTCAAATACCAGATTTTTCAAAAAAAGCATATGGTCATCATTTAAATGTAGTAAAAAAAGTCTTCGAATTTTTAACTTCTAAATCTTATAAAGTTCCAAACGATTACATGAAAAATCAACTTAAAGATTTGGACGTATACGATGGTAATATCGATACATTGGCTAACAGAATTTCAAATGTGAGAACTTGGTCTTACGTGGCCAACAAAAAATCTTGGGTAGATAATTCTGATTACTGGATTGAAAGAACAAAAAATATTGAAGATAAATTATCTGATAAACTCCATGAGGAACTTATGCGAAGTTTTATTGACAAAAGAATGAGTGTTTTGTCAAGAAGTTTAAAACAGGATATTGTTTTGGGGACTGAAATAAAAAATGAAAATGAAGTTATTATTGATGGGCAGTATATTGGTCAACTGAAAGGATTAAGATTGGAATTGGATCTTAAAGCTGGTTCGCTTAAAAATGATATTAAATCACTTAGAAAGGCCGCTAGACAAGCTATAGCGCCGGAATTGTTACGAAGAACAAAAAAAATAATAGAAGGCGATACATTTCAACTTGGTAACGATCATAAAATATATTGGATGGAAAATCCTATTGGAGACATAAATCGAGGAAAAAATTATTTAAATCCCAACTTAAAATTACAAGTTGATGAGGCGATAGAACTAAAAACTAGTGAGGAATTAAAAAACAACTTAGAAAAAAAATTAAGTACTCTTATTTCTACAGAATTACACGACCTTGTT
>CACLMO010000019.1 GCA_902608065.1 uncultured Pelagibacteraceae bacterium
GATGTTAGTGGAGAGGCTTTAAGTTTTTTTAATACCGGAATTGACACAAGAGTTTATTTTATTAAAAATTTTTAGGGAGGCAAAAACAACAAATAGTGTGTATATTTATTTCTATTTTGTATAACTTGTTAAAGGATTATGACTGACGCGGTAATTAAGTGCGATTCTGTATATAAAATTTTTGGTGCAAACGCCAAAAAGATGCTCCAAGAAGCAAACGGAAATGTAGATGCAAAAACATTCCAGCAAATGGGGTGCATTGTAGGTGTGAACAATGCTTCTTTTGAGGTTTCAAAAGGAGAAATGTTAGTTGTAATGGGATTATCTGGTTCAGGAAAATCTACATTATTAAGATGTATTTCTAGATTAACAGATGCCACAGATGGAAAAATTTATATAGAAGGTCAAGATTTACTCTCATTAAACAACAAAGAACTAATCGAACTTCGAAGAAATAAAATGGGAATGGTTTTTCAAAGTTTTGCTTTACTTCCACACAAAACAGTTTTGGAAAATATTGCCTTTCCACTGCAAATTAAAGGAATTGAAACTGAAGATAGCATTAAAAAAGCCATGGATATGGTTAAACTTGTTGGTCTTGATGGAAGGGAAAATTATTTTCCAAGAGAACTTTCTGGTGGACAACAACAAAGAGTAGGGATCGCTCGATCATTGGCTGTTGAACCTGATATTTGGTTTCTAGACGAACCTTTTTCTGCACTAGACCCATTGATTAGAAAAGAAATGCAAGATGAATTTTTAAGACTTCAAGAAAAATTAAAAAAAACAATTATGTTTATTACTCATGATTTTGACGAAGCATTAAAACTTGCTGATCGTATCGCAATTATGAAAGATGGAATAATTGAACAGCTAGATACGCCAGCCAAAATTGTATTAAATCCAGCAACAGAATATGTAAAAAAATTTACTGAAGAAGTGCCTAGAGAAAAAGTTTTAAAAATAGAAGATGTAATGGAAAAACCAAATAGTGAAAATTTAGGTGATTTAAAAGTTTCAAAAGACGAGATAATTGAAAATGTTGCTGAAAAAATTTTAACTCAAGAAAAATCAGTAGCAGTAACTGATGAAAACAATAAAATTGTTGGAACGGTTCAACCTTCAAAAATAATTCATACTGTTTTTGGAGGAAGAAAAAATAATAGTTAAATTATGGAATTATTAAAAAAATATCCAAAATTATTTCAATGGTTATTTTTGTTAATCGTATTTTTTGCTTTATGCTTTTCAATAGATGTTCCTGAAACCTATAAATTTATAAGAGGTCAGGCTGAATTCATTAAAGATCCAAATCAAAGTACTTACACACTATTTGGCACAGAAGTAAGGTATTACGCATTTGATGTTCTTTGGAGACTCCCTCCTTTACTTGGATGGTTGCCTATTTGGGTAAACGACTCTTTATTTTTCTTATTGAATGAATGGATGCCAATGGAGTTTTGGAATGAAGCTACACGAGAATACAAAACTCGACCTTTAGTTCTACAAATAACAAGAAACATAACTGCATTTATGACATTTCTCATTGAATTGATTAGAGAAATTTTATTAGGCGGCAAAGAGACAGTTGTCGCATTTACAAGTTGGGATTTCGTAAGCACATACCGCTGGGCACAATTACCAGGCTTGCCATGGACAATCGTTGCAGCGGGTGCAGCAATATTAGGTTACAAACTGAGTGGTAGAGGTCTGGCTATATTTGCTGGTTTAGTCATGATTTATATTTCTGTATTTGGTCAATGGAAACCTTCAATGCAAACGCTCTCTTTTATATTAGTAGCAGCACCACTTTCTTTCGCTTTTGGTTTGAGTTTGGGAATTTGGGCTTACAAGAGTAAACGTGTTGAGAAAGCTTTATATCCAATACTTCTAACTATGCAGACAATGCCACAATATGCAGTTCTAGTCCCAGCAATGGTTCTTTTTGGCATTGGCGATCATGCTGCAGTTATTATCACAATGGTTGTTGCTATTCCGCCAATGATCTTATTAACTTTGCTAGGCCTTAGAGCGGTACCTCCAGAAGTTATTGAAGCTGGTAAAATGAGTGGGTGTAATAATTGGCAACTTATGACCAAAGTATTAGTTCCAACTGCAAGAAGAGACATTTTAATTGGTGTGAACCAAGTCATAATGGTGTGTTTTTCTATGGCGGTTATTGCAGCTTTTATAGGTGCTAAAGGATTAGGATGGAATTTATTGTTAGCCTTAAACCAATTGAATATTGGATTAGCATTAGAAGCAGGTTTGTGTATTAGTTTAATTGCAATCTTGTTAGATAAAATGTCTCTAGCTTGGGCAAATAAACAAGAAGATTATTTTGGTAACCTAACGTTTTTTCAGCGCTATAAAAATTCATTATTTTTTGCAGGCGCAGTATTGATTGGAATTATACTTTCTTATGCTGGATCTTTTTATCTTAAAGATGGTTATAATTATTTATTTGAGGTGCCTCACAATAAAGGAATATCAACAGCAGATTTTTGGAACAAAGGTGTAGATTGGATTTGGGATACATTCTTTCAAACTTTAAAAATATTTAATACTTGGTTAATAACAGAAGTTCTTCAGCCAATGAGAGCTTTGTATCTAAGAATGCCAGCAGTTGCTACTTTAGTATTAGTTGTTGGAGCCGGTTATATAATTGGTGGAATTCGTTCAGCTATTACAGTAGGTGGATTAGCATTATTTATAGCGTTAAGTCCATGGTGGGATAGAGCTTTAGTCACAACATACATGGCAACTTTTGGAGTTATTATATCTTGCACAATTGGATTAACTGTCGGAACTTTATGTCAACAAAATAAATATACCACAAAATTTATGTTGGCAGTTTGTGATATTTTTCAAACGTTTCCTTCGTTTGTATACTTAATTCCAGTAATGATGCTTTTTGGAGTTACAGATACATCGGTATTAATTGCAGTAATTGTTTACGCAACTATACCTGCTACAAGGTACACTATTGAGGGATTAAGAAGTGTTCCAGTTGGATTGCATGACGCTGCCTCAATGTCTGGTGTAACGAAATTTCAAAGATTAATAAATATAGAATTTCCAATAGCTTTTCCTCACATGATGCTTGGAGTAAATCAAACAATAGTATTTGCTCTGTTTATGGTAATAATTGGGGCATTTATTGGAACGGAAGATTTAGGACAATATATTCTAAAAGCTTTATCTGATAAGGCAGGCGGGGGCAAAGGATTAATACTTGGTATTTGTGTCGCTTTCATAGCTCTGATATTTGATAATTTAATTAGAACTTGGGTAGAAAAAAGAAAAAAACATCTTGGTTTAGCTTAAAATTACAAATTGATTATTAAATGAATACTAAAATTATAAATATTGCTGGATGGGTTTTATTTTTGATCTCTGCAATTGGTTTTATTATGTCTAGTCTTGGAAATTTTTGGGCCATGTTTGGGAGCCTTTTCTTTCTTGCCGGCTGTGTAGTTTTTTTGATACCTTATTTTTTTGATTGATTTAAAAAAGCTTTTGAAGAATCATCCATTGCAGAGGCCCATGGCGTATGATGAATTGGCGCAACAGATCCAGTCACTGGAGATGAAAAAGATTTGTTCCTATAAGTCATAATATTTTCTACTTTATGATGTTCCCATTCTTTAAAATGTTTTCTTATTAATTCAAAATCGATTTTTGGATAATCAGAAAATCCATGAAGTTCTTTAGTATATTCAGTTTGAAAGTCTATCATTTGATCAGGATTTTCTAATTTTTCTTCCATAGCAACCCATTTATCTATATCTTTTTTGATTTCTGTACTGCTTGGAATTTTAATTTTACTCATTATTACATCTCTTGCATACCAAGCCTGGCAATCAAACATGTTGAAGGTATGAAATTGATCCTGCATACCCAAGTACAACAATTTATGATTATTTTCCCAAACCACACCTTTATACAATTTTGGTGGATATAATCTGTTTCTAGTTTTTAGTTTAAGGTCTTCAGTTAAAAAAGGGAAATGATGAAGATAACCTGAGCATAAAATTATTGCATCAGCTTCTTGTTTGTGACCATCTTTAAAGATTGCTTTATTTCCTTCTAGCTTGTCTAAATAATGGACTTCTTTCATTCCGTTAGGCCATTTAAAACCCATTGGGTTATTTCTATAACCTATAGTCACACTTTTTGCTCCATATTTATTACATTGAAGGGCAACATCTTCGGCTGAATAACTGCTTCCTAAAACAATAACATTTTTACCTCTGAATTCTTCTGCGTCTCTAAAATCATGCGAATGTAATATTCTTCCTGGAAAAGATTTCATTCCTGGATATTCTGGAATAAATGGAACAGAGAAATGCCCTGTAGATACAACTACATAATCAAATGTATCTTTTGAAAATTTATCATTTTTTTTATCATGCGAAGTTAGTTCAAAACTTTTTCCATTATAGGTTACAGCTATAACCGTAGTGTTAAATTTTACTTTGTTTTTAAGTTTCCCTTTTTTTACCCTACCAATTATATAATCATATAAAACTTCTCTCGGTGGAAATGATGGAATTGGTTTTCCAAAATGCTCATCAAATGAATAATCAGCAAATTCTAAACATTCTTTAGGACCATTTGACCAAAGATATCTATACATGCTGTTAGGAACAGGATCTCCATATTGATCAGATCCAGTTCTCCAATTGTAGTTCCACAATCCTCCCCAATCTTCTTGTTTTTCAAAACAAACTATTTGAGGTATTTTTCCCCCTTTTTTTTCAGCTTGTTCAAAAGATCTTAACATTGAAAGACCACATGGACCCGTTCCTATAATTGCTACTTTTGTCATTTAATTTTTTTCACCTATTAATAAATTTGTAAATTTATTTTACTAACAAAATAGAAAAAATTGAAGTAGTATTTTATAATGTCCAATTTTAATTGGGGCTACCCCAATACAGTTTGGTTTGGTAATGGAAGAATTAAAGATTTACCTAAAGCCTGTAAAGTATTAGGTATAAAAAACCCTTTATTCGTTACTGATAAGGATCTAGCAAAAGCAAAAATGGTTGAAGATACTCTTGAAATAAATAAAAGAGCTAAATTACTTACAACTATTTTTTCAGATTTAAAAGGAAACCCATTAGGAAGCCAAGTAAAAAAAGGGGTTGAAGTATTTACAAAAGGTAATCATGACGGGGTTATTGCTTTTGGAGGAGGGAGCAGTTTAGATGTTGGAAAATCAATCGTATTACAGGCTGCGCTTAATAAACCGCTTTGGGATTTCACAGATGGAGGATCTTTTTGGAATGAAAACAATTTTTCTGAATCTATGGCAAAAAATAAAATTAGTAATCCGGATAATTTAAAACCTTTTATAGCAGTTCCTACCACAGCTGGTACTGGCTCAGAAACATCAAGAGCAGCAGCAATAATTAATGACGAAACAAAAGTTAAAAAAATTGTTTTTCATCCCAGAATGTTACCTACATTAACTATTCTTGATCCTAAACTTACTATAGGTATGCCTGCATTTTTAACTGCAGCAACCGGAATGGATGCGTTTGCTCATAATTTAGAAGCGTACTGTGCACCCGGTTACCATCCAATGGCGGATGGTATAGCGTTAGAAGGAATGTCATTAATTAAAAAATGGTTGGCTGTTGCTGTCAGTGATGGAGAAAATTTAGAAGCTAGAGGACATATGATAACATCTTCAAGTATGGGTGCTACAGCTTTTCAAAAAGGTTTAGGGGGAATACATTCATTAAGTCATCCAGTTAACTCTCTATTTAATGTACATCATGGACTTTCTAATGGAATTTTTATGCCATACGTTCTTACTTTTAATAGATCAGCCATAGAAAGTAAAATTGCTAAACTTAGCGAGTATTTAGGTTTAAAAGAAGCTTCATTTAATTCATTTGTTGATTGGGTTGTAGAACTAAAAGAACAAATTAAAATTCCACATACAATTTCAGAATCTGCAAAAATAAATGATCAAGATATTGAAAAAATGTCTCCAATGGCCTTAGAGGACCCATGTACACCGGGCAATCCAAAAAAACTTGTTTTAGATGATATGGTCGCGATGTACGAGCATAGCGTTCAGGGAAAATTATTTTAAATTATTTTTTTAAAATTTTCGTAAATTGTTTTAGCACTATTGTTAAATAAATTTAAATTTTTTTCTACATCTCTTCTAAATTTTTCAAGAGCATTGTTTCCTAAAGTTTTTTCTAAAGCAACTTTATATTCTGGTACGCATGCCCATTCAGGTACAGTTTTGTTAGTTTGTTCAACATGAAACTGTAATCCAAAGGCCTTATTGAAAGAAAAAGCTTGAACTTTGCATTCAGGAGAACTTGCTAATAAGTTTGTATTGATTGGCAAGTCGTGTGCTTCATAAGAATGCCATTGTAAAACTTTTAAATCTTTATTTAACCCCTTAAATAAAGACTTATCATCTGATACAGAAACTTGTAGAACACCAATTTCTGGTGTTTTCATTTTTCTAACTTTACCTCCTACAACTTCACTAAGAAGTTGGGCGCCAAGGCATAAACCTAAATAAGGTTTCTTATTTATGCAAGTAAACTTGTGAATTGCCTCTTTTTCAGGTTTTAACCAGGGATAAGTTTCCTCTTGCCAGGTATCCATTGGTCCTCCCATTACAATCATTGCATCATATGGGTCTAGATTTGGTATTTTGTCATTTTCATCTAATTCCACAGTATCTATTTTAATATTGTCTTCCTTCATAAATTTAAGGAAAATACCTGGATGTTCGATATTAATATGTTGTAGAACCAAAAATTTCATATGAATAAATTAAAGCTATTAATTGTTGAAGGCAACACAAAAGAAGAAAATGTAAACTTTGGTAATGCTGGTTGTGTGCCTCAATCACAAAATTTTAAAAAACATCTTCAAAAAATAGACCCAAATAGCGAAATAGATATTGTTGAACCAATAGATGACAATTCTATTTCAAAAATTATTACATCTTTAAAAAAATATGACGGTGTAGTTTTAACCGGAAGCACTTTACGTTTGAATGAGGATATAAAAGAGGTAAAAAAACATATAGAATTTGCTAAAACATGTTTTAAACATGAAAAAAAAATATTTGGTGCCTGCTGGGGACTACAAGTGACTGTTATGGCTGCCGGAGGAAAATGTAGAGTATCACCCAATGGACCACATATAGGCATAGCATATGATATACAATTAACAGAAGAAGGAAAAAAACATAAAATATATTCAACTAAACCAGAAAAATTTACTACACCAGCATTTAATTACGATGAAGTAGAAATTCCTCCAATAAATTCTGTTTTGTTGGCCAGTGACAACATAAATAAATTCCAAGGACTGTATTTCAGTGTAGGAAAATCTGAAATATGGGGATTACAATATCATCCAGAGATACCTTACGATTATATGATTAAGTTAATTAAACATAGATCAAAAGAAATGTTAGAAAAAAATGTTTTTAAAAGTCAAGATGATATTAACAATCATATTAACTCTATAGAAAAGGAAAATTCAAAATTAAGCAATGATGTAAGGACAGTTGAATTAAAAAACTGGCTTAACTATTTGAAAATTAATAATGAGTAAAATTATCGAATTTATAAAAAAAACCCCAAAAGCAGAACTGCACTTGCATATCGAAGGAACGCTTGAGCCAGAGCATTTATTTAATTTAGCAAAAAAAAACGATATCCAGATTCCTTTTTCAAATGTTGATGAGATAAGATCTGCCTACAATTTTAAAAATCTTGAATCTTTTTTAAATATTTATTATCAAGGTTCTAAAGTATTAATAAAAGAGCAGGATTTTTTTGATCTTACTTGGGCTTACGTACTAAAATGTAAAGAAAATAATGTAGTTCATACAGAAATTTTTTTTGATCCACAAACTCACATAAATAGAGGTGTTGAATTTGATTTAGTTATCAATGGTATTTATAAAGCTCTACAAAAAGCGAATAAAGAATTTGGCTTAACATTTGGAATCATCATGTGTTTTTTAAGGCATCTTGACGAGGCTTCTGCATTTCAAATGTTAGATCATGCCTTGATTCACAAAGATAAAATAATTGGAGTTGGGTTGGATTCTTCTGAATTAGGTCATCCCCCAAGAAAGTTTGAAAGAGTTTTCAAAAAAGCAATAGAAAAAGGTTTTTTGACAGTAGCTCACGCAGGGGAAGAGGGGCCGCCAGAGTATATTTGGGAAGCCTTAAATTTTCTTAAAGTTAAAAGAGTTGATCATGGTGTGCAATGTCTTAAAGATCAAAAATTAGTGCAAAAGTTAAAAAATGATCAAATTCCCCTTACCGTTTGTCCTCTTTCAAATATAAAGCTTTGCGTTTTTAATAAACTTGATGAGCATAATTTAAAAAAAATGTTAGATAAAAAATTGTTGGTAATGATAAATTCTGACGATCCTGCTTATTTCGGAGGTTATATTAATGAGAATTTAATCGAAAGTCAGATTGCTTTAAATCTTTCTATGAAGGAAATAAAAACTTTAATCATTAATTCATTTAAATCATCTTTTTTAAAAGAAGAAAAAAAGAAAGAATGGATTAAACAAATCTAATTTTTTGAAAATTAAAATAAGCCTTCTATCTCACCTTTTTTATTTAGTTTAATTGAATCTGCTGCGGGTACTTTTGGAAGTCCAGGCATAGTCATGATCGAACCACAAATTACTACAACAAATCCAGCTCCACTTGATAACCTTACTTCTCTGATAGGCAAAGTGTGCCCTGATGGAGCTCCTTTTAATTTTGGATCAGTGGAAAAACTATATTGTGTTTTTGCTATACAGACTGGAAATTTACCAAATCCATTTTTTTCAATCATATTTACTTGTTCTTTAACCTTATCATCAAATTCTACTCCTCTTGCTCCATAAATTTCTTTTGCAATAGTTTCAACTTTTTTTAAAATTGGTGTTTCATCTGCATACAAGTATTTAAAATTTTCTTTATTGTTTTTTTTGCATGCCTCAACAACATTTTTTGCCAAATCTTCAGTTCCCTTACCACCTTCAGACCAATGAGTGCAGAGACTTACTTTTACTCCAAGTTTTGAACAATACTCTTGAATTAGTTTAACTTCTTTGTCGGTATCAGTAATAAAATGGTTAATAGCAACAACCAACTCTAAACCAAATTTTTTTACGTTATCAATATGTTTTTCTAGGTTTGGAAGTCCTTTTTTAAGAGCATTTAAATTTTCTTTTTTTAAATTTTCTTTTTCAACACCTCCATGCATTTTTAGAGCCCTTATAGTTGCTACTACCACAACACAGTTGGGTTGAATTCCAGCTTTTCTACATTTTATATCTAAAAATTTTTCTGCTCCGAGGTCAGCTCCAAAACCAGCTTCGGTTACGACATATTCAGATAATTTTAATGCTGTTTTAGTTGCTATTATTGAATTACAGCCATGAGCAATATTAGCAAATGGACCACCATGAATTATAGCAGGATTATTTTCTAATGTTTGAGTTACATTTGGTCTGATTGCTTCTTTAAGTAATACTGTCATAGGACCCTGGGCTTTTAAATCTTTTGCATAAATGGGTTTTTTATCTTTTGTATAAGCAATTGTAATATTTGCTATTTTATTTTCTAAATCTTGAAGATTGTTTGACAAACAAAAGATAGCCATAACTTCTGAAGCTACAGTGATATCAAAACCATCATCTCTTGGAATATTATTTTTTAGTTTACCGAGATTAATTTTAATTGATCTTAATGCACGATCATTTAAATCTACGACACGTTTCCACACAATGTTTTCTGAGTCTATATTTAATTTATTTCCCCAATAAATATGATTATCTATTAAAGCTGAAAGTAAATTGTGAGCAGAAGTTATTGCATGAAAGTCACCAGTAAAATGTAAATTTATTTGTTCCATAGGAACTACCTGAGCATAACCACCTCCCGCAGCTCCACCTTTCATTCCAAAAGAAGGTCCTAGACTTGGTTCTCTTAGACAAACTATTGATTTTTTTCCAATTTTATTTAGACCATCATTTAAACCAACAGAAGTTGTTGTTTTCCCTTCACCAGCAGGCGTAGGTGTAATTGCTGTGACCAAAATTAAGTTGCTTTTTTTTTCTTTTAATTTATCGATATATTCAAAATTTAATTTAGCTATGTGTCGTCCCATTGGACTAAAAGAATCAGGATCGTCAGGAACATTAATTTTTGAAAGAACTTCGCCAATAGGCTTCATTTTGGCTGCTCTTGCGATTTCTATATCAGATTTTACCCCACTCATCGGCACTCCTATATATAAAAAAGAGCACTATGTATACATTATTTGAAGGATCTTTTACAAATAGAAAAATTTTGATTGGTCATATAAGCTTAAACATATGCAAAAGTATTCCATATTCAGTTTAATAAAAAATGCCTTCAGCAGTCATCAAAACTGGGAAGTGGCTTGGAAGGATCCTAAACCTAAGAAAGAGTATGATGCAATAATTGTAGGTGGAGGAGGTCATGGCCTTGCCACAGCATACTATTTAGCTAAAGAGCACAAAATTACCAATGTAGCGATTTTGGAAAAAGGATGGATAGGCGGAGGCAACGTAGGAAGAAACACAACCATATTAAGATCAAATTATATGTGGGATGCAAATGGTCTTTTCTATGAATACGGAATGAAACTTTGGGAAAATTTGTCCCAAGAATTAAATTATAATGTTATGTATTCTCCACGGGGAATTATTAATTTAGCTCATTCTGATGCTCAGTTAAATACTTACTCAAGAAGAGGAAATTCCATGAGATTAAATGGAATTGATGCAGTAATGCTTGGAAGGGAAGAATTAAAAAAAATGATTCCTTTTGCAGATTTTTCAGCCTCAGCCAGATTTCCAATCTTCGGTGCTTTAATGCAACCTCGTGGAGGAACCGCTCGACATGATGCAGTAGCATGGGGCTATGCAAGAAAAGCAGATTCAATGGGAGTCGATATCATTCAACATTGTGAAGTAACAGGTTTTGATATTCAGAATGGAAAAATACATGGGGTGCAAACATCTAGAGGAAATATTAAAACAAAAAAAATTGGTTTATGTGTTGCTGGAAGCACATCATTATTAGCAGAAAAGTTGAATATGAAATTGCCTATAGAAGCTCATGTTTTGCAAGCTTGTGTGTCAGAACCAGTTAAACCTTTTTTAAATCATGTTGTTACATTTGGCGCGGGACATTTTTACTGCAGTCAATCTGATAAAGGAGAAATGGTAATGGGAGGAGATTTAGATGGATACAATAGTTATGCTCAAAGAGGAAATCTTCCTACATTACAACACGTATTATCAGAAGGGGTTGCTATGTTTCCAAACTTAAGCCGATTAAAAATGTTGAGGACATGGGGAGGAATTATGGATATGTCAATGGATGGATCTCCAGTTATTGACAAAAGTCATATCGAAGGACTTTATTTAAATTTTGGTTGGTGTTATGGAGGATTTAAAGCAACTCCTGTTTCAGGATGGACTTTTGCGCATACTATTGCACAAAATAGACCTCATAAATTAAACGAAAAATTTACTTTAAACAGATTCAATACAGGACATCTTATAGATGAAAAAGGTGTCGGAACCAAAACTTGGATAGGATAAAAAATGTTGGAAATTAAATGTCCCTATTGTGGAAAAAGATCTCAAAATGAATTTTCTTATGGAGGAGATGCGTCTGTAAAAAGACCAGATTTAGGAAAAGAAATTTCAGATAAAGAATGGAATGACTTTGTTTATAATAGAAAAAATCCTAGAGGAAAACACTCAGAATTTTGGCATCATGTATCAGGCTGTAGACAATGGTTTAAAGCATTAAGAAACACAGCGACACATGAAATTTTCAAAACAGCTAAAATAAATGAGGAACTATAATATAATGACACAAAACTTTAGATTAAACAAAGTTGGATATATTAATAGAGAAAAAAAAATTTCATTTAAATTTAATGGAAAAAAATACTTTGGTTATGAAGGAGATACATTAGCATCAGCTTTATTAGCAAACGGAGTTCATTTGGTTGGAAGAAGTTTTAAGTATCATAGACCTAGAGGATTTATAGGAGCTAGCGTAGAAGAATCAAATGCACAAGTCCAGTTGTATAGTGGAGCTAAAACAGAGCCCAACGCAGTTGCTACAACAGTTGAACTTGTAGAAGGATTAGTTGCTAAAAGTCAAAATTGTTTTCCATCAGTTTCATTTGATTTTGGAGCAATAAATAATTTTTTACACAAATTTTTTCCAGCTGGTTTTTATTATAAAACATTTATGTGGCCAAAAAACTTTTGGTATAAAGTTTATGAACCTATTATTAGAAAAGCGGCAGGTTTAGGTGTTGCTCCATTAAAACCCGATCCTGATAGATATGAACATAAATATGAGTATTGCGATATTTTAGTAGTAGGTTCTGGACCTTCTGGTTTAGCCAGTGCTCTTGCCGCAGCAAAAAATGGGGCGAGAGTTATTTTAGCTGAAGACAAACCAAGATTTGGAGGAAGCTTATTGACAGATGAAGTTACCATAGGAAATAAAAAAGGAAAAGAATGGGCTGACGAAAAAATTGTGGAATTAAAATCGATGCCGAATGTGATTGTAAAAAATAGATCGCAAGTTTTTGGATATTACGATCATAATATGATGGTAATGCTTGAAAGAACAAAAGATCACATAGAGAATCCATCTAAATTTACACCAAGACAGAGACTTTGGTACATCAGAGCTAAAGAAGTTATTATTTCAACAGGATCTATAGAAAGACCATTAGTTTTTGGAAATAATGATAGGCCTGGTATAATGCTAGCTTCAGCAGCTAAAGAATATTTAAAAGTCTATGGTGTTTTAGTTGGTAAAAAACCAATAATTTTTACTAATAATGATAGTGGATATGATCTTGCTATAGATTTTAAAAAGAATGGAATTAATCCTTTGGTTTTAGATATAAGATCAAATCTCGAAAGCTCAGTCATCCAGGAAGCTAAAAACTTAAATATTGATATTAAATTTTCTCATGGTGTTGTTAATGCCCAAGGTTACAAAAAAGTAAATTCTGCAACAATAGGAAAATTAAATAAAGAAAAAAATGGGTATGAAAATTTAGAAACTGTTGGTTGTGATTGCATATGTGTTTCAGGAAATTGGACTCCAACAGTCCATCTTTCTTCTCAGTCAGGAAATAAATTAAAATTTCATGAAGGGGTTAATGCTTTTATTCCAGATAAATCAAAGCAAAATGAAAGCACAATTGGATCTGCCAAAGGATCATTTACTTTAAAAAATTCTTTAAAAGAAGGGTTTGAAAAGGGTTACGATTTGTCAAAAAAAATAACTGGAAAAGAATCAAAAATTTCAACTCCCACATCTAACGAAAGAAGTCGTGGTCAGCAAGATAAATTTTGGTGTATGCCTCTTCCAAAAAATAAAAACTATAAAAGATGCGTAGATTTTCAAAATGATGTGTATGTAACTGATATAGAATTAGCTGTTAGAGAAGGCTTTCGTTCTATTGAACATGTTAAAAGATATACAACACTAGGTATGGCTACCGACCAAGGCAGAACAAGCAATTTAAATGGTTTGCAATTGGTTTCAAATATTGAAAAAAAAATAATTCCAGAGATAGGTCACACTACTTTCAGACCACCTTATACACCAGTAACCATAGGAGCAATTGTAGGCAGAGAGGTAGGGAAACACTATCGTCCTACCAGGAAATCACCAATGCATTTTTGGCATGAAAAAAATAATGCAGTATTTGTCGATGCCGGTTTATGGTTAAGACCACGTTATTACAAACAAGGAAATGAAACTTTGCAAGAAGCTGCAAAAAGAGAGGCTACAAATGTTAGAAAAAATGTTGGGTTATGTGATGTTACTTCTCTTGGTAAAATAGATATTAAAGGATCAGATTCTGCCGAATTTTTAAATAGAGTTTACACAAATGCTTGGATGAAATTACCAGTTGGTAAAGCAAGATATGGTGTGATGTTGAGAGAAGATGGAATTGTTCTAGATGATGGTACGACAACTAGAATTTCAGAAAATCATTTTCATATGACAACCACAACAGCGCAGGCAGTTAATGTTTTGGCTCATTTGGAATATTATTTACAAGTAGTGTGGCCAGAGTTAGATGTCAATGTTGTGTCAACAACAGAACAATGGGCTGGTGCAGCTTTAGCAGGGCCCAATTCAAGAGAATTGTTATCAAAAATTTTTCCAGAAACTGATACTTCCAACGAAGCTTTACCATTCATGGGATTTACAAAAGGGAATTTATTTGGAGTGCCTGCAAGAATTTTCAGAATTTCTTTTTCTGGTGAGTTAGCATACGAAGTAAATGTAGAGTCTGGATATGGTGTTTTTATGTGGGAAAAGATAATGGAGTTAGGAAAAGAAATGGGTATTGAGCCATATGGAACTGAAGCTCTTTCAACTTTAAGAATAGAAATGGGACATGTTGCTGGATCGGAAATAGATGGCAGAACCATATCATCAGATCTTTCTCTTGAAGGAATGTTAAGTAAGAAAAAAGATTTTATAGGAAAAAGATCTTTAAATAGAAAAGCTTTTATAGAGCCAAATAGAGAAAAAATTGTAGGTGTAGTTCCTTTAGATAAAAAAACAATGATCCCAGAAGGGTCTCATTTAGTTTTAGACAGCAAAGCTTCTTTACCTAATCCAAAGTTAGGACATATCTCAGCATCTTGTTGGAGTGTAGAGTATAACAATCCTTTTTCTCTAGCTATTCTTGAAAATGGAAAAAAAAGAATAGGTGAAAAGCTATATGCTCTTTCACCATTAAAAAATAAAGTTATACCTGTAGAAATAGTATCTTCACATTATGTTGATCCAAAAGGAGAGAGAGTTAGATCATGACAGCTATTACACCATTAGAATCATTTCACAAAAAAGGTTTATTTGGAAATCATCATAAAAAAACAGAAAATGATTTACTTAAAATTTCTGAGGTAAAAAATCTTACAATTATTCAAATAGCCCAGTACAAAAAATCAAAAATTGATTTAAACGAATTCAATATGGATGGTTTGAAACTTCCTAAAGAACCTTTAACGGTAAATTCAAAAAATAAAACAAGAATTCTTTGGTTGAGTCCTAAAATATGGTTGATTGTATCAGAAGAAGATATTTCTAAAAAAATAGAAGAAAAATGTAATCCAGAAAATTTTGCCGTTACAGATATCTCACATTCTAGAGCTGTAATTCAGATTGAAGGTAATAGAGCAAAAGAAATTATGAAGAAAGGGTGTCCAATAAATTTTAATAATTTGAAAAAAAACAATTGTGTAAGCTCAGTGTTCCAAGGCATTAATATTATAATAGATACTTTTGAAGATGATCTCGAAAAAGTGAGAGTTTTTACACTAAGAAGCTTTGGTCAATCTTTTTATCACGATATAACAGATGCGGCTTTAGAAGAAGGGTATGTTGGGAAATAACTATAGTTACTGAAAAAAAAAACATTTTTTTTTAATTTTCCTTAATCAAACAACTTATTTTTCAATCATAAGTTGTTTATAACGGTTACAATTTTTGCTTATTTATGTTTGAATGTCCTCATTTAAAAACAAAAGTGGAGAGAAAAATGAAAACACTTAGAAAAATAATAGTTTCTTCGTTAGTAGCGTTAGGCTTTCTTGTATTTAACGTTAATGCTAATGCAGCTTGCGGAAAACTTGTTATTGCTGAACAAAACTGGGCATCTGCTGAATTGATGGCCAATGTTGATAAAATCATTCTAGAAAAAGGTTATGGTTGTGAAGTTGAGTTAGTGCCTGGTGCTACTATGCCAACTTTTACATCAATGAATGATAAAGGTTCACCAGACATGAACCCAGAGCAATGGGCGAATGCTGTTTATACACCTTTAAAAAAAGCAGTAGATGAAAAAAGATTAATTATTGCTAACAAAGCCCCAATCACTGGTCTTGGTGAAGGTTGGTGGTTAACTCCTGGATCAATAAAAAAGCATCCAGAGTTAAAAGGAATGACCGCTCTTGAAATTCTTGAAAGACCGGATTTATTTCCATACAAAGAAGATCCTTCAAAAGGAGCATTTGTAGGATGTCCTGCAGGATGGGGATGTCAGCTTGCAAACGCTAATCTTTTTAGAGCTTTTGAAATGGAAAAAAAAGGTTGGGTATTAGTTGATCCAGGTTCTGCAGCAGGTTTAGATGGCTCAATATCTAAAGCAGCTGATTCTGGAAATACTTGGTTTGGTTACTACTGGAATCCAACATCAATAGTTGGAAAGTATGGTTTAGTTCCAGTTGATTTCGGAGTAAAATTTGCAGGAAGAGATAATTGGGATAATTGCATAACACTTGCTGAGCAAGATTGTGCTGATCCTCAACCAACTGCATGGACTAAATCTGAAGTTAATTCTATCGTTACAGCTAATTTTGCTACAACTGGAGGAAAAGACGCTTTGAAATATGTTAAGAAACGTACTTTCCCAGGTGAGGTAATGAATCAAATGCTAGTGTATATGGCTGAGAACCAAGCAAAAGGTTCAGATGCAGCAATTGAGTTTTTGAAACAGCATGAAGGTGTCTGGGGTAAATGGGTATCTGGAAGTGCTAAGAAACAAATCAAAGCTGGTTTATAAAATATAATTTATTTAACGAGCCTATTATAAAATAGGCTCGTTAATTTTTTTTAAATGGATTTTTTAACAAAATTCCCAGTAATGGATCGTACAGCTCTCATGGAAATGAGAAAGGGAATTGATTTTGCTTTTAGAGATTTTTCTAGAACATACGGTGATGCTA
>CACLMO010000020.1 GCA_902608065.1 uncultured Pelagibacteraceae bacterium
CCTCTACATTTGATCTTATCTTAAAAAGTGGCAAATGTTTTACTGATGGTCAATTAAAAATTGTTGATCTTGGTATTTCTGAAGGAATCATAAAAAATATTGGAAAAATTGAGAGTGTTTCTAATGAAAAGGTATTAGATGCAAGCAACTTTGTTATTTTGCCTGGAATTATAGATACTCAAGTTCATTTTAGAGAACCTGGGTCCACAGATGTAGAAGATTTGGAATCAGGAAGTAAAGCTGCGGTCCTGGGTGGAGTAACTTCTGTTTTTGAAATGCCTAACACTAATCCTCCTACATCTAATCAAGCAGAATTTAATAAGAAACTAAGTTTAGCTAAAAATAGAATGTTTTCTAATTATGCTTTTTATTTTGGCGCAACTCCCCAAAACATGGAAGATTTACAAAAGGTAGATAAGCTTGAAGGATGTTGTGGGGTAAAATTATTTGCAGGTTCTTCAACAGGAAATCTTTTGGTTAAAGATGAAAAAGATATCGAAAAAGTTATCTCAAACAGTTCTAAAATCGTAGCAATTCATTCAGAAGATGAAGAGATCTTAAATTTAAGAAAAAAATTTATAAAAAAAGGAGATGTAAGCTCTCATCCAATTTGGAGAAATGAGGAATGTGCAATGTCTTCAACTAGAAGAGTAGTCAAGATTGCCGAACGTTATAATAAAAAAATACATGTTTTGCATGTTACTACAAAAGAAGAGGTAGAATTTTTATCAAGATACAAAGGTAATGTTAGTTTTGAAATTACACCACAACACTTAACTATAAGTGCTCCACAGTGCTACAAATTGTTAGGATCGCTTGCACAAATGAATCCTCCGATTAGAGAAAAGAAACATCAAGATATGCTTTGGAAAGCAGTAAAGGACAGTTTGGTTGATACCATAGGTTCAGATCATGCTCCTCATAGTTTAGAAAATAAAAAGAAAGAATATCCTCAAACCCCATCAGGAATGCCAGGAGTTCAGACGCTCGTTCCACTTATGCTTAATCACATAAATAATAAGAAGTTAACTTTAAACCAATTCATAAAGTTAGTTTGTGAAAATCCAGTAAGAATTTTTGGAATCAAAAACAAAGGTTACATCAAAGAAGGATATGACGCTGATTTAACCATCGTAGACATGAATATGAAAAAAGTTATTAAAAACGATTGGATTGCAAGTAAATGTGGCTGGACTCCATTTGATGGTTATGAAGTAAAAGGTTTTCCTTTAGGAACGATTGTAAACGGGAAAGCAGTTGTTTGGGATGGTAAGCTTATTGAAAAAGCAAATGGTAAACCATTAAGATTTTAAAATATTATGTTTTTTTAAATCTGTTTTTATTTCATCTAAAATTGCAGGATCATCAATAGTTGCTGGCATTTTATAAGGTTCATTATCCGCTATTTTCCTAACTGTTCCTCTTAATATTTTTCCTGATCTTGTTTTAGGAAGTCTTTTTATAACAATTGCAGTTTTAAAAGCTGCAACAGGACCAATTTTTTCTCTAATCATTTGCACACATTCTTTTGAAATATCTTCATGTTTTTTAGTAACGCCAGCTTTAAGTGTTAATAAACCAATGGGTAATTGTCCTTTTAATTTATCAGCAATTCCTAAAACCGCACACTCTGCAACATCTTTATGTTCTGCTAAAACTTCTTCCATTGCGCCCGTTGATAATCTATGACCAGCAACATTAATGATGTCATCCGTTCGCGACATAATCCAAACGTAACCATCTTCATCAATATGTCCTGCGTCATAGGTTTGATAGTAGCCAGGATAGTTTGACATATAAGTTTCTTTATATCTATCATCCGCATTCCAAAGCGTTGGAAAAGTTCCAGGAGGAAGAGGAAGTTTAACCACCACATCTCCCATTTCATTAGGTTTAGCTTGCTTACCATCACTCTTTAATATTTTTACATCGTAACCTGGAACCGGTTTACATGCAGATCCATATTTTGTTTTTTCTAATCCTATTCCTGCACAGTTCGCGCTAATAGCCCAACTTGTTTCTGTTTGCCACCAGTGATCAATGACTGGAACTTTTAATAAACCTTCTGCCCATTTTAATGTATCTGGATCCGCTCTTTCACCTGCAAGGAATAAAGTTTCAAATGATGATAAATCATATTTTTTAAAAAAAGTTCCATTGGGATCTTCTTTTTTAATAGCACGAAATGCGGTAGGGGCTGTGAAGAGTGATTTTACTTTGTGTTCAGAAATAATTCTCCAAAAGACTCCAGCATCAGGTGTGCCCACAGGTTTTCCTTCAAACAAAACAGTTGTGCATCCATGGAAGAGAGGAGCATAAACAATGTATGAATGACCAACTATCCAGCCTATGTCACTTGCAGACCACCAAACATCATCTGGATCAATGTTATAAATATTTTTCATAGTCCATTTAAGAGCTACGATATGTCCACCAATATCTCTGACAATTCCTTTAGGAACACCTGTCGTACCAGATGTGTAGAGAATATAAGCATAGTCGTTAGCATTCATCTCAACACACTCTACAGGTTTTGCTTCTTTTATAGCATCATTCCAATCAATTTCATTTTTTTCTAAATCGACTTTAAAATCTTTTCTTTGGTAGATAATACATTTTTCAGGTTTGTGTTTTGCTAATTCAATTGCTTTTTTAAGAAGAGGTTTATACTCAATTGTTCTTCCAGGTTCATAACCACAAGAAGCTGACAAAATAATTTTTGCTTTAGAATCATCTATTCTGCTTGCAAGTTCATTTGGAGCAAAGCCACCGAAAACCACAGAATGAACTGCTCCAATTCTTCCACAAGCAAGCATTCCAATTACCGCCTCAGGTATCATTGGCATATAAATTATAACTCTATCACCTTTGTTTATTCCTTGATTTTTTAAAGCTCCTGCAAATGTTGCTACGTGATCTTTTAATTCAGAATAGGTTATTTTTTTTTGTGAATTAGTTATTGGACTATCGTAAATAATAGCTATCTTTTCGCCTTTACCATTTTTTACATGCAAATCGATTGCGTTATAACAAGTGTTTGTAGTTCCATCAGAAAACCATTTGTAGAAAGGGGGGGTTTTAGAATCTAAAATTTTTTTTGGTTTTTTGTACCAAAATACATCGTTTGCAACATCTCCCCAAAATCCATTCGCATCTGTAATAGACCTTTGATAAATCTCTTTATATTTAGTTGACATTGGAAATTCCCCTCAAAACTATTAAAACACATCATTTTATCTATTGCATTATTTTATTTAGCATATATTTACATATCTTAAGTCATGCCAAAAATTACATATATCGAACATAATGGAAAGTCACATACACTTGATGTTGATAATGGATTAAGTGTAATGGAAGGAGCTGTTCAAAATAATATTCCCGGAATCGATGCAGATTGTGGTGGGTCTTGTGCTTGTGCTACTTGCCACGTGTATGTTGATGAAAAATGGTTTGATAAATTACCAAAAAAAGAAAGTGCCGAAGAAGATATGCTCGATATGGCTTTTGAACCAAAAAAATTTAGTAGATTAACTTGCCAAATAGTTGTTGGAGACGAATTAGATGGTCTAGTCGTAAAAATGCCATCAAAACAAGGATAATTTAATTTATGATTAAAACAGATGTTTTGATAATTGGTGCAGGACCAGTTGGAATTTTTGCTGTTCATCAGCTAGGTATAATTGGTTTAAAAGCAGAAGTAGTTGATAACCTAGACAAAATTGGTGGCCAATGCATAGAGTTATATCCTGATAAACCTATTTACGATATTCCAGGGATTCCTTCATGCACTGGAGAAAGTTTAACAAAAAATTTAATTGAACAAATAAAAAATTTCAAAACTAATTTTCATTTAAATGAAAGAGTTGAAGAAATTATTAAAGAAAAAAATAATTGGAAAATAACAACTAGCAAAAAAAAAGTTTTTTTAGCACCAAACATAATTATTGCAGGAGGAGTAGGATCATTTGAACCTAGAAAATTTTCAGTAAAAGATATTGAAAAATTTGAAAATAATGGAGTTTATTATTCAATAAAAGACAAAAATTATTTTAAAAATAAAAAAGTTTCTATATTTGGTGGAGGTGACTCTGCTTTAGATTGGGCAATTGAATTATCAAAATTGGCAGAAGTAACATTAGTACATCGTAGAAACGAATTTAGGGGAGCTGAACACAGTGAAAAAACAGCAAGAGAATTAGAAAAAAAAGGCAAGTTAGCAATAAAGACTCCATTTCAAATTGACGCAATAGAAGGTCAAGACAAAGTAAAATCAATAACTATAAAAAATGAAAATGGAAAAACTGAGAAAATCATCACAGATGCCGTTCTAGGCTTTTTTGGATTAATAATGAAATTAGGTCCAATTGCTGAATGGGGATTAAATTTGGATAAAAAAACAATACCAGTGAATACACAAAATTTTCAAACAAACAAAGAAGGTATTTTTGCTATTGGAGACATTTGTACTTATCCGGGCAAACTTAAATTAATTTTATCAGGCTTCCATGAAGGAGCCCTTGCAGCAAGAGCCTGTTTTAAATTAGCTAGACCAAATGAAAAATATAGATTTGAATTTACTACCACATCTAAAAGTATTCATGAAAAATTAGGAGTAAAAAAAATTGATTGAATTATTTTATGCCAACACTCCCAATGGAAAAAAAATATCAATCATGTTGGAGGAAATTAAATATCCTTATAAAATTACTTTAGTTGATCTTAAAAATGGAGATCAATTTAAGTCTAAATTTAGATTAATTAGTCCGTTTAGCAAAATTCCTGTAATAACCGATCATAAAAATAATATAAGTATTTTTGAGTCTGGGGCTATTTTAATTTATTTAGGTAAAAAAAGTGAAAAATTTTACGATAAATTTGATCGAGATTCAATTAATCAATGGCTCATAGCACAAGTAGCTTACGTTGGACCATTATTAGGTCAACACCATCAATTTCATCATTATAATTCTGGGAAAAGTAAATTTGGTGAAGAAAGATATTTTAACATTGCAAAAAGTATTTATAAGGATTTAGACGAACGTCTTTCAAAATCGAAATTTTTAGCAGGAAGTGAATATTCTATCGCAGATATTGCAACTTTTCCATGGATGGCAAGACATCCTATTCACGATATTGGAATTAAAAATTTTAAACATTTATGTAATTGGTACGAATTAATATCTAGCAGGTCAGCTGTTAGAAAAGGATATGATTGTTTAAAAACTGGGGAAGAAATACCTAAACCTTAATTTAGTTATCAGCAAATATTTTTTCGTTCTTTTCATGTTTTTCTTGAGCTTCTATTGATAAAGTAGCTATAGGTCTAGCGATTAATCTTTTAATTCCAATGGGTTCTCCAGTTTCTTCACAGTAACCAAAAGTATCATCTTTAATTTTTTTTATTGCTTTATCTATTTTTTCTAAAAGCTTTCTTTGTCTATTTATAGTACGTAACTCAACAGATTTTTCAGTTTGAGAAGATGCCTGATCAACTATATCTGGAGAAGAAATTTCGTGATCTGCTTCATTAAGATAAAGATTTTTGTTGTTAGATTTTATTATTTCATTTCTCCAATTAGTGAGTATTTTTTTAAAATAAGCCTTCTGTTTTGAAGACATATATTTTTCTTTTTCGTTTGGAATATAGTTTTTTGAAGAACTCATTATTAAAAAATTGTTTAAAGCGAGAGAGTATATTGACGTTTTTCCAGGTGTCAAGACACATAAACTTGTATAAATTTAGAGTATGCAAATTAGAAAAAAAGACTTAAATCAAATTCTTATAATTTTTTTATTTTTACACTTAGTTATTTGGACATTAATTCCAAGTATTACAAACACTAATTTACCTTTAGATACCATAGAGGCTTTGGCTTGGGGCAGCAATTTAGATTGGGGTTTTAACAAACATCCACCTTTCAGTGCTTTTGTTGTTGAAATATTTTATCAGATATTTGGAAACCAAGACTGGGTTTATTATTTTTTAAGTCAATTATTTGTAATATTAGGTTTTTATATAGTTTTTATATTTTCTAAAGATTTTTTTAAAAATCACACTTATGGTTTAATATCAATATTATTATTAGAAGGAATATACTTTTACAATTTTACCACTCCAGAGTTTAACGTAAATGTTAGTCAAATACCTTTCTGGTCTCTCACAGTTTATTTCTGCTGGAAAGGAATAAAAGAAAATACAAATATCCATTGGTTGCTATTCGGAATTTTTGCAGCTTTAGGGGTTTTATCAAAATATTTATTTATATATTTACTAATAGCGTTAGATATATTTTTTATTTATCTCATAATAAATAAAAAATTTAATTTAAAACCTTTAATTTCTTTGATTAGTTTTTTTATTATACTTTTGCCACATTTAATTTGGTTAGTTGATAACAATTACATTACAATTAATTATGCTTTACATCGAACTGGGATATCAGAAACTAGTTTAGTCACATCTCATCTGGTTCATCCTTTAACTTTTTTAGGAAAACAAATTGGTATACTTACTCCTTTTTTTGTAATGTTTTTATTTGCTGTCTCAAAATTCAAACCAAAAATAAATTTTAAAGATAAAAGATTGGTATTTTTAATTGTCATAAATATAGCTCCATTAATTCTAATGTTTTTAACATCTATGTTGATGGGCGTTAAAATAAGAACAATGTGGATGACACCTTTTTATTTATTTACAGGAGTTTTATTAGTTTATGTTTTTCAAAAAAAAATCATCTTAAATAAATTAAAATATTTTTTTTCAGTATTTATTATATTATGCATTTTTTCTCCTGCTTTGTATTTTTATATTTCAATTACACAAATAAATAAAAGGACAGATTATCCAGGAAGACAAATATCAGAAGAAGTTCAAGAAAAATTTGATGAAAATTTTAAAGGTCAAATTATATGGATCATAGGAGACGAGTGGCATGGAGGAAATTTATCTTACCATTTACAATCAAGACCTAAATGGTTTTATGTCGGAAGTGATAAAAATATTCCAGAAATTAAAAAATTGCCTCAACAAAGTGGAAAAATTTCGACAATTGGAACTTCAGACGTTAATATTATAGAAAAAGCATCTGAACTTTGTAATAAAACAAATGGTTTATTTTATATAATTAAAAAAATTGATTTTTGTTTTTACGGATCTGACAGGAAATGAAAAAATTTTTTATTTTAATTCCATTATACAATGATTGGAAATCAGTTTCTAAATTATTAAAAGAAATTGATTTACGAGTTGAAAACTGGATAGCAGAAGTTTCGGTAATTATTGTTAATGATGCTTCTACCGAAGAAAAATCTAATTTAAATTTAAATTTTAATAAAATTAAATCAGTTAAAATTATAAATATGAAAGAAAATAAAGTTCATCAAAGATGCATCGCAGCTGGAATGAAATATATTTGTAAGAATGAAGATTTTGATTATCTTATAGTTATGGATGCCGACGGAGAAGATAGACCCGATGAACTTAATGATTTTTATAAAAAGGTCCAAGAAAATCCTAAAATGACTGTAACTGGAAATCGGTTTAAAAGATCGGAAAGCTTTGTTTTCAAAATTTTATATGAATTACATAAGCTTTTAACCTTGGTGTTCACAGGAAAATTGATAAAGTTTGGTAATTTTACCTGTTTACCAAAAGACCACGTCTTGCAGTTGATCAATAAACCTTATTTATGGAATTCTTATTCAAGTTCGGTTGTTCGCACGGTTAAAGATAGAACTTTTATACCTTCTATAAGAGGAGTTAGATATGTTTTACCATCAAAGATGAATTTTTTTGGTTTAGTTTTTCATTCACTCTCTATTATATCTGTATTTAGAAAATTGGTTATCATTCGATCAGCTGTATTTTCCGCAATCTATTTACTTGTAATTGCTGACAATTTATCTCTATTTACTCTTGCTCCTATATTTTTTCTTTTAGTTTTTATTTTTGTTATTTTGAAGATTTCAATGCGTTCTAATTTAGAAGAATTAAATAAATCTTTAGAAAATGTAGGTAGCATTGATACCTTATGAAACTTTGACTATAGGCAGAGATTCAAAGCATGATGTATTAATTTTAGAGTAATGTTGTCTTTTAATATTCCATTTTTTTTTTAAACCAGCTTGTGCGACACTTAAAGAATAACGACCGTATTTAAAATTCGTGTGATCAATCGCTTTCATTAATTTTTCTCTCTTTTCTTCATTGCTAATTTTTGAAAATAGATTTTTTTTGTAAATAGCAATATCTTTTAGTCCTGAAAGAATTATTCCAGCTTTTTGATACCTATAACCTTTTTTATAAATATATTTTAGTGCTATTAGTGCTTGCTTTATTAATTCAATACTATCATTAGTTCTTATTGGTAAATCCACATTTTTTGCGTTTGCATAATATTCATTATTTTTTTGAAAAGGGCTAGTTCTTATAAAAACAGTTATTCTTTTTGTTGTTTGATTGTCATTTCTTATTTTTTCTGCGGCATTAAGGCAATGCGTCGTTACGGATTCTTTTAATTCTTCTAGCGTTTCAACTTTTTTTCCAAAAGATCTTGAGACACAACAATTTTTTCTTTTTTCTTGATGAACCTCTAGAGATATGCATGAGATACCTTGTAATTCCATTGCGGTACGAGAACCTAAAACATTCGTATTTTTTTTGATCCAATTATTGGATCTACTTTTTAATTGGTAAGCTGTACTTATTCCATTTTTGATATACAATTTACTTAGTTGTCGTCCAACACCCCAAACATCATTTATTTTAATTTGACCAAGAATTTCATCTATTTTTTCAGAATTTATTAAGTTAATAATTCCAGACTTTTCTTTTTTGGCGATATAATTTGCAGCTTTACTCAAAGTTTTTGTTGTTGCGATACCAATGCTTGTTGGTATACCTGTCCATTTTAAAATAGTTTTTCTAATTATGTTTCCGTGTTTAAATAAATCTTCATCTTTAATTGAATTTAAATTTAAAAAAGCTTCGTCAATTGAATAAATTTCAATTTGTGGAGAAAATTGTTTTAATGTTTTCATTACTCTTCTTGATATATCTCCATACAATGAATAATTTGATGAAAAAACTTTTACATCATTTTTTTTTATTATTTTTTCTACTTTAAAATATGGCTCTCCCATTTTAATATCTAAAGCTTTAGCTTCGGTTGATCGAGATATTACACATCCATCATTGTTTGATAATACCACAACTGGTTTTTTTATTATTGAAGGATTAAATAATCTTTCACAAGAAACGTAAAAAGAATTACAATCTACCAAAGCTATTTTATTTCGACTATAAAGCATGAATGACGTAGGTTACCACACCCCAAATAAAAATTTCTGGATTTTCTGTTAAATTAATTTTATCTTTTAATTTTTTTGATCCAGAAGTCAAAAAAGACTGGTCTTTTTCTTTTATAAAACTTTTAACAATTAATTCTTCATTAACATTTGCAATTACTGTAGAAAAATTTTTTGGTTCTAGACTTCTGTCTACAATTAATAGATCTCCATCGTGAATTCCAACGTTGTTCATAGATTTTCCTTGAGCTCTAATAAGAAATGTAGATGGAGCATTTTTTATTAAATGAGCATTAAGATCTATGTCGTCTTCCACATAATCTGTTGCCGGAGAAGGAAAACCAGCTCCAACTTTGTGTAAGTGAAAAGGTAATAGTAATTTCATAATGTTCTCTTTTTGTTCTAATCTATAACATGAAAATATATATATCAAGGTGTGGAAAAGTGTCCAATAGGTTGTATTTTGAGTCCAAAAAAGAATCCAAACTGAATCAAAACAAGAACATTAAAACCAGATCTGGTTATCATGTGGATAACTATTACTACAATATGAAAATCATGCTAAAGAATTTAAATTAAAATAAATGAAAAAATTAACCTGTCACTGTGGTGGAGTAGAAGCTGAAGTAAAATTACCAGAAAAGGGATTTGAAAAGCTTGTGAGATGTAACTGTTCTCTTTGTAAAAGAAGAGGCTATATTATGACACCAGTTAATCCAGAAAATTTTAAAGTCATTAAAGGACAAAATCTTCTAAATCTTTATCAATATCATACAAAAGTAGCAGAACATTATTTTTGCTCAAAGTGTGGAATTTATACTCATTCAAATCCAAGAAGTAATCATGATAAAGTTTATATGATAAATGTTGCATGTGTAGAAGGAGTAAAACCTTTAGAATTAGAAAATATTAAAATTAACGACGGCATTAACCATCCTCTTGATAAAAAATGAAAGAAACGGAAGATTGTTTTTTAAAAGTAAAAAATGAATATCTAAAATTTTTAAATGAGGAAAAAATTTTTGGAGAAAGTAGAGAAGTTAAAATAAAAAGTTTAAAAAATTTTTATATACCTTTATCTTATTGGATTGAAAACAAGTATAAAAAAAAAGAGAAAATATTATATATAGGGCTTTCAGGTGGTCAGGGATCTGGAAAAACTACAGTTGCGAACATATTATGCATTATTTTAAAAAAATACTTTAAAAGAAAAATTTTAAAAATTTCAATTGATGATTATTACAAAACTTTGGAAGAACGTAGCAAAATGTCAAAAGGAACGCATGCTTTATTTAAAACAAGAGGCGTACCTGGAACACATGATGTAAATTTAATTATGAAATTTTTTAATTTTATTAAAAAAAAAAAATTTAAAAAATTTAGAATACCGAAATTTGCTAAAAATTTAGATGATCGTTTAAAAAAAAAATATTGGTACAAAATAAAAGCAAAACCAGAAATTGTAATTTTGGAAGGTTGGTGTGTTGGAGCAAGACCACAAACAAATGATTTGATAAAAAAACCAATAAATATTTTAGAAAAATATGAAGATAAAAATATGAAATGGAGAAAATATGTAAATGAAAAACTTAAAAAAGAATATAAAAGAATTTTTACTAAAATAGATCATTTCATTTTTATGAAGGTTCCAGATTTTAACATGGTATTTAAATGGAGACTTCTTCAAGAAAAGAAGTTGAAAAAAAAATCAAAATTAGATAAGAAAATAATGTCAAACAACGAAATAAAGCGCTTTATTATGTTTTACGAAAGAATTACTTTGCAAATGTTAAAAGATTTAAGTAAATCTGCATCAGTGGTTATTTTGATGAAAAAAAATCATGAAATTAAAAGAGTAGCATTCAGATAGTTATTGTATGAAATTTTTATTTAAAATTTTTTGGATTTTTATATTTATTTTAAGTTTCAATGAATCAAAAGCTAATACATTGTTAGATTCTCTAAGCACAGCATATCTAAAAAATCCAAAATTAAATGCTGAAAGAGCAAGCATGCGAGCATCAAGAGAAGAAAAAAGAGAGTCCGTAAGCGAATTTTTGCCAAGCGTAACAATTTCAGGATATGTTAGCGAGCAGGATAATTCAAAAACTGGAGGAAGTGACTCAAATTTTAAACCAGCAGAACAATCAATTACGGTAGAGCAAAAAATTTTTCAAGGAGGTAGTGGAGTCGCAACTTTCATGAAAAAGAAACACGGACAAACTTTAGGAGAATTTAAACTAAAAAAAGTTGAACAAGAAATTTTGTTAGAAGCTGCAGAAGCCCATGCAGATTTATTATTGAGCAAAAAGAAGGTTAATATTAATTTAATGAACATTGATTTATTAGAAAGGCAGGTGGAAACTGACCAAAATAGATTAGAGAAAGGTGAAATAAGCTTGACTGATCTAGCTCAATCAGAGTCTTCACTTGCAGGCTCTAGAGCAGCTTTAATTACTGCACAAAATGATTTGGTGACTAGTAAAGCAAATTTTGAAAAAGTTATTGGGAAAAAACCTTCAGAGAATATTCAAGATATAAAGGAAGCTAATTTAAATTTACCAGAAAGTTTAGCTGCTGCTTATAGTATATCAAATTCTGAAAATCCAAATTTGCAGATAGCTATGCTGGAATATAAGCAATCTAAATTAGATGTAATAATCGCAGGCGCAGAACTCTCTCCATCAGCTACACTATCTTATAAGATTTCTGAACAAGATGATATTAGTTCTACAGTACAAGATAGAACTCAACAAACAGTTAAAGCTACCGCTACATGGCCTTTATTTGCAGGAGGTAGTAATTTATTTAATTTAAGAAAAAATCAAGAACTTAGAAATCAAAAAGAACTTTTATTTGAGGACAGTAAAAAAACAGTTGAGACTGATGTAGCCAGCGCTTGGTCAAACTATCAATCTTCAAGAAGTGTACTGGAATCAATAAGATCTCAAGTTAAAGCAGCTGAAATAGCAAATGAAGGAATAACTTTGGAATATGAATCTGAAGGTAGTAGAACGACTTTAGAAGTTATTCAATCCAGAACAATTTTATTAAATTCAAGAATTGACCTAGCAATTTCTGAAAAAAATTTTTTAATATCTCAATTTAATCTACTATCAAAAATTGGTAGACTCACAGCTAAACAATTAAATTTAAAACAATAAAGATTAGCACATCATCGAAAAAACGTTGATTTTCAAAGATTATATTAACTATTGATAAAAAGAACAAAATGTGTACATTTAAATCTATGATTCGTTCAGTTAAATTTTTAAAAAATAAGGAAAATTATGACCAAAAATAACTTAAAAATAGTGAAATCTAACAAAAATCAAGAAAATGAAAATAAAGAAAAAAATAAGGCTTTGGAAGCAGCAATTAGCCAAATAGACGAAAATTTTGGAAAAGGTTCTGTAATGAAACTAGGGCAAAAAGCAGCCATAAATGTTGAGGCTGTATCAACAGGATCTCTGAGTTTGGATCTTGCGCTTGGAATTGGAGGACTTCCAAAAGGTAGAGTTGTAGAAATTTATGGTCCAGAATCATCTGGAAAAACAACCCTAGCTTTGCAGGTAGTAGCAGAAGCTCAAAAAACTGGTGGAATTTGTGGGTTTGTTGATGCTGAACATGCTTTAGATCCAGTGTATGCAAAAAAATTAGGTGTTAAAACTGAAGAACTTTTAATATCTCAACCAGATACAGGTGAGCAAGCTTTGGAGATAGCTGACACATTGATTAAATCAGGCTCTATCTCAGTTTTGGTAGTCGATTCTGTTGCAGCTCTTACACCAAGAGCAGAATTAGAAGGTGAAATGGGAGACCATCATGTTGGCTTGCAATCAAGATTAATGAGTCAGGCTCTCAGAAAATTAACAAGTTCAATAGCAAAAACTAATACAATGGTAATATTTATTAATCAAATAAGAATGAAAATTGGAGTTATGTTTGGAAATCCTGAAACAACATCAGGAGGCAATGCTCTAAAATTTTATTCTTCAGTGAGAATGGATATTAGAAGAATAGGTGCTATCAAGGATAAAGAGCAGATCGTTGGAAATTCTACAAGAGTGAAAGTGGTAAAAAACAAAGTATCACCTCCATTTAAAGTTGTAGAATTTGATTTAATGTATGGTAAAGGAATAAGCAAATCAGGTGAACTAGTAGATTTGGGTAGTAAAGCTGATGTAGTTGAAAAATCAGGTGCGTGGTATGCTTATAAAGGTGAAAAAATTGGACAGGGTAGAGAAAATGCTAAGATCTTTCTTGAACAAAATCCAAAAATAGCTGCAGAAATTGAGATGGCTATTAGAACAAAAGCTGGCTTAATTTCTAAGAAAATCGAAGGAAATCCGACCGTTGATAAAACAGATACTGATAAAAAAAATTAATTCAATTAAATAGTTAGCTCTCTTATAGAAAGGTGCTTGTTATAGCACCTTTCTTCTCTTCTAGACATAGTTACAAAAAACTGTATTTATTATATGGATGGCTAAAAAAACATTAAATAATGTAAGAAAACTGTTTTTAAATTACTTTTCAAACAAGGATCATCAAATTGTAGATTCTAGTAATTTGGTACCTAGCAATGATCCTACTCTAATGTTTACTAACTCCGGAATGGTACAGTTTAAAAATGTCTTTACTGGTTTAGAAAAACGAGAATATAAAAGAGCTGTTACTTCTCAAAAATGTGTAAGAGCAGGAGGTAAGCATAACGATTTAGAAAATGTTGGTTATACACCAAGGCACCATACATTTTTTGAAATGTTAGGTAATTTTTCCTTTGGAGATTATTTTAAAGACGTTGCAATAGAGCTAGCTTGGAATTTAATAACTAAAGAATTTCAAATATCAAAAGATAAAATTAGCGTTAGCGTTTATGCAGATGATAATGAAGCTTTTGATTTATGGAAAAAAATTGCAGGACTTCCAGAAAATAGAATTTATAAAATATCAACAAATGATAATTTTTGGTCAATGGGTGATTTGGGACCTTGCGGTCCGTGTTCAGAAATATTTTATGACCACGGAGATCATTTGCCTGGTGGCCCTCCAGGCAGCAAAGATCAAGATGGTGATCGTTATATTGAGATTTGGAATTTGGTCTTTATGCAATTTGAACAAGTTTCAAAAGATAAAAGAGTAAATCTTCCAAAACCTTCAGTAGATACAGGAATGGGTTTAGAAAGAATTTCGGCTTTGCTTCAAGGCACACATGATAATTATGAGATAGATCACTTTAAAACTTTAATTGAGGCATCTTCAAATTTGACCAAAACTAAGGTTACTAAAGAAAATATAGCTAGCCATAGAGTAATAGCAGATCATCTTAGGGCTAGTTCATTTTTAATTGCAGAAGGAGTTTTACCTTCAAATGAAGGTAGAGGTTATGTTCTAAGAAGGATAATGAGAAGAGGAATGAGGCATTCACATACTTTAGGAAGCAAGGAGCCAATTTTTTATAAAATGATACCAACATTAATTACAGAAATGTCTGATTCTTATCCTGAATTAAAAAGAGCTGAACCTTTAATAACAGAAACACTAAAAACAGAAGAGGAAAAGTTTTCTTTATTACTCAATAGAGGAATAGAAATTTTAAATGACAATTTAAGTAAAGTAAAAAACAATTTTTTTCCTGGCGAAGTTGCTTTTAAATTATATGATACTTATGGTTTTCCAATAGATCTTACTGCAGATATTTTAAAAAACAAAAATATAAAAGTTGATAATGATGGTTTTGATAAAGAAATGGAAAAAAGTAAAAAATTGGCTCGAGCAAACTGGAAAGGATCTGGAGATAAATCTTTAGAAAAAAAATGGTTTAAGATTAGAGAAAAAATTAATCCTACAGAATTTTTAGGTTACGAATTTGATAAACTTGAAGGAGTTGTTCTTAAAATATCAAAAGACAAAGATTTTGTGAATGAAGCAAGAAATGGTGATCAAGTGGAGATAGTAACTAATCAAACACCTTTTTATGCTGAATCTGGAGGTCAAGTTGGAGATCAAGGAATAATTTATTCTAATGATTGTGAAGTTATTATTGAAGATACTCAAAAAAAAATGGGTGATCTACATGTTCATTTTGGAAAAGTTAAAAAAGGTTCTTTAAAAGTAAATCAAAGTGTAAATATGGAAATAGATGTTAATAGAAGAAATAATGCTAGAGCTTATCACTCAGCTACACATTTGCTTCACGAAGCACTAAGACGAACGCTTGGTAAGCATGTTACTCAAAAAGGTTCTCTAGTAAGTCCTGAAAAACTTAGATTTGATTTTAGTCACAATAAACCTATAGAAAAAAATGAAATTGAAAAAATAGAAAGATATGTAAATGAAATGATTCAAACAGCAGCAGATGTTAAAACCAGAATAATGACACCCAAAGAAGCTGTCGAAAAAGGTGCTTTAGCTATGTTTGGCGAAAAATATGGAGATGAGGTTAGAGTTTTATCTATGGGTAAAGAAAATGGTGGTTATTTTTCTACTGAACTTTGTGGTGGCACACATGTAAAAAATACAAAAGATATTGGGAGGTTTAAAATAACAAACCAATCATCGATAGCGGCTGGAGTTAGAAGAGTAGAAGCTCTAAGAGATAAACAGTTAGAAGACTTTGAAAAATCATTGAAAAAAGATAAATCTTTGAAAGAA
>CACLMO010000021.1 GCA_902608065.1 uncultured Pelagibacteraceae bacterium
CTGATGAAAAAAAAAATAATTGATAATATTAAAACTTTATTTTACGCTTTAGTAATAGCTTTAATTATAAGAAGTTTTTTTTATCAACCTTTTTATATTCCATCTTCCTCAATGGAACCCAATTTATTGGTGGGTGATAGATTATTTGTCTCTAAATTTTCATATGGGTATAGCAAACATTCATTCCCATTTAGTCCTAATTTTTCAAATAAAAGATTTTTTAGTAAAAAACCTAATAGAGGCGATGTAATTGTATTTAAAACTCCAGCGGACAATAGAACAGATTATATTAAAAGATTGATTGCTATTCCAGGCGATGAATTACAAATTGTAAATGCTCAACTTTATCTTAACGGTGAAAAAATACTTGGTAAAAAATTAAATACAAATGAAATAGTTAATTGTGGAAATGAACGAATCAAAACAATTCTGATCGAAGAAACATTGCCAGAAGGTGTAAAATATAGAACCGTATACAGAACAGATGGCACTATGCAGAATACAGATAAATTTATCGTACCTGATAAACACTATTTTTTTCTTGGGGATAACCGAGATTGTTCAAAAGATAGTAGATTTTTAACAAGCGTTGGTTATGTTCAAGACGTAAACCTTGTTGGAAAAGCTAAATTTATTTTTTTTTCTAGTGATATAAAAGAAGGATATTTTTTAGAATTCTGGAAATGGAACAAAAGTTTGCGATTAGATCGTTTTTTTAAAACAATAAAATGAATTCAAATTTAAACAATTTAGAAAAAAAATTAAAGATTAAACTTAAAAATAAATCTCTTTTGGAAGAAGCCTTAACACATAAAAGCTTTAACCAAAAAAAAAATAATGAGAAACTTGAGTTTTTAGGAGATAGAGTTATTGGTTTGGCTTTATCTAGAAAATTATTTGATTTATATCCTGATTTAGACGAAGGAGTTTTAGATAAAAGATTTGCTAAACTAGTAAATAGAGAAACATGCTGTTTAGTTGCCTGGAACGCTGGTTTACAAAATTACATAATAGTAGGAGATTCAAAAAAAAAGATTAGCAAAATTGATCAGAAGATATTAAGTGATGCATGCGAAGCTTTAATAGGTGCTATTTATATTGATCGTGGTTTTAATTTTGTTGAAAAATTTATTTTAAAACTTTGGAAAAAAGAATTATCGAAATCTCATATTACAATTTTAGATTCAAAAACAAAATTACAAGAACACTCTCTAAAACTCTTTAAAAAACTTCCTGTATATCGTCTTGTTAGTACCAAAGGGCCAAAACATAATCCTGTCTTTAAAGTTGCTGTGTCAATATCTGGAACTAAACAATTTATAGGTTTAGGAAATTCTAAACAACAAGCAGAACAAAATGGCGCTGATAATTTGTTAAAAGGAATTGGAGTTATTTAAATGTATTGGCAAGATGAAGGATATTTACTTTCAAAAAATAATTTTGGAGAGAATTCTATTATAATTGAAGCTTTAACTTCACAGCATGGCAAGTCAATAGGTATAGTTTATGGAGGGACTTCAAGAAAAAACAAAAGAAATTTTCAAATTGGAAATAAAATCTTATTAAATTGGAAATCTAAATCTGAAAATAAAACAGGTTATTTTAACATAGAACTAATAAAAGCAATTTCACCACTTTTTTTTGATAATAAAAAAAAATCTATATGTATTTTATCTGCCTCTTCCTTACTAAAAATATTTTTACCCGAGAGACAAATTCATCGAAACATTTTTGTATTATATGAAAATTTTTTAGATAAATTAAATTCAGAAAATTGGATAAATCGATATATATTATGGGAGTTATCATTAATTAAAGAGTTGGGTTTTGAAGTTGATTTAATTAACTCAATAAAATCATCTGACACAGCAAGAAGTATATTTGAGATAAATGGTAAATCATTTAAAATTCCTAAATTGCTACAAAATGAAAATGAAAATAAACAATCATCTAATGAAGAAATTAAAGAAGCTTTGAATTTTAATAAAAATCTCATGAAGGAAACTATTGTTACGCCAAGTAATTTAAGATTCCCGATCTCAAGAAATATTTTGGAAATGTATTATAATTAGTGATAATTTGATCTATTTAAGTTTGTCAGCAATTTCATCAGCAAAGTAAGTGACAATAGCACTTGCTCCAGATCTTTTGAACGAAACTAAGCTTTCATAAATTACATCATATTTTAAAATTTTATTTTTAATAGCATTTTTTATCAAACTATATTCTCCAGATACTTGGTATGCAAAAACTGGTATTTTAAAATTTTCCTTTATAAGTTTAATTATATCAAGATAAGGCATGCCAGGTTTTACCATAACAAAATCAGCTCCTTCAGATATGTCTAAAGCAACTTCTCTTAAAGCTTCTTTTGAATTATTAAAATCCATTTGATAATTTTTTTTATCACTCTTTAATGAAGTTTTGGAACCTATAGCATCTCTAAATGGTCCATAGAAATTTGAAGCATATTTAACTGCATAAGATAGTATTTGAGTATCTTTAAATCCGTTTTTATCTAATGCTTTTCTTATTTCTCCAATTCTACCATCCATCATATCGGAAGGTGCTATTACATCACATCCCATTTTAGCTTGTAATAAGGACTGCTTTACCAAAATTTTTACAGTAGAATCGTTATCTACATAATTATTTTTCAATAAACCATCATGACCATGTGAAGTATATGGATCGAGAGCAACATCACACATTAAACCAACTTCATTAAAATTTTTTTTAATTTGTCTAAGAGCTTTACACACAAGATTATTTTTATTTAGGGCTTCACTTCCATTTTTATTTTTTTTTGATAATGGAGTGTTAGGAAATAATGCAATCATGGGAATTTTCTTTTTAATAGCTCTTTCAACTAATTTATTTATTTTATCTAGTGAATAACGATAAACACCAGGCATTGATTCTACTGGTTCTTTTATATTTTTTCCTTCTCTGATAAAAATTGGCCAAATAAGATCACTGGCGGATAAATTATTTTCACTAACTAGTCTTCTAGACCATTCAGTTCTTCTGTTTCTTCTTAACCTTACGCTAGGGTACGAACCTAAATTTTTCATTTGATAATCATTCTCACTTCAATTTAAAAGTTTATATTATTATAAATTCTAATTCTATTGCGACAAAACCAACCTATAAAATATACCTATATTAATGTAAATATTGTATAATAAATTAATTTTATGAACAAATCAGGCGACTTCCACACGGTAGATGATCTTAAATTTGATGCTATAAAGCTTAATCAAGCTTTGAAAGAAGTATTAAAAATAAAAAACTATGATGACGCTGGTGGAATAAGTAACTTTGGTGCTATTTGTTTAAATCAAATTCCAGGCGATCCAGATTCAACAAAAGGGAAAAACGCCAGAGGTATATATTGGACAAAGCCAGATCATTTTGGAAAGGAAATATCTAGAGACATAAAGATTGACGAAACTGCCTATACAGAATTTGTTAAAGATTTTGAAAATACTTATTTTAAAGAAGTGTATAAAAAATTATCTGAAAAGTTCAAGCTTGGTAGAGTAAGAATTTTATTAAAACAACCTCGTTCCACACTTAGCTGGCATAGAGATCCTGAACCAAGATTACATATACCCATAATTACAAATCCTGGCTGCATTATGGTAATTGAAAATGTTGCAAAACATCTTCCCGCTGACGGATCAGTTTACATCACCAATAATCTTAAATATCATAATGCTTTTAATGGTGGAGAAGAAAATAGAGTCCATTTAGTGGCTTGCTTACCTGATTATAAATTTAATTAATCACCCCAAAATCCAAATCAAAATATTGTGGTATAATTTAATATATTATATATATGTAGTTAAATTTTAGCATTATTAATGCTAATATATGCAAATATGAAAATAAAAAAGATTATTCTAGCATCAGATCATGCTGGATTTAATTTAAAAGAAAGTATTAAAAAATTTTTATTAAAAAAGAGGAAAAAAATATTGGATCTTGGAACAAATAATTCTAAATCAGTTGATTACCCAGATTTTGCACATTTATTAGCAAAGAAAATGAAAAATAATAATAATCAGTTTGGTATTTTAGTTTGTGGATCGGGGATAGGAATGGATATGACTGCTAACAAACATAAAAATATAAGGGCTGCTTTGTGTTATAACATACGTTCTACTAAATTAAGTAGACAGCATAACAATGCAAACGTAATGGCAATAGGATCAAGATTAACCCGGAAAAATGTTGCTTTAAAATGCGTTTCTACATTTATCAAAACTAATTTTGAAGCAGGGAGACATAAAAAAAGAGTTAAAAAAATTTAATATATCTCTATATGAGTAAACAAAAAAAATATATGTCAAATAGTTATCAAAATTTTTTTGATAATAATTTATCAAGTACTGACCCTGACTTATTTAGTTCTATTAAAAACGAACTAGAAAGACAGCAACAACATATTGAATTAATAGCTTCTGAAAATATAGTTTCAAAAGCTGTTTTAGATGCTCAAGGATCCATAATGACAAATAAATATGCGGAAGGTTATCCATCAAAAAGATATTATGGCGGATGTGAATTTGTTGATAAAGCTGAAGAGCTTGCTCTTGAAAGAGTTAAAAAATTATTTGATGCAAAATATGCGAATGTTCAACCACATTCTGGTGCACAAGCTAATGGAGCAGTATATCTTGCGCTTTTAAAACCTGGTGACCCAATACTTGGTATGAGTTTAAATTCTGGAGGACATTTAACTCACGGAGCAAAAGTTGCTCTTTCTGGAAAATGGTTAAACTCTTTTCACTATGAAGTAGATAAAGAAAGTGGGCTAATAGATTATAAAAATGTTGAATCATTAGCTTTGCAACATAAGCCAAAAATAATAATTGCTGGCGGTAGTGCTTACTCAAGAATAATTGATTTTAAAAAATTTAAAGAAATAGCAGAAAAGGTTAATGCTTATCTTATGGTAGATATGGCTCACTTTTCTGGTTTAGTTGCTGGAAAGGGTTATCCAAATCCTATTGAACATGCAGATGTAGTTACTTCCACAACTCATAAAGTTTTAAGAGGTGGCAGAGGAGGAATTATATTAACTAATCGTGAAGATATTTTTAAAAAAATTAATTCAGCAGTATTTCCTGGTTATCAAGGTGGACCATTAATGCATGTAATAGCAGCAAAAGCAGTAGCTTTTCAAGAAGCTTTACAACCATCATTTAAAGAATATATAAAGGCTGTGCTTGCTAATGCAAAAATTTTGTCAGAGACATTAAAAAATAATGGATTTAAAATTTTTTCTGGAGGGACAGATACTCATTTGATGTTAGTTGATTTAAGACCATACGGAGTTAGTGGAAAAGATGCAGAAACAAGTTTGTGCAGAGCCAATATAACTTGTAACAAAAATGGAATACCTTTTGATACTGCAAAACCCACGATTACTTCTGGTATTAGATTAGGTTCTCAAGCTGCTACAACACGAGGTTTTGGATTAAATGAATTTAAAAAAGTTGGTCAGTTAATCACTGAAGTTATTCAAGGCTTATCTAAAAATAAAGAAAATAACAGTAAGATAGAAGAAAAAGTTAGAAATGAAGTTATAAATCTTTGTTCAAACTTTCCTATCTACAATCATTTAACAAAAAATTAATTTATGCTTTGTCCATTTTGTAGAGAAAAAGATACTTCTGTAGTTGACTCAAGACCAACTGAAGACGGGACTGCAATAAGAAGAAGAAGAGTTTGTGGTTGTGAAAGGAAAGAACGTTTTACCACATTTGAAAGAGTACAATTTAGAGAATTAACCGTAATTAAAAATAATGGAAGACGCGTTCCTTTTGATAGAGATAAAATAGCTAAATCCATTACTATCTCACTAAGAAAAAGGCCTATAGACAGTGAAGCAGTAGAGAAATTTATTTCAAAAATTGTTAGAAATCTTGAAGGTCTTGGAGAAAATGAAATACCTTCTGCAACAATAGGTAAATTCATAATGGACGGTCTCGCAAACCTAGATCAAGTAGCTTATGTTCGTTTTGCTTCTGTTTATAGAAATTTTAAGGAAGCAAAAGATTTCGAACAATTCATTGGCAACTTGAATGTCTATAAATCAGAATAAATATAATCTTCACTCTTATTTTATGAGACTGGCACTTTTCCAGGCTCAAAAAATAATTGGTAATACGAAAGAAAATCCTGCCGTTGGTTGTGTAATAACAAAAAATAACATTGTTGTATCCGCTGGATCTACTGGAATAAATGGTAGGCCACACGCCGAATACAATGCTATTAAAATTTTTAATAATAAACTTGATGAATCTACTTTATATGCAACCCTAGAACCTTGCTCACATTATGGTAAGACGCCACCATGTGTTAAATTAATTATAAAGAAAAAGATAAAAAAAGTTTTTTTTTCAATAAATGATCCTGATCCTAGATCTTTTAAAAAAAGCAAATTTGATTTAAACAAAAAAAAAATCAAAGTAATCAGAGGCCTTTCCAGCAAACAAATAGGTTATTTTTATAGAAGTTATTTAAAATCAAAAAAAAATAATCTTCCTTTTGTTACATGTAAACTAGCATTATCTAAAGATTATTTTACCATAAATAAAAAATATAAATGGATTACCAATCAATATTCAAGAAGTCGAGGTCATCTATTAAGATCTATGCATGATTGTCTATTAACTAGCTCTCAAACTATTTTAAAGGATAATTCACAATTAACGTGCAGAATTAACGGTTTATCAGATAGAACCCCCACAATAGCTATATTAGATAATAATTTAAAATTAAACACCAATTTGAAAGTCTTTAAAAATTTTAAAAAAAATAGAATTATTATATTTCATAACAAAATTAATAAAAAAAAGATGAATACTTTTAAAATATTAAAGGTTAAATTTTTAAGAGTTCCTCTTAATAAAGATGGTGATTTAGATTTAAAAAAAATTTTGCTTAATTTAAAGAAACTTGGTTTTAGTAGAATTCTTTTAGAATCTGGTCGTTATTTAACTACTAATTTTTTAAATGAAAATTTAGTTGATGATTTAAACCTCTTTATATCAAATAAAAAACTGAATAAAAATGGTAGTGGAAGCTTAAAAAAATATTTAGTACCATTTCTAAAAAATAAAAAAAAAATAACAATCAAGGTTAATCTCTTTGGCGATAGTTTATTTTCTTACAAATTAAAATAATGTTTAATGGAATAATTAAAAAAACTGGAAGAATAGAAAAAATTTATAATAATAATAAAAATTGTATCATCGAAATTTTATCTAAAATTAAATTTAAAAAAAGTGATATAGGTTCTTCAATATCATGTTCGGGTGCATGTCTTACTGTAAACGGTATTACAAATAAAACTGTAAAGTTTTATATTACTAGAGAAACGATAAATAGAACTACCTTTAAAAAAATAAAAAAAGGTGATGTGGTTAATCTTGAGAAACCAATGAAGTATGGTGAACGTATATCTGGACATTTTGTTCAAGGCCACATAGATACTACTGCTACAGTTAAGAACATTAAAATTATTGGCAAATCATGGTTAATTAATTTTAAATTGAAGAAAAATTTTAAAAAATACATAGTACAAAAAGGATCTATTTCTGTTAATGGTGTTTCTTTAACTATATCAAATATATTAAATTATGGATTTCAAATTTCAGTAATTCCTAAAACTTTAAGTATGACAAATTTGATATATCTTAAAAGTGGGGATTTAGTTAATGTTGAATTCGACGTACTAGGAAAATATATAAAAAATTTTATTAAATAAAATGATTAAATATTCTAAAATTACAGAAATAATTAGAGATGCCAAAAGAGGAAAAATGTTTATTTTGGTTGATGATGAAAATAGAGAGAACGAAGGTGATCTAATAATTCCTGCCTCAAAAGTAAAAGCAAATTCAATAAATTTTATGGCTAAACACGGACGTGGATTAATTTGTTTAACTTTATGTCAAAAACAAGCAGATAAATTAAATTTATCTTTAATGTCACCTAATAATATATCAAGAAGCCAAACTGCGTTTACAGTTTCAATTGATGCAAAAAACGGAGTCACAACTGGTATATCAGCTCGTGACAGATATATAACAATTAAGAAGGCCATCAATAAAAATGTATCACCAAAGAATTTTGTATCTCCAGGACATGTTTTTCCAATTGTTGCAAAGAAGGGCGGAGTTTTAGTAAGAGCTGGTCATACCGAGGCTTCAGTAGATATATCTAAGTTTGCAAAATGTGGTTCTTCGGCAGTGATATGTGAAATTATGAATGATGATGGAACTATGGCTAAAGGTATCAAACTATTTAGTTTTGCAAAAAAACATAATTTAAAGATAGGAAAAATTGATGATTTAATATCATATCGCTTAAATTGCGAAAATTTTATTAGATTTAAAAAAATTTCAAAAATAAACATAAATAAACAAATTTATACGATTAAAATATTTGAGAATTTGTTGGATGGTTCAGAAAATTTTGCTTTAATAAAAGGAAATCTTAAAAGAAATAAAAATCCAAGAGTAAGAGTAATTTCGTCTAACATTGTAAAGAATTATTTAATGGGAGAAAAACTGCCAAACCTATTTAACAATACTATTTCTCACTTTAAAAATTATAAAGATTGTGTTTTAGTGTTTATAAGAGATACTAATTTAAGATCCGTTTCAGAAACTTTAAGAACTTATAAAGATAAAGAGTTTTATAAAAAAGGCCAAGATAAACTAATTAGAAATTATGGCATAGGAGCACAAATTATAAAGGCGCTAAATATTAAAAAAATGATTTTAGTTACTAGATCTAAAAAAAAAGTTATTGGATTGGATGGTTATGGCATCAAAATTACTAAACAGGAAATTATAAAATGAAAATTTGTATTGTTGCAGCAAACTACTATCCCAAGATTAGTGATAATTTGATATCAAAATCTGTTGAGATACTTAAAAAAAATGGTCTAAATGAATATAAAAAAATATACGTTCCTGGAATATATGAGATTCCTTTCATAATTTCTAAAAATATAAATACTTATGACGCATTTATTACACTTGGCTGTGTGATTAAAGGAGAAACTCCCCACTTTGAATTTCTTTGTAGTTCAGTATTTAATGAAATGATAAATTTATCTACCAAACACAAAAAGCCAATAGGCAATGGTATAATTACATGTCTAAATAAAAAGCAGGCATTAAATAGATCTAATTTAAAAGGAAGAAATAAAGGTGAAGAGGCGACTAAAGCTATTATTTCACTTTTAGATCTTGAATAATGACAGAAAATGAAATTCTTAAAAATCCAAGGGTTATAGTCGTTCAAAAATTATACGGCCATTATACAAATAAGGAATCGGAAATAGTTTTCCCCAAACATAGGTATAAAAAATTTATAAAAGATGTAGTAACCGGAACAATTGAAAGAAAGGAATTAATCAAAGAATTAATAGATAAGGAATTGAAAAACGATATTAATGAATATAAGACAGAAATATTGATAAAAATAATGATAATGGCTGCAATATATGAGTTTATGTTTATGCATAAAACTCCAGTCAAAGTTGTAATTAATGAATATTTAAAAGTTTCGGATTTTTTTTTAGAAAGCTCTAAAAAAAGTTTTCTAAACGCTATTTTAGATAAAGTATCTAAAGTAAGTCGTTTTAAAAATGAATGAATTAATCAATATAAGGCTATATATATCACTTTTTAACAAAGATTCTTGTTGCGTTTTATGTTTTTTTTTGGCAATTTTCGTTTTTTTAATTTTTTTTAATTATAACATATGATGAATTTACTTAATTTTATTACGTTTGTGGGCTTTATTGCCATCTTATACGGTTATTTTGTTGGAAAACAAATTTTATCTGCAAGTCCTGGTAATAAAAAAATGCAAGAGATTGCGGGCGCTATACAAGAAGGTGCTAGAGCATATTTAAATCGTCAGTACAAAACTATTGCTATAGTTGGAGCCATTATACTTGTTATAATCACATATGTTCTTGGGTTTTGGGTTGGTTTAGGATTTTTCATAGGTGCTTTTTTATCAGGTGCCGCAGGTTATGTGGGGATGCTTGTTTCTGTCCAAGCCAATGTAAGAACTGCAGAGGCTTCGAGAAAAAGTTTATCTGCTGGTTTAAATATTGGATTTAAATCAGGAGCTGTAACGGGAATGTTGGTGGCTGGCTTAGCTTTAATATCTATATCTATTTATTATTCAATTTTATTAAAATTAAACATAGACAGCAGAGAAATTATTAATGCTTTAGTTGGATTAGGTTTTGGAGCTTCTCTTATATCTATTTTTGCAAGATTAGGTGGTGGAATATTTACAAAAGGAGCAGATGTTGGAGCTGATTTAGTTGGAAAAGTCGAAGCTGGTATACCAGAAGATGATCCAAGAAATCCCGCTGTTATTGCAGATAACGTTGGTGATAATGTTGGTGATTGTGCTGGAATGGCAGCTGATCTTTTTGAAACTTACGCAGTTACTATAGTAGCGACAATGGTTTTATCTTCAATTTTTTTTGTTGGAAATTTAAGTATGATGATCTACCCTTTATCAATTGGAGCCACTTGTATAATTACCTCAATTATTGGAACTTTTTTTGTTAAATTGGGCCCAAGCAAAAATATTATGGGAGCATTGTACAAAGGTTTTATTGCTACTGCTGTTTTATCTTTAATAATTTTGTACCCAGTTACTGACAAAGTAATTGGATTAAAAAATATTTATTCTTCATCAAATGCTGAGTTTTCAGGACTAGGTTTATATATATGTGGTGTAATTGGTTTAGTAATAACTGGACTTATTATATGGGTAACAGAATACTACACAGGAACAAAATTTCGTCCAGTGATAAGTGTTGCAAAATCATCTATAACTGGACATGGAACCAATGTTATTCAAGGTTTGGCAGTATCTTTAGAAGCTACTGCTTTACCTGCTTTAATCATTGTGGCCGGAATTTTATTTACTAATCACATTGCCGGATTATTTGGCATTGCTATAGCTGTTACAACAATGCTTGCTCTTGCAGGAATGGTAGTAGCTCTTGATGCGTATGGACCTGTTACTGATAATGCTGGAGGAATCGCAGAAATGTCTAAACTTCCAAAAAATGTTAGAAAAACTACCGATGCTTTAGATGCAGTAGGCAATACAACAAAAGCAGTAACGAAAGGTTATGCCATTGGCTCAGCTGGTTTAGGAGCTTTAGTTTTATTTGCAGCTTACACAGAAGATATTAAGTTTTTCTCTAATGTTAGTGGATCTAAGTTAGAAAATATTTCTGTCAATTTTGATTTATCAAATCCATTTGTAGTAGTCGGACTGCTTATAGGAGGCATGTTACCATATCTATTTGGATCCATGTCAATGCAAGCTGTAGGTAGAGCAGGTGGCGCTGTAGTAATTGAAGTTAGAAGACAGTTTAAGAAGATTCCTGGAATTATGAAGGGTAAAAGAAAACCTGATTATGGTAAGTTAGTAGATTTATTGACAAAAGCAGCAATTAAAGAAATGATTATTCCTTCTTTGTTACCCGTTCTTTCACCAATAGTTTTGTATATGGTAATACTAATGATAGGTGGTATTGAAGCAGCCCTTTCATCGGTAGGAGCAATGTTATTAGGAGTTATTATCACAGGTTTATTTGTTGCTATCTCTATGACAGCAGGTGGAGGAGCTTGGGACAATGCAAAAAAATATATAGAAGATGGAAAATTTGGTGGCAAAGGTTCAGAAGCACATAAAGCTGCAATTACAGGTGATACAGTTGGTGATCCATACAAAGACACAGCGGGTCCAGCTGTTAATCCTATGATTAAAATTACTAATATAGTTGCTTTATTACTTTTGGCTGTAATTGCACATTAAGTAAGTTTATTTCTTTTTTTGTTCCATCTTTTGTCTAATACTTGATAAAAAACTATATATAAAGTTTTCTTTTTTTATTTCATTTACAGTTGTATTTTTTGCAAATTTAATTTGATTCATATCGCCTTTATTGTAAAATTCTTTTCTAGCTAATACACCAAATTTATTAAACTCTAAAACCAAAACATTATTTTTTTTTAAAAAATTTCTACCTAATTTTAATAATTTTCCTCTGGTTTTGGTTCTTTCAATATATATCCAAAGGTTCTCATTATCCATTCCCTTTGAAGAAGGTTGGCCTAGAATTTCAACTGTATCATTTTTGTTAGATTGATTTACTTCTATTAACTTTTCTCTTTTTTCAAGGTATGATATTCCATGGGTTTTGATAACTTCATTACGCTGACAACCTGCAAAAAAGACAAAAATTATTAATATTGTTGTTATTTTATTCATATGTTTCGATCTACAAAATCTAAAAGCAGTCTTGAAGTGACACTATATAATAAAATTTTGCTTTTATCACGAAATAAATTATTTTATACAAGTCT
>CACLMO010000022.1 GCA_902608065.1 uncultured Pelagibacteraceae bacterium
AAAAAACTCCACGTATCGCTAAGTAATTTGGTCCCTTAATTTCATTTATTTCACTAAAAACTATATTATAATTTTCTATTTTAGTTTCGTTATTAATTTTCATTGTAATAATCTTTTCTTTTTGCCAAATACTCGAACCAGTTATGCCTAATATTAGTATGCCAATACCAAGATGAGCAATTATCATGCCCAAAGAATAATTTCTTAATTTTTTGATAATAATCATTAAATTATTGGAAATTATCCAGAAAGCTAAGATTATTCCCAAAACTCCAATCAAGTTATAAGATTGATATATTGAGAAAATAAATACAGTCATTATTAATGTTATTAGAATGCTAGGTAATATTTCTTTAAAAATTTTTAATTTTTTTTCTTTACCCCAAGCCAAAATTGGTCCAATTCCCATAACCAATATGGCTGGTATCATTATAGGTATAACTGTTGAATTATAATAGGGCTCTCCAACAGAAATTTTATTGTTAGTAAAAGCTTCAATTAATAAAGGATAAATTGTACCTAAAAAAACAGTAGCACATATTATGACCATAAGAATATTATTTATAAGAATTGATCCTTCTTTACTAAAAAAAGTAAAATAGTTATTGTCAAAAAATTTTTTTGATTTTGATCCAAATAATATCAAAGAATAGCCACCTAATATGGCGGTGAATGCAAGAATATATGTTCCCCTGTAAGGATCCAAAGCAAAAGTGTGAACGCTTGTTAATATTCCAGATCTTACAAGAAAAGTTCCTACCACACTTAAAAGAAAAGCAAGTAAAGCTAATAACAAAACCCAAGCTTGAAGTGATTTTCTTTTTTCAACAATAATAAGAGAGTGTAGTAAAGCAGTGCTTAGTAACCATGGCATAAAAGAAGCGTTTTCAACTGGATCCCAAAACCACCAACCTCCCCAACCTAATTCGTAATATGCCCAAATAGATCCAATAGCAATTCCTATAGTTAAAAATGTCCATGAAATTAATACAAATGGTTTCATATAATTATACCAAGGAATCTTTTGATCCTTATTGAAAATTAATGTAGCAACGCTAATAGAAAATGTAGCTGATAAACCGACATACCCTATATAAAGCAAAGGTGGATGGATAGCTAACGCGGGATCTTGTAAAATTGGATTAAATCCTAGCCCATTTTCTTGAATTGGAAATATTCTCTCAAATGGATTAGACGTAATAATTGTAAATAAAATAAAACCTATCATAATAAATGCCTGCACTTCTAAAGTTTTAGAAATAAATTCTGTATTTTTTTTATTATGTAATTTAAATATAAAATAATTAAATATAGTTAAAACAAGTATCCATAATAACATTGAGCCTTCATGATTACCCCAAACACCAGAAATTTTGTACAGAAGAGGTTTTGTTGTGTGTGAATTTTGAAAAACGTTTAATACGCTAAAGTCTGAGATCGTGTGAGAATATATTAATAATAAAAAAGATGCTAATGAAAAAATTAATGTTCCAATAACACAAGTTTTGATGAATTTTAAATTATTGTTCTTTCTAGAAAAAATAAATTGGAAAATAGAAAAAATTAAAGACAGCCAAAGTGCAAAATTTCCAAAAAAAGGAGCCATAAATTAATTAATAATACTACTTTTTCAAAGTTATAAGAACCAACTAACCGTCACACTTATAACTGGTAATTTTTAGGTACTATTTTTTTGGCAATGTAGCGTTTAAAATAAACGCTAATAATCCAGCAGGAATTAAGCCAGTTGTTAATAATAATTTTAATTTAATTCCAAAATCAGGTATGTGTGCAACAAATTCAGGAAAAGCATACAATCCTATTCCAAAAGAAAGCGATAAAGCTAATATTAAAATATTTCTTTGGTTCATTTCTGATTTTGAAATCAATTTAATTCCCGCTCCAGCAATTAATCCGAACATGATAATGGCTGCTCCACCAATTACTGAATCTGGCATTGCAGCGATAACTCCACCCAATTTTGGAAATAAACCTAATAAAATTAAAATAACACCCGCAACTGTTCCTACATGTCTGCTAATTACTCCTGTGAAAGCAACGAGGCCGGCATTTTGTGAATAAGAAGTATTAGGCATGGCATTAAAAATTGATGCAAAAGCTGTTCCTACCCCATCAGCCATTATACCGCCGGACAGTTCCTTATCAGTAGCTTCTCTATTTGCGCCACCCATTGTAGTAGCGCTAATGTCTCCAATAGTTTCAATTGTTGTTACGATTGACATGAACAGCATTAATATGACAGCACCCCAAACAAAATCTATTCCGTATTGGAATGGCATAGGAAGTGCAAACCATCCAGCTGCTGCTATTTTCTCAAATCTTACTTCTCCTAGTAAAGTTGCCATTATAAACCCAGCTATTATTCCAAGTAAAATTGAAGCAGCAGATATCATTCCTTTACCTTTTAGATTACATAAGAGAGCAGTTATTAAAACTGTTCCAGCTATAAGTAAGTGTTCCCAATTTGCAAAAATTTCTGGTTTATTGTTCATTAACCATACTCCGCCGCCAGCATATTTAAATCCAACCTTAAGAAGACTGATTCCAATCATTAACACAACGATTCCTGTCACTAACGGAGGAAACATATGTCGAATTGGTTTTAACATTTTACCGATCCATATTTGGAAAATTCCCCCTATAAAAGCTGCTGTGAATATTGCTCCCAAGCCAAAAGCTTTAAAGGGCAACATTATTGGAATAAAAGCAAAGCTTGTTCCTTGAATAATTGGCAGTCTTGAACCAACTTTTCCATAACCTACAGTTTGTATGATTGTTGCTACTCCAGCTGCAAATAATGCCATCTGAATTAAAAAAATTTTTTCTGCAGTTGTTACTCCAAAGACACCTGCAACAATTAATGGGACAGTAATGTTACCAGCAAACATAGCAAACACGTGCTGGATACCTAAAGGTATAGATTGATTTAGTGGTAGCTTTTTATTTGCACCACTACCTCCTCCAGATTTTCTTCGTGATCTTGCCATTAAATCCCTCTCAGTTGCAAAACCCTATTAAAATAATTGATCAAGGTCAAACACTGTTTTGTGTCATTTTTAGCCTTTAAATCACTCTCTATATATGTGCAGTGTATGAACATTTACTAATTAAATAAAAAAAAATCCCAGCGATTTTCATCGCTGGGATTTATAAAATTATATTTTATCTTTGTTTTTTAGTCTTAAATTTACCACCTTTAATTTCTTTTTCTAAGAAATTACCAACGTGTTCTCCAACGTCTGTAAATACAACACCAGTTGCTCCTTCGTAATCAACTCCTTTACCATCAGCTAAAAGTTTCAAAGCTTTTCCAAGTTGTCCAGGATAAATTTTTGTTCCTGGGCCATTAGCTACAGCCATTACGTTTTTAGCAATTGAAGCACGATCAGCAGAACCACCAGCTTGCATTGCAAGCACGATTAAAGCCGCCGCATCATAAGATTCTCCAGTATATGGACCAGAAGGATCAATTCCAGCTGCTCCAGCAACTTTTGCAAATACTCCAGCACCTTTACCCGTAGAACCTGGTAAAGAACCAAAAGATTTATTTAAGCTTTTACCAAAAGCATCTGTAAGAGAATCACCAATCATACCGTCTGATAATATAAATGTATCAAAGGCACCAGAATCTAAAGATCCTTGAATAATTCCTTTACCACCTTGGTCAAGGTATCCGATAACAGCCACTGCATCTCCACCAGCTGATGCTAGAGTAGAAACTTCAGCGCTATAATCGGCTTTACCATCTTCGTGAGCAGCTGTAGTTGTAACTTTGATACCATGAGCTTTAACTGCTGCAGAATAAACATCAGCTAAACCTTTACCATAGTCATTGTTAGTGTACGTAACTGCTACACTTTTAATTCCTCTGTCTTTAGTTATATCAGCAAGTATTTGTCCTCCACGCGCATCCGATGGTGCCGTACGAAAGAATAAACCTTTATCATCCAAAGTTGTTAAACCTGGCGACGTTGCTGAAGGAGATATCATTACTACACCATTAGGAACCGCAACATTAGTTGCTATCGCTCCAGTTACTCCAGAACAATCTGCTCCCATGATAGCAGCAACACCTTGAGAAACTAAGCCTTCGGCCGCAGTTGTTGCAGCGGCTGAGTCAACACAAGTTGAGTCTGCTCTTACTGGTGTAATTTTTTCTCCACCTAGCAAAGAACCTGAGTCAGAAGCTTCTTTAAAAGCTAATTCTGCTGACGCTGCCATTGCAGGAGTTAGAGATTCAATAGGACCAGTAAATCCTAAAATGATACCCATTTTAATTTCTGCAAATGTGCTAGTTGTCAAAAGTGACAAAGACATAATTGCAGCAATAAATAGTTTTTTCATATTTTCCCTCTTAATAATATTATTAAATTGTTGACAGTATTTACTGTTAAGAGTTGTTTTTCAATGGGAAAATTTCTTTTATTTACCTAACTGATTATGCTAGTTTTTTGATATTTACCTTTATTTGTTTAGGAAATGATAATGAAAAGATCAAATTTTTTTCAATTTACAAACGGCCCCAAGGTTCCCTTACCATTTAGTGATAGGGAATATGAAAATCGCCTCAAAGACTTAAAAAAAATTATAAGCGAAAATAATCTCGATGCCGTAATTTTAACTTCTATGCAAAATGTTGCTTATTATTCTGGTTTTTTATATTGCTCATTCGGAAGACCATACGCATGTATAGTTACAGAAAAAAGAAGCATAGTTGTTTCAGCAAATATTGATGCTGGTCAACCAAATCGTAGATGTTATGGTGAAAATATTATTTACACAGATTGGGAAAGAAATAATTATTTAAAAGTTATTGTTTCACTAGTTAAAAAAGCAAAAAAAGTCGGCATAGAAAAAGACCACTTAACTATGGAGCGTTATAAAAATTTAAAAGATGCACTCGATGATCCAGAAATGATTGACATATCACCGTTCACAATGCAGCAGAGAATGATTAAGTCAGAAGAAGAGATTCTTTTAATAAAAAGTGGTGCAAAAATCGCTGATATAGGAGGAGATGCTATCGTTAAAGAAATCAAAGTTGGGGCTTCAGAAATCGATATTGCGATGGTTGGAAGAGATGCAATGGAAAAAGCAATAGCAAAAGCACATCCCGATTCAGAGATTAGAGATACTTGGGTGTGGTTTCAATCAGGCATCAACACTGACGGTGCCCACAATCCTCTTACAACAAGAAAACTTAAACGAGGAGATATACTTTCATTAAATACTTTCCCTATGATCTCAGGATATTATACTGCGCTTGAAAGAACACTTTTTGTTGAAGAAGTTGATGATGCTTCAATGAAAGCTTGGGAAGCAAACATTAAAGTTCATCGCCAAGGTCTTAATCTTATTAAACCTGGTGTTAAATGTTCTAAGATAACAGCAGAATTAAATAATTTATTTTCAGAATTAGGATATCTTAATCGTCGTACTTTTGGCTACGGACATTCATTTGGTGTTCTAAGCCATTATTATGGTAGAGAAGGTAGACTAGAGCTTCGCGAAGACATAGAAACAGTTTTAAAACCAAATATGGTTGTTTCAATGGAACCAATGATTATGATTCCCGAGGGCGAACCTGGAGCTGGCGGTTATCGCGAACATGATATACTTGTTGTTAAAGAAAATGGCGCAGAAGATATTACAAAATTTCCTTTTGGCCCTGAACATAACGTAATAAAATAATTTAATGTCAATAAAATCAAAATACATAGCACCAAAATTTAAAAAAAAAACCAATCCAAAAGTGGGGCTGCTTGCGCTTTCTACAGATCTTACAATAGAAAGTGATTTTCAATCTATTTTTCAAAAATTACCTTTAGATTTATTTGTTAACCGTATCCACAACGAAAATCCTTTAACTAAAGAAAATCTTTTAAAAATGTATGATCAAATAGAGTTAGTTACAGAAAAAATTTTACCTGGCCAAAAGATAAATACAATCGCTTATGGATGTACATCTGGAACAATAGCTATAGGAGAAGATAAAGTTAAAGAAAAAGTTCAATTAGCTAAACCAGAAAGTTATGTAACAACACCAATTACTTCTGCCATTAAAGCTTTTAAAAAAATGAATGCAAAAAAGATTGCTCTATTTACTCCATATCCAGAATCTGTAAACAAAACCATTTTGGAATATTTTGATAAAAAAAAAGTAAATATTACATCGTTTAGTACTTTTAATATAGATTTAGATGAAGATATAGCAAGTGTAGATCAAAAATATCTATTAGAAACTTTGCTAAAGCTGGATATAAATGATGCTGATACAGTTTTTATATCTTGCACAGCACTTCCAACATTAGAAATTATTGAAGAAGTTGAAAAAAAAATAAATAAAATTGTTCTTTCTAGCAATCAAACCTTGATTTGGGATACATTGAGATCTGTTGGATACAAATCTTCAGTAGAAGGATATGGAAAACTTCTAAGAAATTAAAATGCTTTTTGAAAAAACAGAATATAAAGAACGTTTAAAAAAAATTAAGGAATCAATGCAAAATCAAGGTATTGATTTATTAGTTTCCCATGATCCAGCTAATATGAATTATCTAACCGGATATGACGCATGGTCTTTTTATTATGCGCAATGTGTTTTGGTGCATATAAAGGAGGATGAACCCATTTGCTTTCTCAGAGCACAAGATGCTGGTGGAGGTTATATTAAAACTTATTTACAAAAAAAAAATATTATTGCTTATGATGAAAAGTACATTCATACATGGCCGTTGCACCCATACCAATATTTAGTTGAAATAATCAAACAAAAAAAATGGGACAAGTCTAACATTGGTCTTGAGATGGATAGTCATTATTTTACAGCATTTTGTTACGAAACAATAAAAAAAGGTTTACCAAATGCAAAAATTAAAGATGCTGAACGTTTAGTAAATTGGGTAAGAATTGTTAAATCAGAATCAGAAATTAAATTAATGAAATCAGCAGCTCGAATAAGCGAAAAAGCGATGAAAAAAGCTTTTGAAGTAATCAATCCTGGAACAAGACAATGTGATGCGGTTGCAGATATCCAAAAAGCTTTATTTAATGGAACTGAAGAATTTGGCGGTGATTATGCCAGCATAGCAACTTTACTACCTACTGGAAAAGGAACTTCAGCTTCTCATTTAACAGCTACCGAAGATAAGTTTGTTAAAGGAGAGGCAACTATTATTGAAATATCAGGGGTACATAAAAGATATCATTGTCCTATGGCAAGAACAGTACTTTTGGGAGAAAAAAATCAAAAAAAAATAGATACAATGAAAGCAACCAATGAAGCGCTAGATGCAGGAATTTCAGCTAGCAAACCTGGAAATACTGCCGATGATGTTGCTCAGAAATTTTGGGGAGTTTTAGATAAATACGGAATAAAAAAAGAATCAAGAACAGGATATTCAATTGGTATTGGCTATCCTCCTGATTGGGGTGAGCAGACTTTAAATATATTAAAAGGAGATAAAACCGTTTTACAACCCAACGTTACTTTTCACATGATAGCAGTAATGCAATTTGGTGATTGGGGTGTCGAAGCGAGCGAGTCTGTAAGAGTAACTGAAAAAGGTGCAGAATTATTCTGTAATTTATCAAGGGAATTGCATATTAAAGGATAAATACCTTGAAATAGTTTTTAAAAATTGTTCTAATCCGGCGTTTATGGGGAGTTCAGATAGTTTCGTTAAATTTGATAAAGTTGATAAAAGCTACGATGGAGAAACACTCGTAGTTAAAGATCTCAATGTAGATATTCCGCAGGGAGAATTTCTTACAATGCTAGGACCTTCTGGTTCTGGAAAAACAACTACATTAATGATGTTAGCTGGATTTGAAACTCCTACAGGTGGAGAAATATATTTAGAAGGAGAGGCTATTAATAAAATTCCTCCTAACAAAAGAGGAATTGGAATGGTGTTTCAAAACTATGCATTATTTCCACATTTGACAGTAAATGAGAATCTTGCTTTTCCACTTGAAGTTAGAAAATTAAATAAATCAGATATTGAAGAAAAAGTAAAAAAAACTTTGGATATGGTAGAGCTAGGAGAGTTTGGAAATCGTATGCCTTTACAATTATCAGGTGGCCAACAACAACGTGTTGCTTTAGCACGATCTTTAGTTTTTGAACCAAGATTAGTATTAATGGACGAACCTTTAGGAGCACTCGATAAAAAACTTCGTGAACAAATGCAATACGAAATAAAACATATTCACGAGAGAATTGGAATTACAGTTGTTTACGTTACTCACGATCAAAGCGAAGCATTAACAATGTCAAATCGTATAGCAGTATTTAACGATGGAAAAATTCAACAAATATCATCACCAGATGTTTTGTATGAGAAACCTGAGAATGCTTTTGTTGCAAACTTTATTGGTGAAAATAATCAATTAAAAGGAAAAGTAAAATCTATTAACGGAAAAAATTGTGTTGTAACTACTGAAAAAGGTGATGACATTACTTCTTTAAAAATAAATGTTAATTCCGTTGGAGACCGCTCGACTGTATCATTACGTCCAGAAAGAATTGAGATTAATTCTACCGAAGGCAATTTCGAAAATTCTTTTACTGCAAAAGTAAAAGAATTAATTTATTTAGGAGATCATATTCGCACCAGAGTTGAAGTTTGTGGAAATGATCAATTTATAGTGAAGGTTCCCAATTCTTATAAAGGCGCAAACTTAAAAGAGGGGACATCCGTAAAACTTTCATGGAAAGCCAGCGATTCAAGGGCATTAGATCTAGCTTAATTTTCTTACTTTTCTAGTTTACATCACTTTCTCAATTTGTTTTAATTCGCGACTTATACGTATAATTAACCAATAAGAGGGAAAAATATGTTTAAATTAATAAAAGCTACTTTCCTTGGATTGATCATGATGGGATTCACTGCATCATCATATGCAGACATCACGTTCGTATCTTGGGGTGGGGCTTATACAGCGAGTCAACAAAAGGCTTATGTAGATACTTATATTAGCTTGAATCCCGATGCTAAAATTACTGTTGAAAACTACAACGGTGGTCTTGGGGAAATCAAAGCACAAGTAGAAGCAGGAAACGTAACTTGGGATGTGGTAGACGTACTTCCAGACCAAGCGATCACTGGTTGTGACGAAGGTTTATTTGCAAAAGTAGACCAAAGTGAATTCATCAACGATTTAGTTGTTCCTCCAGTATCTGATTGTGTAGTTCCACAAATTTTTTGGGCTTACACAGCGTTTTATAGTAAATCTGCATTTCCAGGCAAGAAACCAAAAAACATTAAAGATTTCTTTAATGTTAAAAAGTTTCCTGGAAAAAGAGGAATACATACATGGCCAAACGCTTTAATCGAAATGGCATTAGTTGCTGACGGCGTTAAAGCAGCCAAAGTATACGAGGTAATGAGTACTCCTGAAGGAATAGACAGAGCATTTGCTAAACTAGATGAAATTAAAGATCACGTAGTATTCTGGTCAGCAGGTTCTAAACCACTTGAATTAGTATCAAGCGGTGAAGTTGTTATGTCACTTGCATACAACGGTAGAATTGGTGCTGCTATCCTTTCTGAAGGTAAAGACTTCGAATACATTTGGGATGCTACAGTTCTTGAACAAGAATATCTTGTAGCAATCAAAGGTGGAAATGAAGCTGAAGCACTTAAGTTTATGGCTCACGCTTCTTCTGCAATAGCAAACGCTGAACAAGCTAAATACATTCCATACGGCCCTATGAGAAAATCTAGTATTGACATCATCAAAAAAGGTGAGCCTTGGTTCATCAAATATGGTGGCGATATTGATATTATGCCTCATATGCCTACACATCCGAAAGTACTTAAGAGAGCTGTTATAGCTGACCCATATTGGTGGGCTGATAACGGTGCTGAAGTAAGTGAAAGATTCGGTGCTTGGAAGGGTAATTAATAATTCGTAATGTTTAAAAAAAGGCGAGATGTAAATCTCGCCTTTTTTGTTTGAAGGGTTAAATTATGAATGAAACAACTGCAGGACCCATATTAACCACAGAAGGGATCCCGTTAAAGATAAGTCTTAAAAAAGCTGAAAAAAGAAATAAAGTAAGAGCATTTCTCTTGGTTGCCCCACTTTTAGTTTTTATACTTATTACATTCTTAATTCCCATCGGAGATATGTTGCTTAGAAGTGTTGATGATAGTTATATCAATACTGTTTTTCCAAAAACTTTTGAAAAATATAAAGAATGGGATCGACAAGATTTACCATCCGAAGAACTTTATAAAACAATGTTCTTCGAAGTAAAAGAGGGCTCAGGACGTAGTATAGGTAAAGCTACTACTCGAATGAATTATGCAAAATCAGGGTGGAAAAGTTTATTAAAAAAATCAAAACGTAAGTTTAAAAAAATTGAAGAAGGTCCATACAAACCGCAAATGATTGCCATCGACAAAAGATGGGCTGACATAGAGTATTGGAAAGCCTTAGGAGTGATGGTTGATCCTACAACTGCAGGATATTATTTAAATGCAGTGGATTTAAAATATAATGTAGACAAAGAGATTGTTCGACAGAAAGAAAACAGAAGAATTTATAATCACACATGGATTAAAACATTTAAGGTAAGTGTTTTAGTTATGTTTTTTTGTTTGATTTTGGGCTATCCAATTGCTTACTTGTTATCAACGCTACCTTTAAAATATAGCAATCTTTTAATGATATGTGTGTTGTTACCTTTTTGGACTTCACTACTTGTTAGAACTGTTGCATGGATGGTTATGCTTCAGCAAAAAGGTGTATTTAATAATTTATTAGTGATGTCCCACATCATAGCAGATGAGAACCGCTTTAAGCTTATGTACAATGAAACAGCAACCATAATTGTCATGACACAAATATTATTACCTTTTATGGTTTTACCTTTGTATAGTGTTATGAGAACAATTTCACCAAACTATATGAGGGCAGCTTTAAATCTTGGAGCTTCACCGTTACATGCTTTTTGGAAAATTTATATGCCAAATTCAGTACCAGGAATTAGCGCTGGTTGTATGCTCGTATTTATACTTGCGATTGGATACTACATTACACCCGAATTGGTTGGGGGCAAGGATGGGCAAATGATAGGAAATTGGATTGCTTACCATTTAAAAACAACATTAAATTGGGGGCTGTGTGCAGCCTTAGGAGCTATTCTTTTAGGAGTAATGACAGTTTTATATTGGGTTTATAATAAATTAGTTGGAATAGAAAATATCAAGTTAGGATAATTATGGCTTTACCATCATATGCAACAACAGGACAAAGAGCAGGCTGGTACGCTTTTTTAACCTATTGTGGTTTAGTTTTTTTCTTTTTAATTGCACCTATTTTTATAATTCTTCCTTTGTCATTTAGCGCTTCACCATTTTTTGAATTTACTAGAGAATTTATGAATCTTGAGCCAGAAGCTTGGTCCCTTAGATGGTACAGGCAAATGGTTGGTATTAGTAGTATAGGAGATACAACGGTTGTTACTGATAAGTGGATGCTGGGAACTAGAAATAGTTTTATCATTGGACTTTCTGCTACATTCTTAGCAACTGCGCTAGGGACCGTTGCTGCTTTAGGTTTAAGCAGACCTCACATGCCATTTAAAGGTACTATTATGGCAATATTAATTTCTCCGATGATTGTTCCGTTGATCATTACAGCAGCGGGAATGTTTTTCTTTTATTCGAAAGTTGGACTAACCCATAGTTATTTAGGATTAATTCTTGCACATACTGCCCTAGGAACACCGTTTGTTGTAATAACAGTTACAGCAACTTTAACTGGTTTTGATACTAATTTAATTAGAGCATCACAAAGTTTGGGGGCCGATACGATGCGAACTTTCTTTAAAGTCATAATGCCTTTAATTCTTCCTGGCGTTATATCCGGAGCACTATTTGCTTTCATTACTTCTTTTGACGAGGTGGTGGTAGTTATGTTTGTTGGAAGTGTTGAGCAGATAACTATACCTAAACAAATGTGGGCTGGGTTACGTCAAGAAACAAGCCCTGTAATTTTATGTATGGCAACTTGCCTTGTATTTTTATCAATTGCATTATTAACTACAGTTGAGTTGTTAAGAAGAAGGTCTGAAAGATTGCGTGGTATTAAATTACGTAACTAAATTATGAAATGGGCTCTTGTAGTTTATTTTATGACCTCGGTAGGCTGGCAATCAGCAGAAAGCCTTGGCAAAGACAAAATTGGATGGTCTAGCATCGT
>CACLMO010000023.1 GCA_902608065.1 uncultured Pelagibacteraceae bacterium
ATCAACTAAATGTAAAAAATTTTCAATTCCAGTCATATGCGTTGGAAATATTTATTTGGGGGGGACGGGAAAAACTCCAATTTGTATTGAACTAAATAATATTTTAAAAAAATTAAATAAAAAAATAGCCTATGTAAGAAAAAAACATGGTGTTTATGAAGATGAAAAAAATTTATTAGAACAGTCTGCTCCAGTATATGAGAGGCACAAAAGGGCTGATGCCTTGAATGATGTTGTAGAAAACAAATTTGAAGTTGCTGTTTTGGACGATGGATATCAAGATTTTTCAATAAAAAAAAACTTTTCTATTATTTGTTTTAATGAAAAACAGTGGATTGGAAATGGATTTACAATCCCATCTGGCCCTTTAAGAGAAAAAATATCATCCTTAAAAAGAGCTGATTGCGTATTAATAAACGGGGCATATAACAGCGATATAGAAAATAAAATATTAAAAAATAACAATTTAATAAAAATTTTTTATTTTAAATATGAGCCCACAAATATTGATAATTTCAAAAACAGAAAAGCTGTATGTTTTGCAGGAATAGGAAATCCTAAAAACTTTTTTAGCCTGCTGAAAGAAAACAGAATAGATGTGTCTGAAGAGATAAGCTTCCCTGATCATTATAATTACTCAAAAATTGACTTAGATAATTTAATAAAAAAAGCAAAAGAAAAAAGTTCTATCTTATTAACTACTGAAAAAGACTACTTCAGAATACACAAGGATTATAGAAAAAATATAGTTTGCTTAAAAATAAAAGCTAAAATAGAAAAAGAAAATGAATTTATAGAGGAAATAAAAAAAGTTATATGAAATTTATAAAGTATTTTTTTGAATTCACAATTATAATTTCGTTATTTTGTATATTTAAAATAATTGGTTTAAGAAATGCCTCTAATCTTGGAAGTATTTTGGGAAAATTAGTTGGCCCCTTCTTCAGATCTAAAAATATAATTAAAAAAAATATTAAAATTGGATTAGGAAATGTAGATGAAAATCAAGAAAAAAAAATAATTAATGGAATGTGGTCAAACATAGGAAGAACTTTTGCTGAATATGTTTTTTTGAAGGATTTTAAATTTAATAAAACTGATTTTGATCATATAAAAATTATTGGAGGTGAATATTTGGATGAAATAAAAAAAACTAATAAACCTGTAATTTTTTATTCAGCTCACTTGGCAAACTTTGAATTAATGGCTATGGAACTAGAAAAATTTGGTATTAAAACTGCTGCAATTTATAGACCATTAAATAATCTTTTTTTAAATCCGCTAATGGAATATTTAAGAATGAAATACATTTGTCCTAATCAAATACCAAAAGGAAGAGCTGGAATGAGAGAAATCATAAATAAAATTAAGAATAATTACAGTATGGCATTAATGGTTGACCAGCGTGTGGGCGAAGGAATAAAAATAAATTTTTTTAACCAATTAGCACAAACAACTACAATTCCTGCTCAACTTGCTTTAAGATATAATTGCAAATTAGTTCCAATTTCTCTGAGAAGAATAGAAAATATAAATTTTGAAATGACTGTACATGAACCTTATGAAGCATCAAAAACAGGTAACAATGAGCAAGATACTCAAAACATCACACTCAAAATTAATCAAATTATTGAAAAAATGATAATTGAAAATCCAACACAATGGCTCTGGTCTCACAATAGGTGGAAATAAATTTATGAATTATTTATTTTCACCATCTGAATTAGATTATAAAGCAAAAAAATGCCAAAGATGTTTTTATATTTTAAAAAAACATAAAATTAGCCCAGGAGATAAACCCCCTCCAGTATTTTCAAACTTTGATGTGGTTCAAAAAAATTATTTTAAAAATTTAAACTCTAAAGACCTAACTGACAAATTACCTGACGGCAAATTTATGAATAAAGATGATCTACCGGGCTTAATTATTTCAGATATATTGGAAGATAATGATGGACGAAAATTTCAATTGAGGGGAGTGCCTGATATTGTAATTAAATTTAAAAATAAAAATGATGGATATGGAATAATTGATTTTAAAACAACTAATTTATCAAATACAAAATCTGATAATTATAAATATCAACTTGAAGCATATGCCCAAATATTTAAAAAACCTGGTGCTACAAAAACTGCTTCAACACCAAAATTAAGCCCCATTACACATATGGGTGTATTACAATTTTTTCCAGAAAAAATATTTAAACATCAAATTTCAGATTGTGATTTAAAAATGCAAATGTCTTATTCACCTTTAAAAAGAAACGAGGAAGATTTTTTTAAACATATTACAAATTTAATAAATTTTTTAGAACAAGAAAAAGTGCCTGACTTTAATAGTAATTGTAATTACTGTAAATTTGTACAGGGACAATCTAATCTTTAATTATTTATATCAAGAACAGTTGCTGGATCTAGTCTCACTTGAAACCAGTTCAGCCTAACATCTAAATGCGCTCCTGTTGATCTCCCTGTTGAGCCAACAGTTCCTATAACATCTCCTTGTTTGACTTTTTGTCCTTTTTTAACCATCAGTGTTTTCATATGCATATACAACGTTGAAACACCATGCCCATGATCAAATATTAAAGTACCACCAGTATAAAATAGATCTGGTTCTGCTAAAGTTACGACTCCATCTAACATGGCTTTAATTTTTGTACCTTCTTCAGCTGCAAAATCTATTCCGTAATGAGGCCATTTAGGTTTTCCATTTAAAATTCTTTGACTTCCATAAACTCCGGTAACGATTGCATTTTTTAAGGGGTTTATAAATTTATTTTTAAAAAAAGCTAAGTCACTGTTAATAGCCCTAGCCTCTCCTATCCATTTATTTTCTCTTTTAATTCTTTCATAAACCTCTTCTGGTGGAGTTACTTTTTTTTCTTCAAGTCCATCAATTCTCTGGATCTTATATTCTCTTTTAAAAACCTTTTTTATAATTTTTTTTTCATTTATCTTTATTACAACATCATTTTTTCTATCTCTGCCTAACCCAAAAGCAAAATACCCCTCGGATGTCACCTTAACTTTCTTTTTATCAATAAAAACATCAGAGCCCGGTTCTGTTTTTCCAAGAATAAATGATCCTTGAATAAATTTACCGTCAAAAGTAACTGCAAAACTTGGGGTTGTAATTAATAAAAAAAATAGGCTAATTAGAATTTTCATTTTTTATTCAACTCTTCATATCTTTGTTGGGCTTCTTTTGGGGAAAAGTAAGCTTCTTGAAGTTCAACATTCCAATAAGTTAATTGATTAAGAGGAATGTTTTTTCCAGAAACAGCACATACAACATAGTCCCCTTCTTCAACAATTTCAAAATTGTTTGGATTAAATTTAAGTTTTGCTTTGTTTCCCTTCATGTATATTTAGTTATTATATCTATAATATATGAATTTAGCAGTTATAGGAAGTGGTGGTCGTGAACATTCAATTTGTTATAAACTAAAACAATCACCAAAAATAAAAAAATTGATTTGTATACCAGGCAACGCTGGTACTCAACAAATAGCAGAAAATATAAAAGCAGATATCTCAAATTTTCACGCAATTTATGAAATAGTAAAAGAACATAGTATAGATATAGTTATTGTTGGTCCAGAACAGCCTTTGGTGAATGGTATTGTTGATTATCTAAATGAAAAAAAAATTAAAGTATTTGGTCCTAGCAAGTTCGCATCAAAATTAGAAGGTTCAAAAGGATTTATGAAAAACTTATGCAAAAAAAATAATATCCAAACAGCTAACTTTGGAATTTTTACTGATTTTAATAGCGCCTCCAAATTTATAAAAAAAAATAAAACTCCTATTGTGGTCAAAGCTGACGGACTAGCTGCAGGAAAGGGTGTGTCTATATGTAATTCTGTTGAAGAAGCTTTAATAAATACAAAAGATATTTTGGAAGGTAGGTTTAAATCTTCAAATAAAGTTGTTTTAGAAGAATTTTTAGAAGGAGAAGAGTTAAGTTACTTTGCAATAGTTGATGAAAATTCTTATATTTTTTTTGGTTCAGCGCAAGACCATAAAAGGGTTGGAGAAGGTGATACCGGTCCAAATACTGGTGGGATGGGAGCCTACTCTCCCGCCCCTCTGCTTACAAATAAACTTGAAGAAAAAATTAAAAAAAAAATTATTGAACCAACTCTTAAAGCTATGAAAAAATTAGGTTACCCCTATAAAGGTTTTTTATATGCCGGTTTGATGATTAAAAAAGGAGAGCCTTACTTAATTGAATATAATATTAGAATGGGAGATCCAGAATGTCAGGTTCTTATGATGAGACTAAAAACAGATTTATTAGATATTTTTGATTGTGCTATCCAAAACAAATTAGAAAATTTAAAAATAGAGTGGAGCAACAAAAGTAGTATTACGATAGTTTTGTGTGCAAAAGGCTATCCTTCCAACTATATAAAAAATAGTGAAATTAAAAATTTATTTAATATTTCTAATGATGAAAATAACCAAATTTTTCATGCAGGCACCTACGTAAAAAATAATAAAACTTATTCAATGGGAGGAAGAGTATTAAATGTTACATCATCTTCTGAAAGCTTAATCGAAGCTAGAAATAAAACTTTAGAGAATATAAGTAAGATAAATTGGATTGATGGTTTCTTTAGAAAAGATATTGGGTGGAGAGTAATAAAAAATAAATAATTATGAGAATTATAACAGGAAAATTCAAAGGGACAAATCTCTACGGGCCAAAAGACAAGAATATACGACCCCTTAAGGATATGGTCAGAGAAAGTATTTTTAATTTTTTAATTCATTCAAATAAAATCTCACTCAGACTAGAACAGTCAAATGTTTTGGATTTATATTCTGGAACTGGGTCATTTGGACTTGAATGTGTTTCGAGAGAAGCTGCAAAAACTATTTTTATTGAAAAAGAAAATGAAGCTATAGAAATTTTAAAAAAAAATATTGAAAAACTAAAAGTAAAATCTAAAACAAAAATATTTTCTGGTGATGTTTTTCATGTAATTGAAAAGGAAAATAAAACTCTTCTTAATTGGCTTTCTAATATGAAATTTGACCTAATATTTTGTGATCCACCCTTTGAAGATACAAATATAAATAATTTGATAGAGTTAATTATTGCAAAAAATTTGTTAAAAGAAAATGGAATTGTAATCTTACACAGGAATAAAACTGAAAAAGAGAAATTAACAATTTATCTTAAAGTAATTGATGAAAGAATTTATGGTCTTTCAAAAATAATTTTTGGAAAACTTTAGTAATATTTATCTTAAAAATTTTTTTGTCTCAATTTTAACCTGTTCTACTGCAGGCTGATTAAATGGGTTAACATTCATTAAACGTGATAAAATAATTGTTTCTAAAACAAAAAAAGTAAAAATTGAACCCATTTCTTCTTCTGTTTTTTTTTTAAAAGTAATTTCCCTGAACGGAATTTTTTTTGATTTAAAAACATTTTTTATAGCTTTATATTGAGCTTCAATAACATAATTTAATCTTACATTCTTTTTGTTATTATTCATTGGTTTAAAAAAAGTAAAAAATTTATTTTGAGGTCCATCCAAGTAAAGCTGCAAAAGACTATGATGATCCTTGGGTCCAAAAGATAGCATTGGAGTTATTCCTTTGCCATTTTTTCCTAAACTTTCTGCTACTAATTGTTGGTACCAATAACCCAAATCATGTAAGTTTGAGTCATAACTAAAAATCACTGAGTTGTTGATTCCTTGAGAAATTAAGGTGTTAATACTAGCTACATTTTGAATTAACGTTGATGAAAAATTTTTATTCTTCATTAGTATTTTTAAATTTCTAAATTTATTTATATCTAAGCCCATTAAGGAAGCTGGAAACATACCAACCTCAGATAACACGGAGTAACGTCCACCAACAAAGCTAGGATGTTCAATAACTTCTGCATTCAATTTATTTGCTAAACTAATTAATGAGCTGTCCTGAGTTTCAGTAATAAAAACTAATCCGCTTTTTTTTCAAATTTTTCGAAAACAGTAAATTAAAAATTGTCAGAGTTTCTAATGTATTGCCAGACTTTGAAACAATTATAAAACATGTATTTTTTAGTTTTTTAATAAAAAAGAAATTTAAATGAAAATTTAAGTCTAGGTTATCAAAGAAAAATACTTTTTTTTTAATTTTTTTTTTAAAAAAAGAATAAATACTTTTTGTTCCTAAAATTGATCCACCCATGCCAATTATAATAATATTGTCAAACTTAGAAAATTTTTCTATCATTTTTTTATCAAAATCAAATATATAATTTTTTTCATAAGGCCTTAATACAGGCAAATCAAAATTATCAATTTCTGTTTTTAAATTTTGAAAAACTCTTTTCGTTTTAATTAAGTTATTATTAAATACTTTTGAAGTATAAAAAAAATTGTTAAAAAAAAATTTTTTGTTTAACATCTATTTTCTTTTAATCTTTTTTAGGATGGAATCTTCTACTGAATTTGATGAGCCTGAACTCTCTGTTTCAGATAAACTTTCGGCAGTTTTCTCAAAACTTGTTAATTCTTCAATTCCGCTACTTTCTTCGTTGGGCATTGGTAAACTTTCAAACTCAGGGGGTAGAGTTAAAGGATCTTTTTTTTTAACCAAAAATTCATCCGTAGAATTAACTTTTTGACCAGTCAGTCCTCGTTTAACTGAAGTCCATGTGTCACCGCAAGCGGAAAATAAAAAAAATACTAAAAGCAAAACTATGATCTTTTTAAATGTCATTTGAAACTTTTTTTTTAAATATTTCTGTGAACATTAAACTAATTATACCTACTGTAATAAAAATATCAGCAACATTAAATATAAACCAATGAAAATTACCAATATGCAAATCGATAAAATCTGGTACTGCATAATAATAGACTCTGTCATATAAATTGCCTAGTGATCCTCCAATTATTATGGATAGTAAGTAAACATAAGCACCTTTTGCTTTTAATAAAAAATAAATTAAGACTAAATTAATAATTACTATAATCAATGTTAACACATGATAAAATATATTTGACTCAAAAGAAGCTAATCCAAAACCAATCCCAGTATTCCATACTAAATAAAAATTTAAAAAAGGAAATATATAAAAATCAATATCAGTTCCAGTAGATTGTAAGTTAATTAAATACATTTTGCTTGTTCTATCAAAAATAAATATTAATAAAATAATTATTATTTTTTTCATAAATAATTAATTATTTATATCACATCTTGTGCATGATTCAGGAAAAATTTTCCAACATCTTGGACATTTTTTTCCTTCGGCTTTTTTTACCAAAACGCAAATATTTTCTATTCCATCTAATTTAAAAAAATTACTATTATCTTTATTGAGTTTTTTTGCTATAGCTTTTGAAGTTATAAAATTTTCTGACAGGTCAAAATCTTTAACGATATTTAAATATTCTTCATTTAAATATATTTCTACATCTGCTTCTAAACTTGAGCCAATATCTTTGTTAGTTCTTTTTACCTCAATTGCTGCATTTACAACTTTCCTAATTATTTTAAATTTTGCCCACTTCTCAAATAATTTTTCATTTTTCCAACTTGTTGGAATTTTAGGGAAAGCTTGCAAATGTATACTAGAATTTTGTTCTTTATTTATTATCTGAAAAATTTCTTCGGTAGTAAAAGATAAGATTGGAGCAAACCATTTTAATAGCATGTCTAAGATTAATCCGATTAAGTTAATACATGCCTTTCTTTTTGTTGATGAAAAATCATCGCAATAAAGTGTATCTTTTCTAATGTCAAAATAAAAAGCAGACAATTCTAAAGAACAAAAATTAGCTAATTCTTTATAAAGTTTGTGAAAATTATATTCTTTAAAATAAGTTTCAAAATTTTTATCTAATAAAAAAATTTGGTGCAAAATTAAACGTTCAAGTTCGGGCCATTTTTTAATTTCATTTGAATTTAAATTAAAATTATTCTTTTTATCTTTCAAATTTCCTAACAAAAACCTGAATGTATTCCTAATTTTTCTATATGACTCAGCGTGTTGTTCTAGAATAGAATAATCTAGTCTTAAATCTTCAGCATAATCTGATGCAGCTACCCAAGTTCGCAAAATATCTGCTCCATATTTTTTTAAAATATCCTCAGGTGCAATTATATTTCCTGTAGATTTTGACATCTTTAAACCTTTCCCATCAACTACAAATCCATGGGTTAGAATGCTTTTGAATGGTGCTTTACCTCTTGTGCCACAAGATTCTAGTAAAGAAGAATGAAACCAGCCCCTGTGTTGATCTGAGCCTTCTAAATACATTGATGCCGGCCAAATTAAATCTTTTCTTTTTTCCAAAACATAAGAATGAGTTGCTCCACTATCAAACCAAACTTCCACTATATCGTTCGATTTAATGTAGTCTTCTTTTTTATATTTTTTTCCTAAAAATTTTTGAGGATCGTCCGTAAACCAACAGTCTGCTCCTTCTTTTTCAAAAATCCTTGCAATATTTTCTATTACATCTGGATCTTTTAAAGGTTCTTTTGTTTTTTTTGAAACAAACAGAGGTAGAGGAACTCCCCAAATTCTTTGTCTAGATACACACCAATCAGGTCGTGTTTCGATCATTGATCTGATTCTATCTCTTCCTCTTTCAGGATAAAAATCGGTATCATCAATTGCTTTAAGTGCTTTTTTTCTTAAATCCTTTTTCTCCATAGAAATAAACCATTGGGATGTAGCTCTATGAACCAATGGTGCTTTGGATCTCCATGAATGAGGGTAACTATGAGTAAGTTGTCCTTTTGCCAATAATTTTTTACACTCTTTAAGATTTTCAATTACAATTTGATCTGCTTTAAAAATATGAATCCCTTCAAATTTTTTAATATGTTTGGTGTATCTGCCAGTGTCATCTATTGTATCTAAAGATTTAATTCCATGTTTTAAACATAAATTAAAATCATCAGGCCCATGACTTGGGGCGCAATGAACAACCCCAGTTCCCTGTTCAAGATTTACAAAATTTGCTTCCAGCATTGGAACATCGTACTGATATCCTAAATTTTCAAAAGGATGTAAACAAATTGTTCCTTCAAAATCTTTCCCCTTAATTTTTTCAATTAATTTATAAGTTCCTATTTCACACTCCTTTAAAACTTGATCTAGAAGTTTAGTAGCAATTACAACTCTTTTATTATTAAAATTCACTGATGTAGAACTAATCTCGATAATTGAATAATCTAGATTTTTGTTATATGCCAAAGCTTTGTTTGCAGGTATAGTCCAAGGTGTTGTTGTCCATATAATAATTTCAGAGTCCTTTAATAAATTAATTTTTGAATTCTTAACTTTAAAACCTACGTATACTGTATTGGAGGTGTGGTCTTTATATTCAACTTCCGCATCGGCTAAAGCAGTTTTTTCCACAGTTGACCATAAAACAGGTTTGTAACCTTGATAAAGAGTACCATCCATTAAGAATTTTCCTAACTCTCTTACAATTTGGGCCTCAGCATCAAAACTCATAGTAGAATAATAATTTTGCCAGTCACCCTCGACGCCTAGTCTTTTAAATTCTTGAGTGTGAATTTTAATCCATTTCTCAGCAAACTCTCTGCACTCCAATCTAAAATTCTTTATTGGAACATCATCTTTATTTTTCTTATTTTTTTTATACTGTTCCTCAATTTTCCATTCTATTGGTAGCCCATGACAATCCCATCCCGGAACATACACAGAATCTTTTCCGCTCATTTGATGAAACTTGGTTATTATATCCTTGAGAATTTTATTTAATGCAGTACCCATATGAATATGCCCATTTGCATATGGAGGACCATCATGTAAAACGAATTTCTCTTTTCCTTTTCCAGATTCTCTAAGTCTCTTATACAAATTTAATTTTTCCCA
>CACLMO010000024.1 GCA_902608065.1 uncultured Pelagibacteraceae bacterium
ACTTTTACTTTAATAGTTGTAATTGCACCTATTTGTAAATCATCTAAACTTTTTATATTAGATCTATCTGTATAACCTTGAGGAAAATTCCATATTAAATCTGAAATTTTTTCTATCTTTTTCTTTTTTAATTGGTTTGCTATTTTTAAACCAACTCCTTTCAAAGATGAAATTTTTTGAAAAAGAAGTTGTAGATTCTCTAAATCACTCATTCTTAATTTATAATTAATTTGGTGCCCCCACACGGACTCGAACCGCGAACCTACTGATTACAAATCAGTTGCTCTACCAATTGAGCTATAGGGGCCTGTAGAGTTAAATAAGATAAAAAGTTAAAATCTTCAAGCAAATAAACTCTTTATTGAAGTTAATTTTTTTTCTCAAAAGTTTGAAAATTGAATTTATTACTTTTACTGTCATTTTTAACTTCTAATAAGGCGGTAATTAAATCGTTCATAGTTTTTAGCATATTTTCCTGATATCATCTCCGCTAAATACAATTGTAGGACCATAACTTTTTATGATTTTTGTTTTAATTTTTTTTCCTATAGTTGTTTTTCCAGATCCAGATAATCCTGTGATCCAAAATACTATTCTTTTATTTTTGTTTAGTTTAACTGTTCGCATTAGGATTTAGTATTGTTTTATATCAAAGATTAAACAAAAGAACATTAAATTAATTTTTTTTTTTTAGTTTATTAATAAAATGAAAAACTACTGAGGCCGAGTTAGAAATATTAAGACTTTCAACTTTTTTGTTGATATCAATTTTAAGCAAATAATCTGAATTTTTAGAAGTCTGATACTTTAAACCATAACCTTCTGAACCAAACAAAAGAACATTATTACCGTTCCAATCATGTTCAGTAAAATCTTTGTTTCCATCCTTATCAAATCCATTAATCCAAAAGTTTTTAGTTTTTAAAAATTTTAAAGTGGTATTTATATTAGAAACTTCAAATATCTTAATATGTTCAATACAGCCACTTGCGCTCTTATATAAAAGTTTGCTTTCGCTTGGAAAAGATCTCTCTTTAACTATTACTCCATCAATATTAAATGAAGCAGCACTTCTTATTATAGACCCAATATTTCTTGGATCAGTAACTTCTTCAAGAGCTACAAAAGTCATATTTTTTCTTGAAAAGTTTTCATTTAAATAATTTTTTATATTTAAATTTTCCAAATGTTCTATTTCTGCTATTAAACCTTGATGTGACAACTGTTCTTTAGCACATAATCTATCCAACTCTTTTTTTGTCTTATAAAAAACGGTAATATTTTTTAAAAGATTAAGACTCTGATTATCTCTACCTAAAGTTTTTTTTGAATCTTCAGTCAAAAAAACTTTTATTACTTTTCGGTTTGGATTTTTTAATGCTTCTGTTACAGCATGCTTCCCAGCTATTAAAAAAGTCGATTTTTTCATGTTTTTTAACGAATTATTAGAATTAATAGCATATTAATTGCCAAAATCATTTATTGCATTTGTTTGAGAAGATGCTTATAAAACGTTGTTGAATAAAGCTTTATTGTGGTATCAGTAACCTCCAGATTTATCGGAGGGGTACCAAAGCGGTCAAATGGGGCGGGCTGTAAACCCGTTGACTTCGGTCTTCGAAGGTTCGAATCCTTCCCCCTCCACCAAGGTTCAATAAAGTTTTGTACAAAGAAAAAGAAAGAGTGTGATAAGTTTGGAACGATGCGGGTGTAGTTCAATGGTAGAACACCAGCCTTCCAAGCTGGTCGTGAGGGTTCGATTCCCTTCACCCGCTCCAAGTTAAGGTAAAGTTAATTATTTAAAAAGAGGTAAAAAGAAATGGCTGAGAAAAAAAAATTTGAAAGAAATAAACCACATTGTAATATTGGTACAATAGGGCACGTGGATCATGGTAAAACAACTTTAACTGCTGCTATAACAAAAGTTTTAGCAGAAAAAGGTGGAGCTGAATTTATAGCTTATGATCAAATTGATAAAGCTCCAGAAGAGAAAGAGCGTGGAATTACAATATCAACTGCACATGTTGAATATGAAACTGATAAAAGACACTATGCTCACGTAGACTGTCCAGGACATGCTGACTATGTAAAAAATATGATAACAGGCGCAGCACAAATGGATGGAGCAATTTTAGTAGTTAATGCTGCAGATGGTCCTATGCCACAAACTAGAGAACATATTCTTTTAGCAAGACAAGTTGGTGTGCCAGCTATAGTAGTTTTTCTAAATAAAGTAGATCAAGTTAAAGACAAAGAACTTTTAGATTTAGTTGTAGAAGAAATTAGAGAGCTGTTAACATCTTATAAATTTCCTGGAGACAAGATTCCAATAGTAAAAGGATCAGCTTTGAACGCTGTCGAAGGTAAAGATGAGGCTACAGGAAAAAATGCAATCCTTGAATTAATGAAGGCAATAGATGAACATATTCCTCAACCTGCAAGACCTAAAGATAAACCTTTCTTAATGCCAGTTGAAGATGTTTTTTCTATTTCTGGTCGTGGAACTGTTGCAACTGGTAGAGTTGAACAAGGTGTTGTTAAAACTGGTGAAGAACTAGAAATAGTTGGTATTAAAGAAACAAAAAAAACAGTTATTACTGGTGTTGAAATGTTCAGAAAAATTTTGGATACGGGTGAAGCTGGAGATAACATCGGAGCTTTGCTTAGAGGTGTTGAGCGAGAAGATATTGAAAGAGGTCAAGTCTTAGCAAAACCAGGTTCAGTTACTCCACACACTGAGTTTGAAGCTCAAGCATATGTTTTAAAGAAAGAAGAAGGTGGAAGACATACTCCTTTCTTTACTAAATATAGACCACAATTTTATTTTAGAACCACAGATGTAACAGGTGAAGTTACTCTTCCATCTGGAACAGAAATGGTTATGCCTGGCGACGATGCTAAGTTTAATGTTAAATTAATTACTCCAATTGCAATGAATGAAAAACTAAATTTTGCGATTAGAGAAGGTGGTAAAACAGTAGGTGCTGGAGTAGTAACCAAAATAATTAAGTAAGCTACTAGGAGTGTAGCTCAATTGGTAGAGCGCCGGTCTCCAAAACCGGAGGTTGGGGGTTCGATTCCCTCCGCTCCTGCCAAGATAAAAAAAAATGATAAACCCATTAAAATTTTTACAATCTGTTAAACAGGAAGCCTTTAAAGTAACTTGGCCAACAAGAAAAGATGTTGCTGTTGGTTCTTTGATGGTTTTTGCATTAGCAACAATAGCAGCAATATTTTTCTTATTACTGGACCAAATATATAAATTTTTATTAGATATAATATTAACAATTAATTTTTAAATGAAAAACTGGTATATAGTTCACGCATTTTCAGGTTTTGAAAACAAAGTTGCAGAAGTAATAAAAGATAAGATTAAAATTGATAAACTAGAAGATAAAATAGAAGAGGTTTTGGTGCCTGTACATGAAGTAACTGAGGTGAAAAGAGGTAAACGAGTTCAAAGAAAAAAAAAGTACTTTCCTAGCTACGTTTTAATAAAAATGGAAATGAATAAAGAATTATATCACACAATTAAAAATATTCAGAAAGTAACCGGATTTCTGGGACCAACAGGTTCACCAGTTCCAGTACCTGAGAAAGAAGTAGAAAAAATTATTGGAGGAATTAAAGAAGGTTCTCTAGTACCTGAACCTAGATTAACATTTGATATTGGAGAGCAAGTCAAAGTATGTGAGGGTCCATTTGCATCTTTTAGTGGTTTGGTCGAGGAAGTAGATGAAGATAAATCAAGATTAAAAGTATCTGTTGCTATTTTTGGTAGACCCACACCTATAGATTTGGATTTTAACCAAGTGGAGAAATTTTAATCATGGCAAAAGAAATTACTGGATATGTTAAATTACAAATTAAAGGTGGGCAGGCAAATCCAGCCCCACCAGTTGGACCAGCTTTAGGTCAAAGAGGTATAAATATAATGGAATTTTGTAAAGCATTTAACGAAAAAACTAAAAGCTTTATGGGGAAACCTGTTCCAGTAGTTATAACAGTTTATAAAGATAAAAAATTTGATTTTATTATTAAATCACCTCCAGCATCGCATTTTATAAAAGAAGCAGCGAAGTTAAAAGGAGGCTCAAAAGAACCTGGAAGAGTAATTGTTGCTTCTATAACTATGAAACAAGCCGAAAAAATAGCAAAAGAAAAAATGAAAGATTTAAATGCTTACGATCTTAAAGAAGCTACAAAAATAATTTGTGGTTCAGCAAGGTCTATGGGTATAGAGGTAAAAGATTAATGAAAATAAAATCATCAAAAAGATTTAAAAAACTGCTAGAAATAACCAAAGATAAAAAGCCAGAAGCTTTGGAAGAAGCTATTAAGATGGTAAAAAAAAATTGCACAGCAAAGTTTGATGAATCTATTGATGTGTCTTTTTTTTTAAATATAAAACAAAAGAAAGAAGAAATTGTTTTGAGAACTTCAGTAAAATTACCAAATGGTAATGGAAAAAAAGTTAAAGTAGCAGTTTTATGTGAGGACAGCAAACTTAAAGAGGCAAAAGAATCTGGCGCAGATATATCTGGTTCTGAAAGTTTAGTAAATGATATTTCATCAGGAAAAATAAATTTTGATAAACTTGTAGCTACTCCAGCAATGATGCCTAAAATGGGTAAACTTGGTAAAATTTTGGGTCCCAAGGGGCTAATGCCAAATCCAAAAACTGGCACAGTTACAAATGATATAAAATCTGTTGTTAAAGCTCTCAAAACTGGTCAAATTGAAATTAAAAATGATAAGGATGGAAATCTTTCTGCTTCAATTGGTAAAAAGAGTTTCAATGATGACAAAATAAAAGAAAATTTTAATTCTATTTTTGAAACTATATTAAAAGAAAAACCAAGTGGAATAAAAGGAGATTTTATTAAATCTGCATTTTTAACTTCCACTATGGGAATTTCTTGCAAACTGAAATTACAGAGATAAAAAAATGATGAATAAAGATAAAAAGAAATCATATATTGAGGAAATGAAAGACTTTTTTAAAAAGACGAATTCTGTACTTGTAACTCATTATCAAGGCCTTTCAGTTAAAGAAATCGATAAATTAAGAGAAGAAATGAGAGAAAAAGGAATTCTATTCAAAATAACCAAAAATAGAATTACCAAACTAGCCTTAAAGGATAGCAAATTTAAAAAATTAGAAAATTTATTTACGGGACCAACAGCAGTAGCTTTTTCAGATGACGCAATAGCCTCTGCAAAGATTTTAACAAAATTTGCGAAAAATAATTCTAAATTAAAAATTATAGGTGGAATTATGGAAGATGAACCGCTTTCATTAAAAGATGTGGAAAAAATTGCCACATTACCCACATTAGATGAAGCTAGAGCCAAAATAGTTGGTATTTTAAGCACTCCAGCACAAAAAATAATGAGTATTTTACTTGCACCTGGCTCAAAAATTGCTATTTTGGCGCACGCAAAAAGTAAAAAGACATAATTAGGAATTTCATGGCAGATTTAAATAAAATAATAGATGAACTATCAAAGTTAACAGTTGTTGAAGCTGCGGACTTATCAAAACAATTAGAAGAGAAATGGGGAGTTTCAGCAGCAGCACCAGTAGTAGCCGCCGCAGCTACAGGAGCAGCGGCAGCACCAGCAGAAGAAAAATCTGAATTTACAGTTTTTTTAGCATCAGCAGGAGACAAAAAAATTAATGTAATTAAAGAAGTAAGAGCATTTACAGGTTTAGGATTAAAGGAAGCAAAAGATTTAGTTGAAGGAGCGCCCAAGGAAGTAAAAGCAGGTGTGGCAAAAAAAGACGCCGAAGAAGCTAAGAAAAAACTTGAGGCTGCAGGAGCTAAAGTAGAATTAAAGTAATTTTTAAATTAGGCTTAATTTTTTAGTTTACATCCAAAGGGTGTAAATTTTGTGCATGGAATTATCGTTTACTGAAAAAAAAAGTGTAAGAAAAAACTTTGGTAAGTTAACTGAAACCTTATCAATTCCTAATTTAATTGAAGTTCAAAAAAAATCATATTCACAGTTTTTATCTTCAAAAAATATCTCAGAAACAAATCTGCAAAAGGGCTTAGAAAAAGTTTTTAAGAGTATTTTTCCTATAGAAGAGCTATCTGATAAAGCCACGTTGGAATATTTATCTTTTCGCTTAGAGAAACCAAAATATGATGTTGAAGAATGCAGACAAAGGGATTTAACTTATTCAGCAGCATTAAAACCAACTTTAAGACTGGTAATTTACGATATAGATCAAGAAAATAATACGAAACAAGTTTTGTCAGCAAAAGAACAAGAAGTTTATATGGGAGACATTCCTCTCATGACACCTAGTGGAACTTTTGTAATAAATGGAGTTGAGAGAGTTGTTGTAAACCAAATGCACAGAAGCCCTGGTGTATTTTTTGATCACGATAAAGGGAAAACTCATGCAAGTGGTAAACTTTTGTTTAATTGTAGGGTTATACCTAATAGAGGATCTTGGTTAGACTTTGAGTTTGATGTTAAAGATATTTTATATTTTAGAATAGATAGAAAAAGAAAATTACCAATTACATCATTACTTTATGCAATTGGATATAAAAGAGAAGAAATATTGGATTTGTTTTATGGTTTTAAAAATTTTAATTATGACAGCAAAACTAAAAAGTGGAAAAGTAAATTTGATCCAGAAGATTATAAAAGACCTATAAAGTTGAGAAATGATTTAGTTAGCGCAACAGATGGTAAAGTTTACCTAAAAGTTGGATCAAAAATCAATATTGTAATAGCTAAAAAACTTTATGAACAGGGTCTAAAAAATATTTTAGTATCATCAGAGTATTTTTTAGGTAAATATATAAAAAATAAATTAATTAATCCAAATTCTGAAGAAATTTTTCTTAAATCTGGCGCATCAATAGCACAAGAAGATTTAGATAAAATACATGAATTAAATATTTCTACTTTAACAATACTTGATGTTGATCCTATAAACAAAGGTCCTTACTTAATTGATACGTTAAATTTTGATAAAAACAATACTAAAGAAGAAGCAATTAATGACATCTATAAAGTTTTAAGACCAGGTGAACCTCCTTCATTTGATGTTGCTAAAGAAATCTTCAATAATTTATTTTTTACATCTGAAAGATATGACCTTTCCGATGTTGGTAGAGTAAAATTAAATAGCAAATTATTACTTAATTGCAGTAATGAAATAACTATTTTGAGAAACGACGATATTATAGCAATTATAAAACATATGCTTGATTTAAAAGATGGAAAAGGTGAAGTCGATGATATAGATCATCTAGGAAACAGAAGAGTTCGTTCAGTTGGAGAATTAGTAGAAAATCAGTTCAGAATAGGAATTTTAAGAATGGAAAGAGTTATAAAAGAAAAACTTTCCACATTGCTTGAAGTCGAATCTGCAATGCCTCAGGATTTGATAAATCCTAGACCAATAACAGCTGCACTAAATGACTTTTTTGCTACATCTCAGCTATCTCAATTTATGGACCAAACAAATCCATTATCTGAAATAACTCATAAACGTAGAGTTTCAGCATTAGGACCTGGGGGACTTACAAGAGAGAGAGCTGGTTTTGAAGTTAGAGATGTTCACCCAACTCACTATGGACGGATTTGCCCAATAGAAACTCCCGAAGGACCTAATATTGGATTGATAAACAGTTTAGCTACTTTTTCTAGAGTCAACAAATATGGATTTATTGAGAGTCCGTACAGGAAAGTTATAGATGGAAAAGTTAGTAATAATATAGAATATTTATCAGCAATAGAAGAAACCAAATATACAATTGCACAAGCCAATTCTCACATAGATGAAAAAGGAAATTTTATAGAAGAGCTTCTGTCATGTAGAAAAGCGTTAAATTTTATTTTGGCTAAACCTGAAGTAGTTGAATATGTTGACGTATCACCGAAGCAATTAGTTTCAGTTGCTGCTTCTTTAATTCCTTTTTTGGAAAATGATGATGCTAACAGAGCTTTAATGGGTTCAAATATGATGAGACAAGCAGTACCTTTAATTAAACCAGAATCACCTCTAGTTGGAACTGGAATAGAAAAAGACGTAGCTCTAGATTCAGGCGTAACAATTATAGCTAAGAGAGATGGAGAAGTAGATAAAATAGATG
>CACLMO010000025.1 GCA_902608065.1 uncultured Pelagibacteraceae bacterium
TAATAAAAGAAAATATTCAGGATATTATGCTATTGAATTATCAAGAGTTGGTTTAAAGATTACCAAAAGTATTGATCCAAAAATTTATACAATTAATCATGATTTCTTAAATGTAAATAAATTTTCAAGAAAAGTACCAAAAGCATCTACAATATTTACTTTTATGTCGTTAATGTATGTTAAATCTAACCCAAAAAAATTAGCCAAAATTTTAAAATTACTACCTAAAACCGTAATTAGTTTTGAACCAATTATTGAGCTTCAAAGTAAAAAAAATATTTTCGAATCTACGGTAAGGAAATATATTTCTATTAACGATTATTCTCAAAATATTTTAAGTTCATTGAAATATTTAGAAAAAAAAAAAATATGTAAAATTTTAGAAGTCAAAAAAAATATTTTTGGCTTAAATCCACTCTTGCCATTATCAGTTATTTGCTGGAAACCCATATTGAGAAATATTAATGGAAAAAATAACTTTTATAAATAATTTATCATTAATTTTAAAATATAATAAAAAAACTACTATTTTTTTTGTAGTAGCGGTTCTTTTATTAAATGTTTTATTTGAAACTTTTAGCATAGGATTAATTATACCATTTTTAAAATCGATTACGGACGAAAACTTTTTTTATAGTATTTATAATTTTACTATTTTTGAAACAGTTTCATTAAGTTCTATTTTTGACTTATTTAAAATAAGCGATAAAAACCAGTTAATAGTATTTTTATCTATAGTTTTCGTCAGCTTTTTTGTACTTCGAGTCTTAATGAATTTATTTACAGCTTGGTATATTGGTAGATTTAAATTTAAATTACATTCAACACTTTCTAAAAAATTATTCAAAGGATATATGGAAATGCCATATATACAGCACTTAAAAAAGAATTCTGTTAAAAGTATAAATAATATTACAGCAGAAGTAGATTTATTTTCCGGTAATGCTGTAATAATAATTACAGCTATTAACGATATAATACTTACTATTTCAATAGTTTCCCTTTTACTGCTTGTCCAACCTTTTGCAGCAATTAAAATTTTATTTTATTTTATATTAGTTGGTTTTCTTTTTTTACTATTAACTAATAGTTACATTAAAAAAATTGGTAAAAAAAGGCAAGATGCGGCTAAGCAAACCAATCAAAATATTGTAGAAGGTTTTAATTTAATTAAAGAAATACAAATTTTTAATAAACAATCTTATTTTTATAAAAAATTTGAAACTATATATCAGGAATTATTAAAAATATTTTGGTTGAAATCTATATTTCCTTTATTTCCTCGTGCACTTTTAGAGCTTGCGGCAATAATAATATTAGGCATTTCATTAATTTTAGTTATTAAAAGTGGAGCAAGTTTAGAGGAATATTTAATTTCTTTCACATTCTTTGTTGCGGCGGGATATAGACTTTTGCCATCTTTAAATAAATTAATAGGTAATTACCAAAGAATTTTGTTTGGAAAACCTGCGGGCAATCTTGTATTCACAGAGTTAAAATTGATAGATAAAAACGAAAATCAATTTGATAATTCAAAATTAAATTTTAAAGAAAAAATTAACTTTAAGAACGTAAGTTTTCAGTTTAACGAAAATAGCAGGATGATATTAGATACAGCTAATTTTGAAATCAAAAAAAAATCATTTGTTGGAATTATAGGTGAAAGTGGAGCTGGGAAGAGTACTTTAGCTAAACTAATTACCGGTTTATTGAAACCATCTAAAGGAAAAATTTATATCGATAACAAAGAATTAGAATCAAATTTAAATTCTTGGAGAAATAAGATTGGGTATGTTTCACAAGATTTAATATTAATGGATGAACCCATTATAAAAAATATTGCTTTCGGAGAATATGACAAAGATATTAATCATGAAAAAGTTAAAAAGGCAATTTCTCTAGCTGAATTAAGTACATTTATAGATAGTTTAGATAATGGTGTTTTTTCATCAGCTGGCGAAAGAGGAAAATTATTATCCGGGGGACAAATACAGAGAATTTGTATAGCCAGAGCTCTTTATAGAGATCCAGAAATTCTTATATTAGATGAATCAACTAATTCTTTAGATGTTGAAAATGAAAAAAAAATTATTGAAACATTGCAAAAAAATTTAAATCATTTAACCATAATAATTATTTCTCACAGAGAAAGCACGATAAAGAATTGCAATGAGACGTTTAAAGTAAAAAACGGAAAAGTATTTCAATTTAAAAATAAATGAAATCATTAGTAACAGGTGGGGCAGGTTTTATTGGGAGTAATCTTGTTGATGAATTAGTTGATAAAGGACATAAGATTATCGTTTTAGATAATTTTAGTACTGGAAGAAGATCTAATTTAAAACAACATTCTAAAAGAAAAGTAAAAATTATAAAAACTGATATATCAAAAAATAAAAATTTAGAAAAATATTTTAAAAAAGTAGATTATGTTTTTCACTTAGCAGGCAAAACTAGCATGGTAGAAAGTTTAAAAAAACCCAAATCGTATTTTCAAGCAAATGTGAACGGCACATTAAATCTTCTTAAATGTATTAAAAAATCTAATATTAAAAAATTTATTTATGAGGCTTCAGCTAGTTGTTATGGAATTCCAAAAGAATTTCCCACAAAAGAAAGTTCTAAAATTAAAACTTTGTCTCCTTACGCATATACCAAATGGATTGCAGAACAACTAATTATGCAGGAAGTTAAAATTAGAAATTTTCCAGCAAACTCTTTAAGATTTTTTAATGCATATGGTCCCAGATTATCTGTTATGGGATCATATAGCTCAGTATTTGGTATTTTTTTATCTCAGAAAATTACAAAGAAACCACTTACAATAGTTGGAAACGGAAATCAAACAAGAGATTTTATTCATGTTAAAGATTTGGTAAAAGCTATCATTAAATCTGCTTTTTCTAAAAAAATTGGAAAAATTTATAATGTTGGATCAGGCACTGAAGTGAAAATAAATAAAGTAGCTGAAATTATTGGCGGAAAAAAAGTTTATATACCTAAAAGAAAGGGTGAAACGGAAAGATCTTTAGCAAGTATAAGAAAAATAAAAAAAGACTTCAATTGGAAACCTAAAGTAACTTTAGAAAATGGATTAAAAGACTTATTGAAAGATACTCATGAAAAAATTTATTTCGATTGATAAATTATTGAAAATTATTTCAAAACAAAAGGCAAAAGGAAAAAAAGTTGTTTTGTGTCACGGAGTTTTTGATTTGTTACATGTTGGTCATATTAAACATTTTAAAACGGCAAAAAACTTTGGAGATATACTTGTTGTATCAATCACATCTGACAAATATGTAAATAAGGGACCAAATAGACCTCATTTTAATGAGAATCATAGAGTTGAAGCCATATCATCTTTAACCGAAGTAGATTTTGTGATCTTAAATAGAAATACTACAGCTATACCTGTAATTAAAAAATTAAAACCTAATATTTATTGTAAGGGCCCCGATTATAAAATTCATTCAAATGATGTATCTAAAGAAATTAAAAACGAAATAAAAATTGTAAAAAAATTTAAAGGTAAGATTGAATATACAAATGATATAACATTTAGTTCAAGTAAACTTTTGAATAAATTTAGTGATATATATTCTGTAAAACAAAAAACAACTATAGGAAAGATTAAAAAGAAATACATTTTCCATAAAATTAAAAAATTAATAGAAAATTTTAAAAAATTAAAAATTCTTATAATAGGCGAAGCTATCATCGACCAATATTATTTTTGTGAAGCTTTAGGTAAATCAGGCAAAGATCCAACTTTAGCTTTAAGAGATTTAAAAATGGAGCAATATTTAGGGGGAGCAATCGCTATATCAAAACATTTGTCCGAATTTTGTAATAAAATTACACTTTTGAGTATGGTAGGAGAAAATAAGGAATTTTTAAAAGATATTAAAAAAGGTTTGTCTAGCAAAGTAAATTTTGAATATATTAAAAAAAATAATTCTCCTACAATAATTAAAAAAAGATTTTTAGATGAAATTACAAACAATAAAGTTTTAGGCGTATATACTATAAATGACGACGCTCTTAATTCGAAAGATGAAAAAATATTTAATAATAAATTAAAAAAACTTATTCCATTACATGATTTAATTATAGTTTCTGATTATGGTCATGGATTTATATCAAAAAAAGCTGCAAATATAATATGCAAAAAATCAAAGTATTTAGCTGTGAATGCCCAAGTAAATGCTGCAAATGTTGGTTATCATAGTATGAGAAAATATAAAAATATTGATTGTGTGATAATTAATGAAAGAGAAATGCGACATGAAATGAGAGACAAAAATACTAAAAACGAATTTTTAATGAAAATATTTTCACAAGATCAAAAAATAGATAATCTAATAGTAACTAAAGGAAACGAAGGTTCTATTCTTTATAATAAAAAGGATAATAAATATAATTTTTGTGATGCATTTGCCGAAAAAGCCGTTGATAAAATTGGAGCTGGTGACGCAATGCTTTCTATAATTGCTTTATGTTTAAAGCTAGGTTTTGATAAAGATTTAGCTTTATTGACTGCTTCATTAGCTGCTGCGCAATCAGTAGAAACTATAGGAAACAAAGAGTCAGTAAATAAAATTAAACTTTTAAAAAGTTTAAATCATATTTTAAAATAATTTATTTATGGAACATTACAAAGCAGCTGTGCTTTTTAAAAATAAAAAACCATTAAAAATTATAAATATTAAAACACAAAAACCAAAAAAGTATCAAGTTTTTGTAAAAATACTTTATTCTGGCTTTTGCTCATCTCAGTTTGGTGAGATTGAAGGGATTAAGGGGAAAGATAAATATTTACCTCACTGTTTAGGGCATGAAGCGTGCGCAAAAGTAGTTTCATTTGGACCAAAAGTTAAAAAGGTAAAAAAAAATGATTTAGTAGTTTTACACTGGATGAAATCATTAGGTAAAGATTGTGGAAGAATTATTTATAAATCTGACAATCAAAATAACACAATAAATTCTGGAAAAATAACCACTTTTAGTAAATATTCGATGATTTCAGAAAACAGGTTAACAAAAATTCCATCAAAAAAATATAACCTAAAAATTTTACCATTAATGGGATGTTCTTTATCAGTAGCATTATCGACTCTAGAAAAAATTCTTAAAGTCAAAACAAAAAAAAATATTTTAATAATAGGAAGTGGCGCACTTGGTATTCCAATGATACATTATTGTAATAAATTATTATTATCAAACATAGATATATTAGAGAAAAAACAAAAAGCATTAAAAAAATCAAAAAGATTTGGAGCAACAAATTGTTATTCAAGTTATAACAACGTAGACTTAGTTAAGAAACTAAGAAGAAATTTTTATCATTATATCGTTGATACTACAGGATCAGCGAAAGTTTTATCTAAAATTTTTAACTATAACTTAATATGCAAAGTTGCTCTTTTGGGCGTTCCTAAACTTAATGAAAAAATGAAAATAAATACTTTAAAAATTAATTATGGCCTTCAACTTCTCGGGTCATATGGTGGTAATTTTAAACCTCAAAAGGATCTAGTCAAGTATTTAAACTATTTAATAAAAACAAAATTTAATTTTAAAGATTATATAGATCGAATTTATTTATTTAAAAATATTAATAAACTTATTTCTGACTATAAAAAAAATAAAATAATAGGCAAAGCGATAATAAAAGTTTCTTAGTTATTTAAGTATGAAAAAAAAAATATTAGTTACTGGTGGGTCAGGTTATCAAGGAGTAATTTTAATAAAGCGCCTTATAAAAAATGGTTACAAAGTTATTAATGTAGATAGAAATATTTTTGGCAACTATTTCATAAAAGATAAAAATGTAATCAATTATAAAATGGACATTTGTAAAATTAATCAAATAGATTTAAAAAATGTTGAGGCGTGCGTTCATTTGGCTAGTATAGCCAATGACCCAATGGTAGATCTTAGTCCTTCATTAAGCTGGGAAACTTCAGCACTTGGAACAAAAATTTTGTTAGAACAATTATTAAAATATAAAGTTAAAAAAATTATATATGCATCGTCCGGGTCTGTTTATGGAATAAAAAAAGAGAAGCGAGTAACTGAAGATTTATCTTTAAATCCAATTTCCACTTATAACAAAGTCAAGATGGTTACAGAAAGAATTTTACTTTCGTACAAAAAAAAAATTAATGTAATAATATTAAGACCCGCTACTGTATGTGGATTTTCGCCAAGAATGAGATTAGATCTGACAGTAAATGCCTTAACTTTTAGCGCTCTTAAAAATAAAAAAATTGTAGTATTCGGAGGAAAACAAAAAAGACCTAATATTCATTTGGATGATCTTTTAGATGCATATCTTTTTTTTTTAAATAACAAAAAAATTAAATTTGGGATTTTTAATGCTGGTTTTGAAAATTTATCAATATTAAATATTGCTAAACAAATATCAAAAAATATTAAATCAAAAATTGTAATTAAAAAAAAATTTAGTGATCCTAGAAGCTATAATTTAGATTCTTCCAAATTACTAAGGACAGGATTTAGACCTAAAAAAAATATAAATAATGCTATAGAAGAACTAAGCCAACTATATAATAAAAAGATTCTAAAAGATAAACCCAATTATCACTCTATACAATGGTTAAAAAAAAAATTAAAAAAATTATAATAATTGGATCTAATAGTTTTTCGGCAGGATCTTTAATTTATCATCTTCTTTCAGACGGATATAAAGTCAAAGGAATTAGTAGATCAAAAATAAATAAAAATTGTTTTTTAAGATTTAACCCCAATAATAAAAATTTCTCTTTTTATAAATTAGATTTAAATAAAAATCATGAGAAGATTTTACAATTAATTAAGAAAATAAAACCTTCTTATATAGTAAATTTTGCTTCTCAAAGTATGGTAGGTCAAAGTTGGGATTATCCTGTAGATTGGTTTTATACAAATTCTTTTAGCATGATAAAGCTATATAATAGTATTTCGAATTTAAATTTTAAAACAAAGTTAATTCATATTTCTACACCTGAAATTTATGGCAATATTAAAAAAGTGACTACAGAAAATCAAAATTATAACCCAGCAACTCCTTATGCTGCTTCCAGGGTAACTGCCGATCATTTTTTAAAATTATTGCATAAAAGAAAAAAAATTTCGTATTGTTCAATAAGAGCAAGTAATGTTTATGGAGAATACCAAAGATTATATAGAATAATTCCAAAAACAATATATTCAATTTTAAAAAAGAGAAAAATTAAACTTGATGGTAGAGGAATTTCAAAAAGAAATTTTATTC
>CACLMO010000026.1 GCA_902608065.1 uncultured Pelagibacteraceae bacterium
TTAATTTTATTTAGTGGAAGACCTAATTCTGCTGCAGCTAATTGTGCGATTTTGGTGTATGTGCCTTGTCCCATTTCAATAGCTCCCGTATTAATGTGACAACTACCATCATTACAATAAATATGAACTAATGCTCCCGCCTGATTAAGATGTATGGTTGTAAAGCTAATTCCAAACTTCACAGGAGTTATAGCAATTCCTCTCTTTATATATTTATTTGTTGAATTAAATTTTTTTATTTCTATTCTTCGTCTCTTATAATTTGAAGTTTTTATCAGTCTATCAAAAATTGAATGCATTACATTATCCTCAATTTTCATACCATAATGTGTAATATTTTTTTTATTATTTTGATAAAAATTTCTTCTTCTTATTTCTGAAGGATCCTTTTTTAATGATCCCGCTATGTTATCAATGATATTTTCTATAACCATCATTCCTTGATTTCCTCCAAAACCGCGAAATGCTGTATTAGATGCTGTATTTGTTTTACATAAAAAGTTTTCTGCCAATATATTTTCAATGTAGTATGCATTATCAAGATGTAAAAGAGCTCTTTGATTTATAGCGCCAGATAAATCTGGGGAAATTCCACATTTAGAAGCTAGTTTGACATTCAATCCTTTAATAATTCCTAGTTCGTCAAAACCTACTTCATATTCAGAATAAAAGTCGTGTCTTTTTCCTGTGATAATTATTTCATCATCTCTATCTATTCTAAGTTTAACTGGACGTTTAGTTTTTTTAGACAGTAGGGTACAAATTGCTGCAAATATGAAAGACTGTGTTTCTTTTCCTCCAAAACCTCCTCCGATTCTTCTTACTTCAACAGTAATGGTGTTGCTTTTTTGATTAAGCATTTTTGCTATAATTTGTTGTGTCTCACTTGGGTGTTGAGTAGAAGAATAAACTTTATAATCATTATCTTCACCAGGAATCGTAAAAGCAGCATGCCCCTCAAGAGCAAAATGTTCTTGGCTACCTGTAGTAAAATTTCCTTTTAATTTATATGGAGACTCACTAATTTTTTTATGAGGATCGCCTTTTTTAATTTTTGTTTCTTTTAAAATAAATGATTTCTTTTTTAATGCTTCGTGAATGTTTTTAATTACTTTTAAAGATTTATAAGAAATTTTAGCCTTTAAAACTGCTTTTCTTGCAAGTTCTGTTGACTTAGCTGCCACTGCAAACAGTGGTTGACCAAAATACTCGGCCTTTTTTGGAAATATTGGATCTCCATCATATACTGGACCCACATCATTTCGGCCAGGTATATCTTTTGATGTAATTACAGAAACTACTCCTTCGCTTTTTTCTACTTCCTCGAGATTTATTTTTTTAATTATAGCATGAGATTTTTTACTCCATCCAATTGCTCCATATAAAGTGCCTGGTGGCTCAGGAATATCATCCGTATAGAGAGCCTGACCACTAACATGTTTTATACTACTTTCATGAGGTCTTTCTTCACTTATAAAAATTTCTTTATTCATCTAATTATAAATTCCAATTAATTTTTTTTCATTTATTTCTAAAAAACATTTTTCTAATAAATTTTTTGCCACTATCTTTCGATATCGCCTACTTGCCCTCATGTCATCAATTGGAAAAAAATCTTTTTCTAAAGCATTTTTTGCTTTATCAATTACATTTTGTGTAATTGAAGAATTTAAAAGTACTTTTTCGCAATAAATTGCTCTCTTAGGAAGCGCAGCCATTCCACCATATGCAATTTTTATTTTTTTAATTTTTTTGTTTTCAATTGTTAAATTAAAAGCAGCACAGACTGAAGATATGTCGTCATCAAAACGTTTAGATATTTTATAAGCTTTAAAAATATTTTTATTAAAAATAGGAATTCTAATAGAATGAATGAATTGTCCTTCTTTTAGTTTAGTTTTGCGATAACTAATAAAAAAATCATTAATTGGCAAAATTTTACTTTTTTTTATGCCTTGCAAAACTATTTGACAATCTAAAGCTAGCAACAAAGGTAAATTATCTCCTATTGGTGATGCTGTTATTATATTCCCTGCAATAGTCGCTACATTTCTTATTTGAACCGATCCATAACGTTTAAGAATTTTATTAAAATCAGGATAATATTTTTTTATGTACGTTTCAAAATTGCTTAAGGATGTTGCAGCTCCTACTTCAATATATTTATTATTATTTTTTATATAATTTAATTCCATTATTGAATTCATATAAATCATTGATTCAATATCTTTTCTATCTTTAGTAACTGTTAAAGCTAAATCTGTACCACCACTAAGTAATTTTGAATTAGCATTTTTTTTTAAAATTTTTTTAAGTTCCGAAATATAGCGAGGTGCAAAATATTTTTTGCCTTTTCTATAAATAGCAATAGATTTATTTCCCACCTTTTTTAGTAGAGCAATAGTTTGTTTCTTATCTTTTACAAAATGGTCAATTTTATTTTTTGTTTGTAAACTTTTTGCTGCTTTAATTATAGGCTTATATCCCGTGCAACGACACAAATTTCCTGCGATAGAATCTTTAACTACATCTTTTTTTAATTTTGAATAATTTTTAAACATTGAAAATAGAGACATGATAAATCCAGGAGTGCAAAAACCACACTGCGAACCATGACACTTGACCATAACCTCCTGAACAGGGTGCAGTGAATTGTCTTTTGAAATTAAATCTTCTACGAGTATAAGTTGCTTTCCTGCTAGAGTTGGTAAAAAAGTAATACAAGAATTAACAGCTGTATAATTAATATCATTATCTTTTAATTCTCCTAAAACAACTGTGCAAGCTCCACAACCTCCTTCGGCGCAACCTTCTTTTGTACCTGTTTTTTTTAATTTAGTTCTAACAAAATTAAGTAATGTTTCGTTGGGATCTGGATTACGAATTTCTTTAATTTTTCCAGAATGAATAAAGTTAATTGTGTCAGAAGGCACTAGCTTCCTCTATAAGTGGAATAACTCCAAGGGCTGACAAGTAAAGGTATATGATAGTGTTCTTTGGAGTTGGATATTCCAAATCTAATTACTACTTCATTTAAAAAAGGTGTTTTGGGCAAATTGGTTATCTTCTTAAAATAATCATTCACAAAAAAAACAAGTTCATATTGACCTTCTTTAAAATTATCACCCTCAATTAATGGTTTGTCTGAACGACCGTTGCTGTTTAATATGACAGAACTAATTTTTTCTTTTTTGCCAGAAACTATATAAACATCTACTTTAATACCTTTAGCAGGTTTTCCAGAAAAAGTATCTAGGCAATGAGTGGTTAATTTTGTCATAAGATATTATATAAACTAAATAAGTATGATCAATAAAATTAATAAATTGTCTAAAAGTGAATTTACCAAAGTTTTCGCTAATATTTTCGAAAATTCAAGATGGATAGCTGAAGAGCTATACAAACAAAAACCTTTTGGAGACTTTAATGAATTATCATCAAAAATGATGGATATTTTTGAGATGTCTTCAAAGGAAAAAAAGTTAAAGATTCTTAATAATCATCCTGACTTGGGTAACAAAATGAAAATAAGTTCATTAACTCCAGATTCACTAAAGGAGCAAAAAAATGCTGGATTAGATCAATGTACAAAAGAAGAATTTAATGAATTTAAAAAACTTAATGATTCTTACAAGAAATTTGGTTTTCCTTTTATACTTGCGGTTAAAGATAAAAGTAAAATTGAAATTTTAAATAACTTTCGAGCAAGAATTAATTCAGAGTCACAAATAGAATTTGAAGAAGCAATAAGACAGGTAAAAAAAATTGCTAGTTTGCGCTTAGAAGATTTAAATAATAAAAATATTTAATATTCAACATCCGATGGATCAATTGATCTCCACATGTACCATGTAAATACAGTTCTATAACCATAATGAATTTTAGAAATTTTTTCTAAAATTTTTTTACTTGGTGGATAAGTTGTTTTATAATTTTTAGATATTGCTCTTAATAAACCTATATCTTTTAGTGGTAATATATTTGGTCTATTCAAATTAAACATTAAAAACATTTCTGCACTCCAAACACCTAGACCTTTTAATTTAGTTATATAATTAATAGCATCGATATCATTCATTTTTTTAAGTTTTGCTACATCAAATGATTTGTTTCTAAATGCTTTAGCAATATTTTTTAAATAACTAACTTTTTGTCGAGATAATCCCGCCTTTTTTAAATTGTGAGAGGATATTTTTATTACTGTTCTAGGATTAATATTATGTTTGCATTTTTTTTCAAATTTAAGCCAAATTGAATCGGCTGCTTTGGTGCTAATTTGTTGACCTACTATAGTTCGACACAAAGAAAAAAATGGATTATTTCTTGTGGTTAAAAAGCCTTTTTTATATTTTTTTATTATTTTTCTTAAAACAGAATCTCTCTTAGACAATGTTCTTTTTGCTTTTTTCCAATAAACTGGGGGACGCTTCATTGCTGTCTAGGTAAAGTAATAGGTTTTTTTAACTGGTGCTCTCTTATAAAAATTATAGCAGATGAAACTACAATTAAACTAGCACCTATTAATGTATAAATGGTCGGAATTTCGTTAAAGAAATAAAATCCAAAAATAATAGCCAAAACTAATGATAAATATTTTAAAGGTGTTGTTAGAGAAACTTCGGCTAATTTATAGCTTTGTGTCAAAAGTAGGTTCGCAATGCTTCCAAACAATCCAATTAAAATTAATAAACCTAACTCATGTAATGTTGGCATAACCCATCCTCCAAATGGCAAAGTTAAAAGTCCCATAGCTCCAGAACAAATTGAAAAGTAAAAAGCTATCAAGTAAATAGGTTCATTTACTAAAGTTAATTTTCTTATAAAAATAGATACGCTTGCAAATCCAAGTGTAAATATTATTGGATAAATATAATAAAAATTTAAATTATCAAATCCAGGTTTTGAAATTATAATAACTCCTACAAAACCCAGGCCTACCGCAATCCAACGTTTAGCTCTTATTTTTTCACCTAAAAATAAAATAGAAAATATAACAACCCAAATGGGACCTGAAAATGCTATTGATGTAACCTCTGCTAAACCCAGATTTCTAATTCCAACAAAAATAGCATACATCGCAATAGCTCCCCAGAAACTTCGATGAAAATGAAGACTTATATGTTTTGTTTTATAAAAATTTTTTAATCTTTTTTTGGGTATCAAAAAAAATATTGGAATTAGACCAAATAAAGCTCGACTAAACATAACTTGTCCAACAGCAAAATCTGTAGCGGTTATTTTAATTAGACAGTCCATAAACGAGAAAAATAAAACGCTTAATATCATACATAGAGCGCCTAGGTGATTTTGGTTTTTGATCATTTTGATAAATTAATTTATATTTACCACTAAATTAAAAAATTTTATGCAAATATTTATAGGTGGAATTGGTTGCTTCTGGGATGAAACTGAATATCAAGGTGTTCCTGGCATTATTTCAACAGAATGTGGGTATTGTGGTGGAAAAAAACCAAAAGTGACTTATGAACAAGTTTGCGGCGGCAATACTGAACACATAGAAGTTGTTAAAGTTACATTCGACCCTAAAATAATTTCTTATGAGGACGTAGCTAGATTATTCTTTAAAATCCACGATCCAACAACTCTTAATCGTCAAGGCCCTAATGTTGGCTACCAATATCGATCAGAGATTTTTTATACAACTGAACAAGAAAGGATATCTGCTCAAAAAATATTGGATGAGATTAATAAAAAACTTAACGGTAAAGTAGTTACAATTATCAGGAAAGAAAAAAATTATTGTAAAGCAGAAGAGTATCATCAAAAATATTTTGAAAAACGAAGCAAAAAATGACTTTAGTTTCAACAAATTGGCTTGGTGAGAATTTAAATAAAGTTAAAATTATTGATGCTTCCTGGCATTTAGTTAAAAATAGAAAAGCAATTGAAGAGTATAATAAAGAACACATAGAAAATGCAATTTTTTTTGACCTAGAGAAAAATTCCAATCAGAGAAAAGATTTGCCACATAGTCATTTTCTTCCATCACTATATGATCATGAAAAAGCTATCTCTAAAATGGGAATACTAAATACCGACAGAATTATTATTTATTGTTATAGTGATTTAATTTCTAGTTGTCGTGCTTGGTTCCAATTTCTTTTTTTTGGACATGACCCAAAATTAGTTTCAGTATTAAATGGTGGAATGAAAAAATGGAAATTAGAAGGTCGAAAAGTTACAAATGCAAAAACTAAATTAACTTTATCTGAATATAAAGCTAAGGAAAATAAAAGTATGATTAAAGTATTATCTCAAATTAATGAAAATATTAAAAAAAAAGACTTTACTGTACTAGATGCTAGGAGCAAAAATCGTTTTTTGGGCTTAGAACCTGAGCCTCGGCCGGGGGTTAAAAGTGGTTCCATCGAAGGATCAAAATCAATGCCTTTAGCTGAAATTGTGAATGTAGAAGATAATACTTTTTTAGATATAGAAAAATTAAGAGATTTGTTTAATTCAGGCAAAATCAACAGTAATAAAATTGTAATGAGCTGCGGAAGTTCAGTATCAGCGGCAAGTCTAGCTCTTGCATATTCGTTAATAAATGATGATTATATCCCAAAAATATATATAGGAAGTTGGACTGAATTTGGAAAAAAATAAATATAAATGAAGAGATCAAAAAAAATAACAATTGCCATAATAATATTTTTTCTAGTCATTGCATTAGTTGTAATTGGTAGATACGCAGTTGGAATTTATTTTAAAAAAAAATTTTCTAAGCG
>CACLMO010000027.1 GCA_902608065.1 uncultured Pelagibacteraceae bacterium
CACGTGTTTGCCCTAATACTACTGGGTTCACTGCTTCAAGATGCGAAGGATTATCTGTTAAAGAAATATGGACTAAGTTACCGTCAAATTCTCTGTTAGATGAAGCTCCTAAATGGTATTTTACATCTCCAGTAGAATCTGCGCTATAAGAAGCATATTCTCCGGCAAATTCATTGAACATTCTTTTATAAGATTTTTGTAATACATTGGCTAAAATATTTAGTCTTCCTCTATGTGGTTGCCCAATTTTAACTTCTTTAACCCCAAAATGCCCACCTCGTTTTACTATTTGTTCTAATGCTGGTATCAAAGCTTCGCCACCATCTATACCAAATCTTTTTGTACCAACAAATTTAACCGATAAAAATTTTTCAAAACCTTCTGCTTGTATTAATTTATTTAATATTGCTTTTTTACCATTGGCAGTAAATTTTATTTGATTCTCTTCTTTTTCCATCCGTTCTCTAAACCAGACTTTTTCAATCGGATCAGATATATGCATATATTCAACGCCTATACTTGAACAGTAAGTTTTTCTTAGAAATAAAAGTATTTCATTTATAGTTGCATAACTACGGTCCATATACGAATGTACAAAAATTTTTTTATTATAATCTTCTTTTTTAAAACCATGATCTGAAGGATGTAATTCATTAAGATATTTTCTTTCCATCATATTAAGTGGATCAAGGTTTGCGATAAGATGTCCTCTAATTCTATATGCTCTAATTAGAGCTATGGCTTTAACAGATTGTCCTTTTTCTTTTTCATATTCCTCTTTTGAAGCTAAAGTTCCATTAGTTGAAATTTCTTCAACAACATCATTTTTTTTGTCAATTTTTTTTAATATATTAATTCTTTTAGGCGCCCAACTTGGTCCTTCTATCTCTGTTTTTACAATATTGTGATCATCACCTAATCCATCAAAAAAATCTTTCCAGCTCTGAGGGATATCTTTAGAATTTTTTAGATATTTTAAATACATTTCTTCTATAAAAGAACTGTTGCTTCCGTCTAAAAAAGAAGTTTTGTCAAAAATCGTATTATCTTTGATTGATGTCATTAATTATTAAAATAATTTATATTTCATTATAAAATTAAAAAATTATCTTGCAAGTTCTGTCTGTAATGTTTTTCCTAAATCAGCTGGTGAATCTGATATTTTTATGCCACAAGACTTCATCTTTTCAATTTTATCTTCTGCATTTCCCTTCCCACCAGAAATAATTGCTCCAGCATGTCCCATTCTCCTTCCTGGAGGCGCTGTTACACCTGCAATAAAACCAACGATAGGCTTTTTAATTTTAGAAGATTTTATAAACTCTGACGCTTCCTCTTCTGCAGAACCTCCTATTTCTCCAATCATTACAATTGATTTAGTGTTAGAATCTTTTAAAAAAAGCTCTATACAGTCAATAAAATTTGTTCCATTTATTGGATCTCCTCCAATTCCAATGACTGTAGATTGACCGAATCCAATTTCGCTTGTTTGTGCCACAGCTTCATAGGTTAATGTTCCAGATCTTGAAACTATTCCTACAGAACCTTTTTTATGAATATCTCCCGGCATGATGCCAATTTTACATTCATCAGGAGTAATAATTCCAGGGCAATTTGGGCCAATCAAACGTGATTTTGATTTTACAAGTTTTTCTTTAACCTTTATCATTTCTAAAACAGGAATACCCTCTGTAATACAAACAATAAGAGAAATTTCATTTTCAATTGCTTCAATAATTGCTGAAGACGCAAATTTTGCTGGAACGTAAATCATGCTTGCATTAGCTTGTGTTTTTTCAACAGCTTCGCTAACTGAATTAAAAACAGGTTTTCCTAAATGTATTTGACCGCCTTTTTTTGGTGTTACTCCACCAACTAAATTTGTGCCATAAGCTATAGCTTGTTGTGAATGGAATGTGCCATGAGAACCAGTAAAACCTTGACAAATTACCTTTGTTTTTTTATCAACTAAAATTGACATTTTTATTCAGTTGCCTCAACAATTTTTTTAGCTGCATCTGACAAATTATTTGCAGATATAATTTTTAAATTAGAATCTTTTAATATTTTTTTTCCAATCGCTTCATTTGTGCCTGCTAATCGTACTACTAAGGGAATTGATAAATTAATTTCTTTAGCCGCTTCAATTACACCTTGAGCAAGAACGTCGCATCTCATTATTCCACCAAATATATTTATCAAAATGCCTTTAACATTTTTGTCTGATAAGATAATTTTAAATGCAGCAGAAACTTTTTCCTTTGATGCTCCGCCACCAACATCTAAAAAATTTGCTGGCTCAGAACCAAACAATTTTATAATATCCATTGTAGCCATTGCAAGACCGGCACCATTTACCATACAACCAATTTTTCCATCTAGCTTTATATAGGATAAGCCGTATTTGCTTGCCTCTGTTTCTATAGGATTCTCTTCGCTGAAATCTTTTAGTGCAACAATATCAGGATGTCGAAATAAAGCGTTATCATCAAAATTAATTTTTGCATCTAAACATAATAATTTATTTTCTTTAGTCAAAATTAAAGGATTAATTTCAATAAGGCTTGCATCCTTATTTATTAAAATTTTATAAATAGACCTAATAATTTTAAATGCTTGCTCTTCGGCACCACCTGAAAAGTTAAATGGTTCAATTATTTTTTTTATTTGTTCATCTGAGACTGAATTTAGTAAATTAATTTTAACAGTAATTATTTTACTTGGTGTTTTTTTTGCCACCTTTTCAATATCTACCCCTCCCTCCGTGCTACTAATAAAAGCAATCTTTGAGCTTGATCTATCTACTAAACATGCTAAATAAAATTCTTTCTTGATTTCAGAGGTTTCTTCTATATAAACTCTTTGAACTTTTTTACCTTTCTTGCCTGTTTGATGAGTAATTAAATTTTTCCCAAACATTTTTTTTGTTTCGGTAAGTAAATCTTCTTTATTATCAACTATTTTAATACCGCCAGCTTTTCCTCTACCTCCAGCATGAATCTGTGCTTTAATTGCATACTTGTTTAGTTGTAGAGATTTAATTTTTTTTGCAATTTCTGCCTCACTATAAATTACAAAACCTTCAGGAACGGGTATTCCAAACTTTTTTAAAAGCTCTTTGGCTTGATGTTCATGAATATTCATTATACAAAATAAAATTATTTATCTAAATCTGAATCAATTCTAATCGCAGACGAAAATAAATCCTTTACTGCTTTTATTGAAATTTCAAAATTTTTCTTTTCTTTTGCTTCTAATTTAATTTCAACTACTTTTTCTACTCCATTACTTCCAATTACTGCAGGAACACCTGCATATAAATTTTTTATTCCATATTCTCCATTCAAATAAGCTGCGCAAGGTAAAGTTTTTTTTAAATTTTTTATGTAAGACTCCGCCATCTCCACTCCTGAAGCTGCTGGTGCATAAAATGCAGAACCCTTTTCTAATAATTTAATTATTTCTGCTCCACCCTTACGTGTTCTATCAATTATTAAATCTAACTTTTCCTGTTTTATTAACTGTTTTAATGGTTTTCCATTTACCTGTGTATGATTTGGCATTGGAACCATAGTATCTCCATGACCACCTAAAACTAAGCTTTCTATGTTTTTAACTGGTACTTTAAGTTCTTGGGAAATAAAGTATTTGAATCTTGAAGTATCTAAAATTCCAGCCATGCCAACAACTTTATTTGTGGGCAACGCTGAATATTTTTGCAAAGCCATTACAATTATATCTAAGGGGTTAGTGATACATATAATAAATGCATTTGGAGAAGTTTTTTTTATTCCTATAGCAACTTGTTTTATAATTTTTAAATTTACCTCCAACAAATCATCCCTTGTCATTCCAGGTTTTCTTGGAACTCCTGCAGTGATAATAATTACATCAGAATTTTTTGTATCTTCATAATTGCTTGTTCCTACTATATTAGTTTTATAACCATCAACAGAAGTTGATTGTGCGATATCTAAAGCTTTTCCCTTAGCAAGTCCTTCGTTAACATCAAAAAGAACAACATCAGCAATTTCCTTGATGCTTAGAAGATGAGCTAATGTTCCGCCAATTTGGCCAGCCCCTATTAACGAAATTTTTTTCTTCATATAATTTTAATTTAATGTTGGCATTATAAAATTAGGATCTGATGCCAAGCCTGTTGGCCATTTTGAAGTTATAGTTTTTAACTTCGTGTAAAATCTAACACCTTCCATTCCATGCATATGTTGATCACCAAATAAGGATCTTTTCCAGCCTCCAAATGAATGATAAGCGACAGGTACTGGTATAGGTATATTAATTCCAACCATTCCGATTTTAATTTTACTAGCAAAGGTTCTTCCTACATCTCCATCACGTGTATATATACTAGTTCCATTACCAAATTCATGATCGTTTACTAAATTCACTGCTTCTTGAAAATCTTCCACTCTAACTACAGAGAGAACTGGTCCAAAAATTTCCTCTTTATAAATTTTCATTTCCTTATTTACATTATCAAAAAGACAACCTCCTATATAAAAACCTTTTTCATAGCCTTGAAGTTTAATATTTCTTCCATCCACAACTAATTTAGCGCCTTCTTTTACACCAAGATCTACATATCCTTTAACTTTTTCTAAATGTTCTTTTGTTATAAGAGGTCCCATCTCAGAATTTTTATCAAGTCCAGGACCTACTTTGAGTGATTCAACTTTTTTTGCAATTTTATTTACAAGTTGATTTCCAATTTTTCCAACTGCAACTGCTACGGATTGTGCCATACACCTTTCCCCAGCTGAACCATAAGCGGCACCCATTAAACCATTTACAGCCTGATCAAGATCGCAATCTGGCATAATTACACAATGGTTTTTTGCCCCTCCCAAAGCTTGAACACGTTTTTCATTTTTTGCAGCATTTTCATAGATGTATTTTGCAATTGGTGTAGAGCCAACAAAACTTATAGCGACTACATCTTTGTTTGTTATTAAGGCGTCCACTGCTTCTTTATCTCCATTCACTACATTAAAAACTCCATCGGGCAATCCTGCTTCTTGAAATAATTTTGCGAGTTTAATTGCACATGAAGGATCTTTTTCACTTGGTTTTAATACAAACGTGTTTCCGCATGCTATAGCTAATGGAAACATCCACATTGGTACCATTGCTGGAAAGTTAAATGGTGTAATACCAGCACAAACTCCTATTGGTTGTCTAATCGACCAACTGTCAACATCTGTTCCAACGTTCTCTGTAAATTCTCCTTTGAGAAGATGAGGTATACCACAGGCAAATTCAACAACTTCTAGTCCTCTTGTTAGTGAACCTCTGGCATCTTCATATACTTTTCCGTGCTCAGAAACTATGAGTTTAGTTATTTCGTCAGAATTTTTCTCTATTAATTCTTTAAACTTAAACATTATTCTTGCTCTCTGTGCTGGTGGTTTTCTAGACCAATCATCAAAAGCTTTTTTTGCCTTTTCAACTGCTAAATCTACATCTGCTTTGGAAGCTAAATTAACTTCGGCTGATTGTTCTCCAGTTGCTGGATTAAATACCTTGGACTTTTTCTTTGAAGATCCTTTGGTAATTTTCCCATCTATAAAATGTTCAATTGAATTCATTTATGCCTAAAATTATTTAATTAAGGTTCTAGCTTGTTGCAAGCATTTTTTTAATTGAACCTATAGCCTTAGCTGGATTCAAGCCTTTTGGGCAAGAACTTGTGCAATTCATTATAGTATGGCACCTATATAATTTAAGTTTATCAGCCACCTTTTTTAACCTTTCTTTTTTCTCTTCATCACGGCTATCAGAGATCCATCGATAAGCTTGAAGTAAAACTGCAGGTCCTAAATAACTTTCGCCATTCCACCAATAACTTGGACATGAAGTCGAGCAACAAGCACACATAATACATTCATATAAACCATCAAGCTTTTCTCTATTTTCCTTAGATTGATTAATTTCACTTTTTTGAGATTTTAAGTTTTTTATCTTTAACCAGGGTTCTATTGATGCATATTGTTTATATAATGTATCTAAATCTGCCACTAGATCTTTGATTACAGTTAAATGAGGTAGAGGAAAAATACGTAAATCACCTTTTATATCTTTATGTGATTTCATACATGATAGTGTATTCGTGCCATCAACATTCATAGCACAAGATCCACATATACCATGAGCGCATGATTTTCTAAATGTTAAAGAGGAATCTTGTTCATTTTTTATTTTAATTAAAATATCTAAAACTTTATTTCCACACGTGTTTAAATCTACCTCGAAGGTATCTTCTCTGGGATTTTCATTTTTTTCAGGGTTCCATCTATAAATATGAACTAATTTTATATTTGAAGATCCATTCTTATTTTTAAAATATTTTCCTTTTAAAATTTTAGAATTTTGTGGAAGATTAAATTGCACCATTAATATACCCTTTCTTTTGGTGGAAAAGTTTGAACATCATTTGTCAATGTTGATAAATTAACCTTACGATAATTAATTTTAACTTCTTTTCCGTTGTGCCAGCTTAAAGTATGTTTCATATAATTTACATCATCTCTTTCAGGAAAATCTTCTCTGGCGTGCGCACCTCTGCTTTCCTTTCTTTGATACGCTGATTCCATAGTTGTAATTGCCTGACGAATAAGATTATCGAACTCTAGAGTTTCCATTAAATCTGTATTGAAAATTAAAGATCTATCTTTTAC
>CACLMO010000028.1 GCA_902608065.1 uncultured Pelagibacteraceae bacterium
GTATAGACGGCTTTTTAATAGGAGGGGCATCTCAATCTTCAAAAAAATTTATTGATATAATAAAAAATTACTATAAATAACGGATATGGAAAATATAATTTTAGGTATAAACATTTTTTTAGCAATAATATTAATATTTGTAATATTATTACAAAAATCAGAAGGAGGAGCTTTAGGCTTGGGGGTTTCCCAGGATAATTTTATTTCCTCTAGATCGGCTAGCAATTTTTTAACGAAATCAACAGCTATTATTGCTACTTTGTTTATTATAACAAGCATTGTCTTAACAATTTTATCAAGAGGAGAAATAACAAGTACTTCTGTTTTAGAAAAAGTTGAGGAAAAACAAGAATCCTCAGAACCTCAAATTCCAAAGTCAGACTAATTATTTTTCTTTAATTTTTTTTTTATATCATGTATACTGTTATTCCATGGCGCGATATGTATTCGTCACTGGCGGCGTGGTTTCATCATTAGGTAAAGGACTGTCTTCAGCTTCATTAGCTGCTCTACTTCAGTTAAGAGGATTTAAAGTAAGAGTTAGAAAATTAGATCCTTATTTAAACGTGGATCCAGGAACAATGAACCCATTTCAACATGGAGAAGTTTTTGTAACAGATGATGGTGCAGAAACAGATTTAGATATTGGCCATTACGAAAGATTTACTGGAATCTCAGCCACACAATCAGACAATATTACTACAGGAGGAATTTATAGTGATATTATAAAAAAAGAAAGAAGAGGGGATTATTTAGGTGGAACTGTTCAAGTTGTTCCTCATGTCACTGACCGTATAAAGAAATTTATTTCTCACAATGTAAAAAATGAAGATTTTATTATTTGTGAAATTGGAGGAACGGTTGGAGATATAGAAAGTTTGCCTTTTCTTGAAGCAATCAGACAATTTTCTAATGATATAGGAAAGAAAAATAGTTTATTTATTCATTTAACTTTAGTTCCTTATCTTAAAGCTTCAGGGGAACTTAAAACAAAACCAACTCAACATTCGGTTAAAGAATTAAGAAGCTTAGGAATTCAACCAGATATAATAATTTGCAGATCAGAAAGAGAAATTCCAAAATCAGAAAGAAAAAAAATATCTTTATTTTGTAATGTCCTTATAGAGAATGTTATTGAAACAATTGATGTTAAAACAATATATGAAGCTCCGATTAGTTTTCACAAGGAGAAGCTTGATGATCAAGTGCTTTCACATTTTAATATTAAGAATAAAAAAACTCCAAACCTTAGTAGGTGGAAAAATATTACATCTAAGGTTCTAAATCCCAAAAAAGATGTAAATATAGGCATTATAGGAAAGTATGTTAATCTTAAAGACGCCTACAAATCTTTAGACGAGGCATTAATTCATGGAGGAATATCAAATAATCTTAAAGTTAATTTAAAAAGGATAGATTCAGAAAATTTGAAACCAGAAAATATTAAACCTTTGTTAAAAGATGTATCGGGAGTGCTTATTCCAGGAGGATTTGGTAAAAGAGGAAGTGAAGGAAAAATTGCTGCCATAAAATATGCAAGATTAAACAATATACCATTCTTTGGTATTTGTTTTGGAATGCAAATGGCCATTATTGAAGCTGCAAGAAATTTACTAAATATAAAAAATGCTTCTACTAGCGAATTTGGAAACAATTGTACGCCAGTTGTTGGATTGTTAGAAGAATGGCAAAAAGGAAAAAAAAGAATAATAGGAAGTGAAAAAAATTTAGGAGGAACAATGAGATTAGGTTTATATGATGCAGTATTAAAAAATAATTCTTTAATATCTAAAATATATTCAGAAAAAAAAATTAAAGAAAGACACAGACATAGATATGAAGTAAACATCAAGTATAAAGAAGATTTTGAAAAAAAAGGATTAATTTTTTCTGCTTTATCTCCAGATGGTATGTTGCCAGAAATAATAGAATTAAGAAATCACCCTTGGTTTGTAGGAGTGCAGTTTCATCCTGAATTTAAATCTAGACCTTTTACACCACATCCTTTATTTGAATCTTTTGTTAAAGCTGCTGAAATAAATAAAGGAAAACATTAATGAGTAATAAAATAGTAAAGTGTGGAAAACTAAATATATCAAATTCTAACCCATTTGTTTTAATCGCCGGACCTTGTCAGTTAGAAACTGAAAAACATGCAATTGAGGTAGCTAGCGAGTTAAAGAAAATGACTGAAAAGCTTAATTTAGGATTAATATACAAAACATCTTTTGACAAAGCTAACCGAACTAGTTTGAAAGGAAAAAGGGGAGCCGGTCTTGAAAAATCTCTTCCAGTTTTTGATAGAATTAGAAAGGAGCTTGGAATACCAGTGCTAACTGACATACACACTTCAGAACAATGTGAAATTGTTTCAAAACACGTAGATGTTATACAAATACCGGCTTTTTTATGTAGACAAACAGATTTATTGATCAACGCAGCAAGAACAGGAAAAATTATAAATATTAAAAAGGGTCAATTTTTAGCTCCTTGGGACATGATTAATGTAACAAAAAAAATAAGCGAGTCTGGCAATGAAAATATTTTAGTAACAGAAAGAGGTGCTAGCTTCGGATATAATACTTTAGTATCTGATATGCGTTCAATACCTATAATGGCAAAGAATGGTTATCCAGTAGTTTTTGATGCAACACACTCAGTCCAACAACCAGGAGGCATGGGAGATAAAAGTGGAGGACAAAGAGAATTTGTTGAATATCTTTCCAGAGCCGCCGCCGCTGTTGGAGTTGCCGCTATCTTCATGGAAACTCACCCAGACCCTGATAATGCGCCATCAGATGGACCTAATATGGTTCCATTGAAACAAATGCCAAATTTATTAAAACAACTGGTAGAGATAGATAAATTAATTAAAAATGTCTAAAATAAAAAAAATCAAAAGTCGTCAGGTTTTTGATAGCAGAGGAAATCCTACACTAGAAACTTCAATTTATTTAGATGATGGAAGTGAAGCTTCAGCAATAGTTCCTTCAGGAGCTTCAACAGGAACATATGAAGCATTTGAATTAAGAGACATTGATAATCAACAATTTTTAGGAAAAAGTGTTAATAAAGCTGTCAACAAAGTAAACAACGAAATAGCAAATGCTTTAATTGGCTTGTCAGCAGAAGATCAAAAAAAAATCGATCAAACACTAATCGATCTTGATGGAACTAAACAGAAAAAAAGATTAGGTGCAAATTCTATTTTATCTGTGTCAATTGCATCAAACAAAGCTGCTGCTATTTCAAAAAATGTATCTTTATTTAAAAATTTAGGAAATAATTATACATTACCCTTACCATTAATGAATATTATTAACGGAGGTGTACATGCAAACAATTCTCTAAGAATCCAAGAATTTATGATAAGACCAGATTCAGCAAAAAATTTTAAAGAATCAATTAACATCTGTTTTTTAGTCATACAAAAATTAAAATTATTAATTAATAGTAAAAACTTTTTAACTACAGTAGGAGATGAAGGGGGTTTTGCTCCATCTTTATCGAACAATGAAGAAGCTATAGAATTTATATTAGAAGCAATAAACAAAGCAGGATTTAAAGCAGGAAAAGATGTTTCTATTTGTTTAGATATTGCCGCAAACGAATTACATAAAGATAATAAATACTCTATTTGTTCGCCAAAGCTTATATCAAAAGAAAAGACAATTGATTATTACACTGATTTAATTAAAAAATATCCAATAAAATCTATAGAAGATCCTTTTTCAGAAGATGATTGGGATTCTTGGATTGCTTTAACAAAATCCTTAGATAAAAAAATTCAGATAGTTGGAGACGATCTATTTGTAACTAACAAAGAAAGATTAACTAAAGGACTAAATTATAATGCAGCAAATACAATACTAATTAAACCAAATCAAATTGGTACATTAACAGAAACAATTGAAGTAATTGATTTAGCTCATCAAAAAGGTTGCAAAACAATAATATCTCATAGGTCAGGAGATTCAGAAGACACTTTTATAGCTGATTTGGCTGTTGCTAAAAATTCTTCTCAAATTAAAACTGGTTCATTGGCTAGATCAGAAAGAGTGGCTAAATATAACCGTTTATTAAGAATAGAAGAGGAACTTGGCAATTCTTCAAAAATGGCTAAAGTTTAAACATATGAGATTTTTACAAATAATTAACCAAAAGAAATTTACTCTAATAAGTACTTTTTTGTTTTTGTATGTAATATTAAATCTTTTAGATGGAGAAAGAGGATTAATATCCTATTTTGAAAAAAAAAATATAAGAAATGAACTTATTCAGGAAAAAGAGTTGCTTTTAAAAGAGTTAACCTATGTTGAAAAAAAGAACAGGTTATTAACTGAAGTTATAGATTTAGATTATTTAGAAACTTTATACAGAAAAAAATTTATGGTGGGAAAATCAGAAGAAAAAGTTTATGTAAATTATTAGTATGAAATTAATAAGACATCCTGAAAAAGTTAACAATCCAATAAATCCAATTAGAAAAAAACCTACATGGATAAGAACAAAAATTTTAAATTCTCAAAACTATTTTATAACTAAAGAAATTATAAATAAAAAAAAACTTCACACAGTATGTCAAGAAGCCAGCTGTCCAAACATTTCTGAGTGTTGGAGTAAAAGACATGCAACATTTATGATTATGGGGGATACATGTACTAGAGCTTGCTCTTTTTGTAATGTAAAAACTGGCAGACCTTCATATTTAGATCCTTTTGAACCTATTAAAATAGCTAAAGCAACCAAGGAATTAAATTTGAGACATGTTGTTATAACATCGGTAAATAGAGACGATCTTAAAGATGGTGGAGCAGGCCATTTCTCTAAGGTGATATTAGAAACAAGAAAAATAAATAAAGAAACAACAATAGAAGTTTTGACACCTGATTTTTTAAAAAAAGATAATGCCTATAAGGAAGTTGTTTCAGCTAATCCAGATGTTTTTAATCATAATATAGAAACAGTACCTAGCTTGTATAGAAAAGTAAGACCAGGCTCTAAATATTTTGGATCAGTAAATTTATTAAAATCAGTTAAAGAAATTAACAAAAAAATATTTACTAAATCTGGTATAATGTTAGGACTAGGAGAAACCAAAGATGAAGTGTTACAAGTCATGGATGATTTATTATTAGCTAATGTAGATTTTTTAACTATCGGTCAATATTTACAACCTTCTGTTAAACATTATCCATTAAAACGATATGTACATCCTGATGAGTTTGATGAATTTAAATATTTAGCTTTATCAAAAGGTTTCTTAATTGTTTCATCATCACCTCTTACAAGATCGTCATACCATGCAGACGAAGATTTTTTAGAAATGAAAAAATTGAGAGAAAAACAGTCTCAGTGCCATCCGCTTCAATAATAAAAGAAATTTCTTGTTCAAAAGAAAATTTAATCAAAATGGTTCTTGATATAGAAAAATATCCTGAATTTGTTCCATGGTGTATAAATAGCAAAATTCATAGCAAAAAAGATAAAGGCAATAAAATTGAAATTACCGCAGATCTTACAATTGGAAAAAAATTTTTTAATGAAACATACAAAAGTTTAGTTATCTTTGATAAATCTTTACATTCAATTTGTGTAACAAATATGAATGGTCCACTAAAATACTTGAAAAATAAATGGTCATTCAAAGAAAAAGGAAGAAATAGCGAAGTAAATTTTCATGTTGATTTTGAATTAAAAAATAAAGTTTTAAATACATTAATGATCAAATTTTTTAGTACAGGATTAAAAAAAATAGCTGATGCTTTTGAAAAGAGAGCAAAAAAATTATTTGAGAATTCTTAAAATTTCTTCTAAAGTTTTTTTAACAGCTATTTTTTGTATATAAAAACGACCATTATTTTTAAATAAATACTTTTTTATCACAATTTTATTGTTTTTTTTAATACCAACATAGACTAATCCAACTGGTTTTTTTTTAGTACCACCACTTGGTCCTGCAATTCCAGTTATAGAGACCGACATGTTACTTTTAGCTATTTTACTCACATTTTTAACCATAGCTGAGCAAACCTGTTTACTAACAGCTCCGTATTTTTTTATAATTTTTTTTGGAATTTTAAGAAGATTAATTTTGGATTGATTTGAGTAAGTTACTAAACCAAGAGAGAATATTTTAGAAGACCCATTTATAGAAGTAAAGTTAGAAGAAAGTAAACCTCCAGTGCAAGATTCAGCAAAAGAAATTTTTATTTTTTTTTTATTCAGTTTTTTTATAATACTTTTACAAAGCAGGTTCACAAATTTATCCACCTAAAAAGAAAAAAACTATGCTTAGAGTTATGATTGTATAAAAACTTGCGAATATATCATCAAGCATAATTCCTAAAGAGCCTTTAACATTATCATCGACGTAGTTAATAGGAAATGGTTTCCATATATCAAATAATCTAAATAACAAGAAAGCAGGTATGCAATAATATATTATGGGCAAAGGGTATAAAGTTTCATAAATTGGTATTGCCACTAAAGGCAACATTTGGCCTACAACCTCATCTATAACTATTTCTTGAGGATCTTCTTTTTCAAATTCATCAAAAGAATTATTTATTGCTAAAAAAGAATAACAAAAAATTATTAGT
>CACLMO010000029.1 GCA_902608065.1 uncultured Pelagibacteraceae bacterium
TAAACATTCATCATCATATCGGCCGCTCTATTTTCAATACAAAATCTATTTTGAGGTAAACGAAATTGTGCAGATCGATTGTTATGGCCATAAGTAATATTTGTAGGAGCCCAAGTTACGGTACCTCCTTCAAATCCTCCTACTCTTGGAACCAACCCATTGTAAGAATTAACAGTTGAACAAGTAATAGAAGTTAAAGCTTCCGAATGTTTCATAAGACCACCAACTGCATATTTTGATTCTTTGGACCATGATTTTCCGTCGGTGAAAATATTTTTACCTGGTTTATTAATGTCTTCCATAGAAAAATTAATATGTGCTCCGGATCGCCAATCACCTATCGTGGGTTTTGGCATAAATGTAATAAACATATTATGTTTCTTAGCTATTTCTTTTAGGAGGATGCGAAGAAAAACTAATCTGTCTGCCATCTCGAGAAGGTTTGTGTAGTGAAAATCTAATTCAAATTGTGAATAAGCTCCTTCGGCTACTACATCATGTAAATTCCAGCCCAAATTTTCTAGAATATCTATTAGTTCTTTAAAAAAATGCATTGAGTCTAATGAATGTTCTACATCATATCCAAAAGCTTGGCGTCTTGGTCTTATTCCTTTAATAGGATCACTATCAATAGCTTTGATAGGCTTTCCATCTTCATCATATTTCATGGCAATAAATTCTGGTTCAATACCTGCCATCCCTTTATAACCAGCATCTTGAGCTTTTTGCATCGCACGTTTTAGTGCTTGTCTTGGACAAACATTGTAAGGCTTTCCTTCCCAGAAAAAATCAGCAAAAATTATTGCTATAGATTTGTCCCAAGGACAAATATAAACACAATCTAAATCTGGTAACATGATTTGGTCCGAGTCTGCTGGGGTAAGTTCTGGAACGAAAGAAATAGAATGAGCAGCAAATTGAGGTCCTTTGCCTAAACATAAAAGCTCGAAATCACTCATAGGAACCGGTTTAGTTTTTGGCACACCATGGAGATCTATCCAACTCGACAATATATATTTTACACCTGAGCTCTTTAATTTTTTATGAACCTCGGTTACCTTTTTCCTATTACGTTCAATTGCATCTTCAAAAGATTCATAATAAATTTTTTTATTTTTGTTCATAATTATTTATCTATTTTTGGCATATCTTCAGGATCAATTCCTGGAACAAATGTTATACCTGCTTTTTGTTTCCAGTCATGTGGATAAGCTGCGTAAAAAATTACGCACTTTTCATCACATTCATATGCTATATGGTTATCCTTAGGAATATAAAGAACATCTCCCGGATTACATATGTAAGATTTACCATCGCACGTCAGACGAAAGGTTCCTTCCATGCAATATATAATTTCATCGCAAGTAAGATCCCATGGCACTGAAACTTTATTTAAAAAATTTAGTCCTCCACACATAGTGTCACTAACTTTGCTTGTAACAAAGGGTTTTATATAACTTTTTCCTGGCTCTAATGTCTGTAAACGATGTTTGATTTCTGAAAATTTATAAAGCTGAGGCGCTTTTTTCATTGTTGTCCTTTCGATTTTATATTTTTAATTTTTCGTTGAGTTCTACTTTGTAACCATCAGGATCTTCACAAAAAGCAATAATTCTTGTTCCATGCTTCATAGGCCCTGGTTTACGTGTAATATTCACACCAAGTGTAGCAAGATCTTCACATGCTTTATAAACATCTGGTGTTTCTATACATATATGACCCCAACCATTACCTTTATCGTAGTTTTCTTTTTGATCCCAATTATAAGTAAGTTCTAAACAAGGCGATTCTGTTTCCAAACCATAACCTATAAATGCATTTGTAAAACGACCATCTGGATAATCGGTCTTTCTTAGAATTTTCATTCCTAAAGTTTTACAATAAAAATTAAAAGACGTTTCCAAATCTCTCACACGTATCATTGTATGTGCTAATCTGTATCCATCTCTACCTACTTCTTTGGACATTTTTTTTTCCTTTCATGGTTGCACTAATTATAAGTTTTTGAAATGCTCTAACACTTGTTTCCCAGTGTGGAGATAAAAGTCCGCCTTGTTTAGAAGCGGGAGATGATCTACCTTCTTGTAATCTTTCACATATTTCATGATCTTCTTTGTGAACGCTCCACCAAATTTTTTTTTGTAAATCTACTTCTTGTTCTGACATAGCTTTTCCTTCTGTAGTATAGATTATTCTTTTTTGAGTAGTCAATCCTGGACTTATAGGTATATTTAAATAAACACCAATTTGATTGGGAAAATAAGTTCCAATGATAAAATTAGGAAATAAAGATAAATAACGCGAGCTAACAGATAAAGTGTCACTATCTTTATCTTCCTTTTGTACATCTACGCCACTTCCTAGGCATATTCCATCCACTATTGTGTAATGATCTTTAAGAGGTTGTTTAGTAGTTGTTTTGTGAACAAATTGAACATGATAAGGTTCAATAAAATTTTCTATAAGAAATTTCCAATTCGATTGAATTTTACCAAAGTCTAACGTTGCTTCTTTTTTAATTTTTTTAAGATTAATATCCTTAAATTTTTTAATAAGAGGCTTTGCATATTCTTCGAATTTTTTTGCTTTACCATTTAAATTAACAAAAATCCAATCATGCCAAATATGAATTCGAATTGGTTTGAGTCCATGATTTAATTTATTAAATCCTTTAGGTTCATGTTTATTAGTACCAGCAAAATGAGGTGAAGCTTTTAAGTTTCCATCTAAGTCATAAGTCCAAGAATGGTAAGGGCATTTAATAATTTTTCCCACATTTTTTTTCTCATTAACTAATTTAAGACATCGATGACTACAAACATTATGAAAAGCAATAATTTTATCTTTATTATTTCTGATTAGCAGTATTGGTTTTCCCGCAATTAAAATTGGGACTACATCACCCGATTTGGAAAGCTCGTGGACGAATCCAACAAATAACCATCCGTCAGCTAAAACAGTATTGCACTCAATTTCCCAAAAGTATTGGTCAGTATAAGATTGCGCGGGGAGGCCATGAATAATCTTGCCATTTTTAACCATTTTATATCCTTTAAAAATCTAATCCAAATCTAATTGCGATTTTTAGATTAATCAATGATAATAAAGTAATGAAAAATTTTAGGGGTTATAAACAATCAAAATTGCCAAAAAGTGATGAAACAATATCACAAACCGACCCCGGTACCTCTTGCGGCGAATACCTTCGCCGTTATTGGCATCCGGTTGCCCTTACTTCAGAAGTAAGCACCACGCCATTACAAATACGCATTCTGGGTGAAGATTTAGTTATTTTCAAAACAACAGAAAACAAAATTGGATTAGTTCATAAGAATTGTCCTCACAGAAGAGCATCATTAGTTTATGGAAAGTGTGAAAAAAAAGGTATTCGATGTTGTTATCATGGATGGTTATTTGCTCCAGATGGAGAAATTCTTGAAACTCCTGGTGAAGATCCTGATTCAAAACAAGCAGCCAAATTAAGGGAAACATTTAGGCTTGGAGCTTATCCAGTTACTGAATTAAATGGGCTAATATTTGCATATATGGGACCTTCAGAAAATATACCTGAGTTTCCACACTATGATGCTTTTGAAACTCCAGGAATTACGAGAAGGCCTTATCGTATAAAATATAATTGTAATTGGATTCAAGTGCTTGATGCAATTATGGATCCCGTTCATACTTCATTTTTACATGGACAAAGTTCAGGAATACAGTTCTCTAAAGGTTTTGCGGAAATTGGAGAGCTAGAATTTTTTGAAAGAGGAATTCAATATCTTGGTTGTAATACTCGTCGCGTTGATGATCATGTTTGGGTGAGAGTAAACGAATTAATATTGCCAAATTTTACTCAGGCTGGTTCTGCTTTCGCTGCAGATGGAACCAAGACACGTTATTTTGGACGAAGTTCATTTACTCGTTGGGTGGTTCCCGTTGACGATGAACATTGCATAGCATTAGCGTGGGGTAATTTTGGTGAAAGAGGTGATCCAATAGAATATAACAACAAAGAAGGTTGTGAAAAAATTGAGGCTGGGGAAATTATGGATCGAACATGGGAAGAAAAACAAAAAAGACCTGGGGATGCAGAAGCTGTTGAAGGAATGGGCCCTATTAGCTCTCACAAAGGTGAACATTTGATGCCCACAGATTATGGAATTATGATTTACAGACGTCGTATTAGAAAATTAATTAAAAATTTAAAAGAAGGAAAAGAACCTCCTCAACCACATAACAAAAAAGGGGATATAATAAAGACCAATGGACAAGATACAGTTCTAAGAATACCCAAAAGAAATATTGATGACCGTAAATTTATTAAATCAATTGGATCTACAGTCATGAAATTACAGTTTGATGCTGAAAAAATGCCTATCAAAGATCGTGATAATCATATAATTAAGAAATTACATGAGATGGAAAAAAGTGGGGCATTTTGAAGAAAAATAAAAAAATAAAAATTCATGTTAAAAATAATCATTGGGCACCTGGTTCTTTCCCAAGTGATGCCGAAGGTGAAAAAAATTTTACAATAACCAAAGAGCATTTGGATCAAGCTTTAAAAAATTTTCCAGAAATTAAAGAAAAAGTTGAAATTTTTATTGATTGGGATGAAGATAATTTTAAAGCATCAATGGCTAATTCTGATATTTTATTAGCTTGGAATTTTTCTACAATAAATCTTAAAAAAATTGCACCAAATCTAAAATGGATACATCTTATTTCAGCAGGCGTGGAACATTTACTTCCTTTAAATTGGATGTCTGATGATTTAGTTTTGACTAATAGCAGTGGCGTACATGCTAAAAATGCTGGAGAATACGGCTTAATGAGCATTTTAATGCTTCAAAGGCATATGACTAAAATTATTACCAATCAAAAAGATAAAAAATTTATTTCATTATTTAGCAATCCCATCCAAGGAAAAACAGTGGTGTTGGTTGGAACAGGTACTCTTGGTTCATCGATGGCAAAGCTTGTAGCTCCATTAGGTGCAAAAATAATTGGAGTTAACAAGAGGGGGCGAATGGTTGAAGGATGTTCAAAAGTTATTACTATAGATAAAATTGATAGTATTTTGCCTGAGGCAGACTTTTTATATTTAGCAGTTCCTGACACACCCGAAACTAAAAATTTAATTAGTCGTGAAAGACTTAATATGCTTAAATCTACATGCGGAATTGTAAATATAGGAAGACAATCTGTTATGGATTATAATGCATTGTGTGAAAAACTTAAGAAAAGTGAAATTTCTGGTGCAATACTTGATGTATTTACACCTGAACCAATAGAAAAAAACTCCGAACTTTGGGACACTCCCAATTTAATTATCACACCCCACGTATCATCTGATGATTACGGTAATTATGTTAGGCTGACACTTGATATATTTATAAAGAATCTAAAACTTTTTATTGATAATAAAAAACTGAATAATCAGGTTAATAAAAAATTGGGTTATTGATTAATTCAATTAAATTGAGTCTATTGATGTTAATATCTTTACATCTATTGGTTTATCTAACAAATCAACTATCTTTGATCTATAATTCTTGTAATGAGAAGTGTTCTTATGCAAATCTAGAGATGCAGGATCTTTATATACTTCGAAAAGATGAAAGGAGATTTTTTTACTATCATCTTTTTTTTCTTCATAAAAATTATAAATTTCATTTCCTTCTTCTGATCTAGTAGGATTTACCATAGCTAATATTATTTTTTTTACTTCATTACTTTTTCCATTTTTTGGATAAAAACTTGCAAATACTACTACTTTTGACATTTTATTTATTTTTTTCTGCGCTTGTTATATCTGCACCAGTTGACGGATCAAGTTCGATTCCTAATGGTGTAATATTTCTTGGTAACGGAGTAAAAGTAGATTCAGGATTATCTTTATAAGATCTTTTAGTTATTCTATATAATCCAAATAAACCAATAATTAAATGAAAAAATAACAAATGAACAAAAAATCCATTAGATCCAAATTTATTCATTAACAAAGAGCATACCAAAGGGCCACTCATTGCCCCCATTGCAAAAATAATTTGCATTCCTGCTCCAGCAGCAACAAACTTGTCTTTAGCAATATAGTCATTTACATAAGCAAGATTCAAAGTAAATAATGGAATTGCCATTCCTGAGTAAAGGGCCACATATATAAAAAACATTATTTTATCTATTCCCACACCTGTTGATAAATACATATTTTCTAATGAAGTTCCCGAAGCAAAAATTGATAAAAAACAAAAAAGAGCAGCAAAAAAAGTACAGAAAATTATTATTATTCTACGATCACTTTTGTCAGAATAATAACCTATTGGCCACTGAAATATTCCTCCAGAAATAGTAATTATAAATAACAACAAAGATATTTC
>CACLMO010000030.1 GCA_902608065.1 uncultured Pelagibacteraceae bacterium
TCATAATTTTTTTTAGAATATCTATTTCTATCCATAACTGCATATAATTCAGTATTAATACGTTTGCTTTTTTTTTCAAAGTTGACTTTAATATTGATGGCAGAATACTGAACTCTTGTTGCAAGCACTTGTGATCTTAAAAAAATTGATCTTTTTGCTAATTTATTTTCATATTTAAGTAAAAAAAAATCTAAATAAGATACTTTTTTTTCTTTTATATTTTCAAAATTTACTTCGGCATAAGTAGAGTTGACAAAAATAATTAAAAAAAAAATATTTAAAATTATATTAATTATTTTCTTTTTTTTACATATTGCCATATTTTGGACCTCCCCCGCCCTCAGGAACTACCCAAGTAATATTTTGTGAAGGTTCTTTAATATCGCATGTTTTGCAATGAATACAATTTTGTGAATTAATAACAAATTTTTCATTTTGAACTTCATAAACACCAACTGGACAATATCTTTGAGCTGGCTCGTCATATTCTTTTAAAGTGTAATTAATCGGTAAATTTGAATCCTTTAGCTTAAGATGTACTGGTTGATTTTCTATATGATTTGTTCCTGTTAAATAAACTGAACTTGTCTTATCAAAGGTTATTTTTCCATCGGGTTTAGGATATATAATTTTTTGCATCTGATTAGCTGGTTTTAAGGCCTGATGATCAGCGTGTTTGTGTTTAAGAGTTAAAGGCAATTTTCCTCTAAACAATATTTGGTCTAAACCTGTAAAAATAATACCTAGAACTAAACCCCAACTAAAACTTGGTTTAACATTTCTTGCCGCATGTAACTCATCATAAATCCAACTTTTTTTAAATTTTTCCTCATATATTGATAAATCTTTTTTATTTTTTATATTCTCAATGATGACTTCAGCTGCAATAATTCCGCTTTTCATTGCTGTATGAGAACCTTTAATCTTAGGCATATTTAAAGTGCCTGCATCACAACCGATTAATAAACCGCCCGGCATATACATTTTAGGTAAACTTTGAAGGCCTCCTTCAATCAAAGCTCTAGCACCAAAAGCAACTCTTTTCCCACCTTCCAACATTTTCTTAATATCTTTGTGTGTTTTAAATCTTTGAAATTCATCAAATGGCGATAAATGTGGGTTTTGATAGTCAAGGCCAATAACATAACCAATATAAATTTGTTTTTTATCAGCATGATAAACAAAGCTACCACCGTAAGTTTTTTTATCTAATGGCCAACCAGCCGTATGCATAACTAAACCTTCTTGATGTTGTTTATCACTTACTTCCCAAATTTCTTTAAAACCAATACCGTATTGTTGCGGATTTTTTCCTACATCAAGATTGTATTTTTTTATTAATTGTTTTCCTAAATGACCTCTGCAACCTTCAGCAAATACAGTAACTTTTGCATGTAGTTCCATTCCTTCTTGATAGCCTTCTTTTTTATTTCCATCTTTATCTAAACCCATATCCAAAGTAGCTACTCCCTTAATTGAACCATCTTCTTTAAAAAGAACTTCACTAGCTGGAAAACCTGGAAATATTTCCACGCCTAGCTTTTCTGCTTGTTCTGCTAACCAACGACAGAGGTTGGCGAGACTAATAATGTAATTTTTATGATTTTTTTGTACCGAAGGTAAAAGCCATGTAGGCCAACTTAAAGATTTATTTTTTCCTAAAAATAAAAACTTTTCTTTAGAAACTTTAGTTTTAACAGGAGCGCCCTCTTCTTTCCATTTTGGTAACAACTCATCAAGTGCTCTTGTTTCGAAAACGTTTCCGCTTAAAATATGTGCTCCAACCTCGGCTCCTTTTTCTAATACACAAACATTTAGATTTGAATTGAGTTGTTTTAATTTAATTGCAGTGGATAATCCTGCTGGACCAGCACCAACTATAACCACATCATATTCCATCGCTTCTCTAGGCATGCAACAATTATATCAAACTTTTTATTTTTGGATAGTATTGAGTTTATTTAGTTCTTCCAAGAACTGGGGTAATGCTTCAAATAAGTCAGCTTCCAATCCGTAATCAGCAATACTAAAAATTGGAGCTTCTCCGTCTTTGTTTATTGCTACAATTATTTTGCTTTCCTTCATTCCAGCCAAATGTTGAATGGCTCCAGAAATGCCTACAGCAATATATAAATCAGGAACAACAACTTTTCCTGTTTGTCCTACTTGATGATCGTTACTTATATATCCAGCATCAACTGCTGCTCGTGATGCACCAACAGCTGCATTTAATTTGTCTGCAATAGCATTAATTAATTTAAAATTATCACCACTTTGCATACCTCTTCCTCCTGAAATAACAATTCTCGCTGTTCCAAGCTCTGGTCTTTCCGATTTAGTTTCCTCTCTTTTTATAAATTTAGAAATATTTGGGATATCTACTGCATCAATTTTTTCAATTGGCGCAGAGCCTCCTGAAGTTGAAGCTGGATCAAATGATGTAGGTCTTATTGTTATACATCTTTTTTTATCATTGCTTTTAACTGTTGCAAATGCATTTCCAGCATAAATAGGCCTAACAAAAGTATCTGGACCGTTAACTTTTATTACATCACTAATTTGAGATGTATCTAATAAAGCAGCAACCCTTGGCATAAAGTTTTTTCCAAATGTATTTGCTGATGCTACTATATGAGTATATTTATCTGCTAATTTTACAACTAGCGGAGTCAAATTTTCTGCTAAATAATTTTCATAATTAGTTGAATCAGATTGTAAAACCTTTTTAACTAATGAAACTGCGGACACTTCCTTACAAACATTTTCACACTTGCTGCCTGCTACTAAGACATGTATGTCCGAATCAATTGTAGAAACAGCATTAATTGCATTCAAAGTAAATGTTTTTAGCTTTAAATTATCATGTTCTGCAATTACTAAAATCGACATTAAATTACTTTTGCCTCATTTTTAAGTTTACTTACAAGTTCAGCTACATTTGCTACTTTAACTCCACCCTTCCTTTTAGGAGGTTCTTCTACCTTCAACTGTTGAATTCTGTTTGAAATATCAACGTCCAAATCTTTGGCAATTAATTGTTCAATTGGTTTTTTCTTTGCCTTCATTATATTAGGAAGGGAGGCATAACGTGGTTCATTAAGTCTTAAATCGCAAGTAATAATGGCTGGAAGATTTATTTCTATAGTTTCTAAACCTTCGTCCACTTCTCTAGTAACTTGAATCAATTTATCCTTTACTTCTATTTTTGATGCAAAAGTACCTTGTGGCCAACCTAATAAAGCCGAAAGCATTTGTCCCGTTTGATTGCAATCATCATCGATAGCTTGTTTCCCCATAAAAACAATATCGGGTTTTTCTTTTTCAATAATTTTTTTTAAAATTTTAGCAACACCTAAAGGTTCAATATAGCTATCTGCTTTTACATGAATTCCTCTGTCTGCTCCAACTGCTAAAGCTTTTCTTAATGTATCTTGTGCTTTTTCTTCTCCTACAGTGATTGCGACTACTTCTTTGGCTTTGCCTGATTCTTTAAGTTTTACCGCTTCCTCTATAGCATTATCGTCTGGTGGATTAGTTGACATTTTAACATTATCAGTATGAACTCCTGTGCCGTCCTCTTTAACTCTAATTTGAACGTTGTAATCAATAACTCTTTTAACTGCGACTAAAATTTTCATTTAAGCTCTTAATAATTTGTTTTCTGGATCATATGGACTCTCATCCAAAATTGTAGCGTCGTGCATTTTGCCTAAAATATCAATTTTTAATTTTTGACCTGTTGTCGCAAGCTCAGGTTTAACCATACCTAAAGCGATTGATTTATTTAATCTAAAACCAAAATCACCACCCGTAGCTCTACCAACAACTTTATCGTTTTGGTATATAGGATTATTTCCTAAAACATCTGCATCATTTATATTGTGCACCTCAAGCGTTACTAATTTATTTTGGAAACCTTTTTCTCTCCATTTGTTCAAAGCTTCTAAACCAATAAAGTTTCCTTTATTTGGATGAATGAATCTATCTAACCCTGACTCATATGGAGAATATTCAATAGACAATTCCGTTCCTACTAGTTTATATGATTTTTCAACTCTTAAACTATTCATAGCTCTAATGCCATAGGGTTTTAAACTTAAATCTTTTCCAGCTTCCATTAATTTATCAAATATATGATTTTGATATTCCATAGGATGGTGAAGTTCCCACCCTAACTCTCCTACAAAGTTTACTCTCATTGCTTTAGTTGGCGCATTACCTACATTAATGTTTTTTGAACTTAACCATTTAAAATTTTCATTTGAAAAATCATCTTTTGATACTCTTTGCATTAATTCTCTTGCTTTTGGTCCTGAAACTACCAATACCCCTATGCTATTTGTTAAATTTTCAAACTGCACTGAACCATCTTTTGGCATCCATTTAAGAATCCAATCGTGATCTAATCTTTGAAAAGCTCCCGCTGACACTAAGTAAAAACTATCTTCTGCTTCTCTCATAATTGTAAATTCTGAATGAACACCTCCTTTTGTATTAAGAGCATGACATAAATTAATTCTACCAATTTTTTTAGGAAGTTTGTTTGCAACTAAATAATCTAGAAATTCTTCTGCTTTTGGTCCTTTTATTCTACACTTTGCAAATGCTGTCATATCTAAAAGACCAACATTCTCTTTTACATTTTTGCATTCTTTTTGTATTGCTTTAAACCATTTGGATCTTCTAAATGACCAATCATCCTTTTGTTCCATTCCATCTGTTGCAAAGAAATTTGCTCTTTCCCAGCCAAATTTTTGTCCGAATACAGCTCCTAAATTTTTCAATCTTTCATAACATGGTGCTGTTCTTAATGGCCTTGCCGCTGTTCTTTCTTCATCAGGATAATGAATGATAAATACATTTCTATAAGCTTCTTCGTTTTTTTCTTTTAAATACGATTTTGTTGCATAATCACCATATCTTCTGGGTTCAACACCAAGCATATCAATTGTAGGTTCCCCATCTACTATCCACTCAGCTAATTGCCATCCTGCTCCACCCGCAGCTGTAATTCCAAAACTGTGTCCTTCATTAATCCAAAAATTTTTTAAACCCCAAGCAGGACCAACAACAGGATTTCCATCTGGAGTATAACAAATTGCACCATTATAAACTTTTTTAACACCCACTTCTTTAAAGGCAGGTACTCTATGATAAGCGCTTTCAATATGAGGTAAAAGTCTATCTAAATCTTCTTGAAACAATTCATATTCTGAATCTTTTGATGGTCCATCTACATAACAGCAAGGAGCTCCGTCTTCGTATGGTCCTAATATTAGTCCTCCTGCTTCTTCTCTCATATACCAGCGGCCATCACTATCTCTTAGTACTCCCATTTCAGGTAGACCTTCTTTTTTTCTTTTTTGTATTTCTGGATGCGGTTCAGTAACTATATATTGATGTTCAACAGGTATTACAGGAATGTCTAAGCCAACCATTTTACCCGTTTGTCTAGCAAAATTTCCAGAACAAGAAACAACATGTTCACATTCGATTGTTCCTTTATCTGTTTCTACAACCCATCCATTTTTTGTTTGTTTAATTCCTACCACTGTAGTGTTTCTATAAATTTCTGCTCCTTTATTTCTTGCTCCTGTTGCTAAAGCTTGAGTTAAATCTGCTGGCTGAATATACCCATCCTCAGGATGTTGAATGGCTCCAATCAAACCTTCTGTATTACACAAGGGCCAAATTTCTTTTACTTGTTCTGGTTTTAAAAATTTAACATTCACTCCAATTGTTTGTGCTACTCCAGCGTACTGGTGATATTCATCCATTCTATCTTTTGTGGTTGCTAATCTAATATTTGACACAACACTAAAACCAACATTTTTTCCTGTTTCTTTTTCTAAAGTTTTGTAAAGATTTACCGCATACTTATGAAGTTGGCCGACTGAATAACTCATATTAAATAATGGTAACAAGCCTGCAGCATGCCAAGTCGATCCTGAGGTGAGTTCTTTCCTCTCAACTAAAACAACATCTGACCAGCCTTTTTTTGCAAGATGGTATAACATGCTTACTCCAACTGCACCGCCACCTACTACGACAACTTTAGCTTTTGATTTCATAAATAAATAAGGTAAATTTCT
>CACLMO010000031.1 GCA_902608065.1 uncultured Pelagibacteraceae bacterium
AACAGGTCAAAAATCTTTATATGCTATAATTTTTTGTAGTCTTTTATTCTTTTGTAGTTTCATTTTTCCTGTTGCTCAAATGATTTATTGGACTTTAAAATTTCCTAAATATTTACAAGATTTAAATTTTTGGGGCATAGGATTTAATACTCTTTTATTAGTATTTCTATCTTGTGTTTTAATGATTGTTTTTGCTTTTATTTCAAATTATGGAAATAGAGTTAGCAAAAGTAAATTTCTTGAAGTTTTAACGACTTTTTCCATCTCTGGATATGCTATTCCAGGTGTAATTCTTGCAGTTGCTTTTATAACTCTAGTTTCTTATTTAGATAGTTTTTTATTTGTTAATTTTAAAACAATGTTCATCGGATCTATTTTTGGATTAGTTATAGTTTATTTTGTAAGATTTTTTGCTTTATCTTCAAATGGTATTAAATCAGGATATTTAAAAATAAATAAATCAATGGACGAAAGTGCTTATCTTTTAGGTTATTCTAAATTTAAAACTTTCACTAAAGTCCATATTCCATATCTTAAAAATAGTGTCTTTTTGATAAGTATTTTAATAGCAATAGAGATAATAAAAGAATTACCAATAACTTTAATACTTAGACCATTTAATTTTGAAACATTTGCCACGACAGCCTATATTTATGCTTCGCAAGATCTTCTAGAAGCTGCTGCAGCCCCATCTTTATTTCTCATTTTAATAGCAAGTACGTTTATTTTATTTGTTTCTAAATATATATTATCTGATAATTAATAGATTATATGAGTCAGAACTTTTTAGAAATACAAGACGTCACTTTTGCTGCAAGCAAAAAAAATAAAGTTAATAATGTTACCTTTAATTTAGAAAAAGAAGGGGAAATTATTTGTTTATTAGGACCATCAGGAATTGGAAAAACAACAATGCTAAGAACAATTGCTGGGCTAGAAAAAATTGAAACTGGAAAAATAGTTTTAAAAGGAAAAACTATTTCATCATCTGATTTTCATATGGAGCCCGAGGAAAGAAATGTGGCTCTCTCTTTTCAAGAAAATTGTTTATTTCCCCACTATAATGTTATTGATAATATCAAGTTTGGAGCAGACAGAAACAAAGGTAAAAAGTTTAATTTAACAGTCTATGATTTGGTTAATTTATTACGTTTAGAGGAATTACAACAAAAATACCCACACGAAATCAGCGCAGGAGAAGCTCAAAGAGTTTCATTAGCACGTTCTTTAATGTCCAAACCAGATTTACTACTTTTGGATGAGCCTTTTTCAAATATTGACCAAAGTTTAAAAGAAGAATTACAGTTAAAAATTAAAAAGATTTTAAATGAAATAAATATCTCAACAATAATAGTTACACATGATTCTTATGAAGCCTTCTATATGGGAAATAAATGTGGAATTATTTTAGACCAATCCTTAAAACAGTTTGATATTCCTTATAATATTTATCACTACCCCAATTCAGTAGAGGTTGTTAATTTTTTAAACAGAGGAATTTTGATAGAAGCAAAAGTAACTGGTGACGATAGTCTAGAAAATACCGAATTAGGAACAATAAAAGGAAATTTCATTAAAAAGCAGTCCGTAGGCTCTACTGTTCAACTTTTAATTCAGCCTGAAGATTTAGAACATGATGATCAAAGTAATTTAAAATTAGAAGTTGTAGATAGAAAATTTAGGGGAACAAATTTTATTTATACACTCAAAACAATGAACAATCAGCTTATTCCAGTATTTGTTCATTCCCACCATGAACATCAACATAAAATAAAAGATAAATTTGGAATCAAAAGACCAATTTATATTGATCATTTAGTTTGCTTTTAAAAAAATACCATTGTAAAATTTTGTAATTGGGGTGTCTATACAGACTGAGATTATACCCTAGGAACCTGACCGGTAATTCAGTGAGGGAGCATTGGAACAATTATATTTTATAAATCAAAATACAGCTTTAACATTAGTTCTGTTAACAAGCTTATTATTTTCTGTAATTGGCATTTTCTATTCAAGAAAATATCGTGGATACTCGAATTATCTTACTGCCGGAAGAAAGATAGGAACTTTATCTTTAACTACCAGTTTAGTTGCTTCAGCTTTAGGTGCTTGGATATTATTTGGTCCTGCCTCCGCAGCAACCTGGGGAGGAATAGGAGCAGTAATTGGATATTCTCTTGGAACTGCATTTCCAATGATAGCATTAATTTATTTAGGTAAAAAAATAAGAAAAGATTTTCCTTCAGGGACTACATTTACTCAATTTATTTTTTATAAAATAGGTAAAAATTTATTTAAATTTATAATTTTGTTGAGCGTTTTTTATATGTTTATTTTTTTATGTGCAGAGATAACCGCTGTAGCAATGTTAATAAATTATATTTCTAATACTCCTCTATGGATAACAGCAACTTTAGTTATGATAACTACTTTAATCTATACCTTATATGGAGGATTAAGAGCTTCTATAGTTACAGATAACTTTCAATTTTTAATCATAATAATTTTACTATTAGTATGCATGTACACTATATTTAATTTAGATTTTATATCTTATAAAAGTATTTTAAATAATTCTGGAGATTTATTGAGCAGCAAATATATTCCCAATTACACAGCAGGATTAACTTTTTTCATAGCTGTAGCAGCAACAAATCTTTTTCATCAAGGAAACTGGCAGAGAGTTTTTGCAGCAAAAAATTATAATGTATTAAATAAAAGTCTTAAAATATCTTTTTTAGTTATCATTCCTATCGTTTTTTTTATGGGAATTACTGGAATAATTGCAATTTCTGTTGATAGCAAAGTAAATCCAGACCTAGCTTTTTTCTCTATATTATTAAAAAATAATACAGAATTATTGCTTATGATAATAATTATTTTAGCTATATCATTAACTGTTAGTACAGTTGACACATTAGTGAATGCTATTTCAAGTTTGATTTTGGTTGATGGAAAAAAAATAAATAAAAATTTAAAAACTTCAAATAGGTTAGTAATTTTTCTATCAATTATAGCTCTTTTTGTTGCTTCAAAAGGGTTTAGTATTTTGTATTTATTTTTGTTGGCTGATCTTTTATGTTGTGCAGCAGTTTTTCCTGTCTTTTATGGTTTTTATCAGAAAAAATTTAGTGAAAAAAAAGCAATTATTTCAATATTATTAGGTTTAGTTTTAGGTCTATTAATTTTTCCAAGCCCAAATTTTTCTAAAAGTATATTGATAGGAAAACTATTGCCATTTGATTTATTTCCTCAAATTATATCGAGTTATTTATTATTTTGGTCTTTTTTAATAGCAACAGTTGCTCCAGTAATTGCTATAATGAATTATGATTCCTTTAAAAGATGATAATCCAACATCGAGAAAACCAGTAGTTACTTATTTTTTAATTATTACATGTGTACTGATTTTTTTATTACAGCTTGGATCTCAATCGTATAAAACGGGACAACTTTTTTATTCATATGGATTAATTCCCTCAGTTTTAATGGGACACGATCAATTGCCCATAGATCTATATGCTGTACCCTCATTTGTAACTATTTTTTCTTCTATGTTTATGCATGGAGGATTTATGCATTTAATTGGAAACATGCTTTATATGTGGATATTTGCTGATAACATAGAAGATAATTTAGGACATTCTAAATTTTTAATTTTTTATCTTCTTTGTGGAATAGGTGCTGCTATGACACAAGTTTTAGTAGATACTTATTCACAAATACCTATGGTAGGTGCTAGCGGCGCTATTGGAGGAGTTCTAGGAGCTTACCTTATTAATCATCCCAATGCTAGAGTTTTAGTTTTAATTCCATTTGGTTTTTTTAGTCAACTGATAAAAATACGAGCTTTATATGTTTTGGGCTTTTGGTTTATTCTTCAATTTATTTCTACAGGAGGAGGAGTAGCTTATGCTGCGCATATAGGGGGTTTTGTTTCTGGAATGATTTTGATATTATTTTTTAACAAAACATCTAAAAAAAAAATAAAAACTAAGAAAGGTCCATGGAGTTAATGAGTTATTTAATACCATTTATTATTTTAATTACCGTAGTTGTTTTTATTCATGAATATGGACATTATTATTTTGCAAAAAGATATGGAGTAGGAATTACTGATTTTTCAATAGGCTTTGGTAAAGAAATATTTGGATGGAACGATAAATCTGGAACGCGTTGGAAAATTTGTTGGATACCTCTTGGAGGATATGTAAAATTTTTTGGAGATAGAAATGTTTTTAGTGAATCTGAACAAAAAGAAATAATAAATAAGTATAATGAAGAAGATAGAAAAAAATTATTTATATTAAAACCTTTGTATCAAAGATCTATAATAGTTGCAGCTGGACCTTTAGCAAATTTCGTTTTAGCAATCTTAATTTTTACAATTATAAATATGACTATTGGTAAAGATATGACACCTGCTATTGTTGAAGAAGTTCAAGAAAATAGTCCAGCTTTTGAAGCGGGTATAAAAAAAAGTGATAAAATTTTGTATATTGATAATAATAAAGTTGAAAGTATTCTTCAAGTATCCACTTTTATAAATACTTCTACATCTGAAACTATTGAGTTTATTATTAATAGAAATAATCAAGAAATTTCACTTTTAGTTAAACCTAATTTAGTGGATGGAAAAGATTCTTTAGGAAATTCCGTAAAAAAAAGAAT
>CACLMO010000032.1 GCA_902608065.1 uncultured Pelagibacteraceae bacterium
TTAAACATAATTTAATACCTGGATCCTTTTCAATATGCAGTGGATGCAGAAAGCCAATTTCTCTAAAAGATAAGAAATCAAAAAAGTATGAAGAGGGAGTATCATGTCCAAATTGTCACGACCACTTAAAACCCTCACAAAAAGAAAGATTTAGAATGAGACAAAAACAAATAAATCTTGCTAAAAAACTCGGAAAAAAGCACATATTCCAAAAAGAATTTTAAAATGAATTTATTAAAAGACAATGTCCCAAAATTAGTTCGAAAGCTAGCTTTACCTGCTATGGTTGGGACTCTCTTCCAAACACTTTATAATATTGTAGATACTTTCTTTGCTGGAAAAATATCCCCCGAAGCATTGTCAGCATTGAGCAAGTCTTTCCCTATTTACTTTATAATAGTAGCAACATCTATTGGAGTTGCTGTAGCTGGCACTGCATTGATTGGAAACAGCATCGGTGAAAAAGATAAAAACAAAACTTTAAATTATTTTACTCATATTATTTTTTATGGAATTTTGGTTTCTATAATTATCACCTATTTAGGATTAACTTATGCTGAAAAAGTTTTTTATTTAATGGGATCAACGGATGAAGTTATTTTTTTAGGACTTGAGTATACGAATGTTATTTATTTAGGTTCAGCTCTTTTTATATTAGTTGTTGCATTAAATTCATTTCTACATGCTGAAGGTGATACAAAAACTTATCGAAATGTTTTAGTTTTATCTTTCTTTCTTAATATTATTTTAAATCCAATTTTAATTTTTGGTTTTCTTTTTATACCCGCAATGGGAGTCAAAGGCATTGGTATTGCAACTATAATTGCACAATCTGTGTCATTAATTATCATTCTGATTAAGGTTTTAAAAAATAATAGTATAAAAGAGATAAATAAAAGTTATCTAATACCTAAATTTATTTTCCTTAAAAACATTTTTTTTCAATCTATGCCCATTACCGTGTCCATTTGTGGTTATGCATTAGCTGCAGCTATTATTTTTACCTATGTTGGTCAGTCTGGGGAATATGCTGTTGCAGGTTATGGAGTGGGAACTCGAATCGAACAGGTAGTTCTTCTTCCTATTTTAGGCATCAACACAGCAATAATATCAATAATAGCTCAAAATTACGGTGCTAAAAATTTCAATAGAATCAAAGAAACTTATATTACCGCCATAAAGTATGCTTTTATTATAATGGTTATCTCCGGAATACTTGTTTTCATATCAGCAGGTATTATTACAAGTATTTTTTCGAATGATCCTGAGGTAATAGAATATGGAAAAAGGTATTTAAAAATTTCAGCATTTGTTTTACCTGCATACCCAGTTTTCTTTTTATCAAATGGTTTTTTTATGGCTTTAAAAAAATCAGAAATGGCTATGATTTCAAATTTTTTTAGAAACGTACTTAATCCGATAGTAGTATTTTATATAGCAAAATATATTGATGCGAGTTTTAGTACTTTTTTTTGGATATGGGTTGGAATAAACTGGTTTTTCTCAATTTCATATTTCTTGATTATTATCTATTATTTTAAAAATAGATTAGATAAATCTAGAGCTATCCTTAATCCAAGCCCATAAGTGATCAGAAAAAGATCTTCTAACATAAAGATCAACATCTTCCTTTGTTTTTCTATGTATCGTAACATCAACATGGTTAAGTATGGTTTGAATTACTTTGTTATCTCCAAAAGTTTCTGAATCAAAATTAAAGGGAGATCCTTTAGAAAGTATTTGGAAAATATTAGAACCAGCTAAATTAAATATAGTATAATGGTCACTAACATTTGTGACAGCACCTAAATTTGTTTTTGAAATATCTTTAAATAATAATTTTTCTAATTCATGGTCATTAGATTCTTTATCTACGGTATCATTTGAAACTAATAGCCATTCGTTAGGTCCTAACCACATGCATGTGATTTGTTCTTTGGTAGATGTAGAGCAAGATTCTTTAGGAAGAATCATCCCTAATATTTTTCCAACTTTACTAGCAAAATCTTTATTTTCTAAGTCACCTCTTAAATTAATTTTTGCGACAGGAGTTTTTTCTTTCATTGAAAAATTGTTATATGAATGACTTTCTGTAATTGGTGATGTAAAATTAAGCATTTAATCTCTTACCTTCTTTATCTAAAAAAATTGTATCAGATACTGTTACTTCTATAGTTTTGTTTGACATTGGGACATAAAGTTTTTTCCCTTTTAATTTTTTCCCATTTTTTACAACAGCTAAAGCAATAGATTTATTTAAATTAGGACTATAGTAGCTTGATGTTACATGTCCAATCATGTCCATGGGAGGTTTGTTTTTAACTTCAGACACAATCTGAGCTCCTTCCTCAAGGATTTCTTTTGGATCATTAGTTAATAAACCTACATATTGTTTTCTATCTTCCCTCATTGTATCTGATCTATATAGGGATCTTTTCCCTATAAAATCATATTTCTTTTTACTAACTATCCAATCCATTTGTAAATCTACAGGAGTAACAGTTCCATCAGTTTCTTGACCTACTATTATGAAACCTTTTTCAGCTCTTAATAAATGCATAGCTTCTGTACCATATGGAGTGATTCCATATTCTTTTCCAGCAGCCATACATTTTTCCCAAAGTGATTGACCATAATTTGCTTGAACATTTATTTCGTAACTTAGTTCACCAGTGAAACTTATTCTCATAACCCGACACTTTATTTTATCAATTAAACCATTTTTAAAACTCATATGTGGAAAGTTACTATCCGAATAGTCAATATTTTGCGTTACTTTTTCTAATATTTTTTTACTATGAGGACCACACACACTTACAGTAGCGAAATGATCAGTTACAGAAGTTAAATAAACTTTTAATTCAGGCCATTCTGTTTGTAGAAAATCTTCAAGTTTACCCATTACAGTAGCTGCCCCACCTGTTGTTGTTGTCATTATGTAATGATTTTCACTTAAACGTGTTGTGACACCATCGTCATAAACCATTCCATCATCGTTAAGCATTAAACCATATCTGCATTTTCCTATAGGTAGTTTATTCCATGCATTTGTGTAAACACGATTTAAAAATTCAGAAGCATCACTACCCTGAATATCAATTTTTCCTAAAGTTGAGGCATCTAAAATTCCAGCTTTTGTTCTCGCTGCTTTAGATTCTCTTTGGACTGCATCATACATACTTTCATTACCCGAAGGGTAATACCAAGCTCTTTTCCATTGACCAACATCTTCAAATTTTGCATTATTTTTTTCGTGCCAATCATGCATTGGCGTTTTTCTAGTAATATCAAAAAATTGTCCAACATTTCTTCCTACAAGAGCTCCAAAAGTTATTGGAGAATAGGGTGGGCGAAAAGTAGTAGTACCTAATTCACCCAATTTAGTATTTGTAATTTCAGAGACAATTCCTAAAGCATGCATATTAGCAATTTTTCCTTGGTCTGTGGCCATACCTGTGGTCGTATACCGTTTAACGTGCTCAATTGATTTAAAACCTTCTCTCAAGGCAAGTTTAATATCGTTTGCTGTAGAATCGTTCTGATAGTCAACAAAAGATTTAGTTTTTCCTGAAATTTTGCTACTTGGTATCAACCATATATTTTCAAAAACTCCAACCTCAGGCTCTAAAACATTAAACTGCTCTGTTTCTTTAATATCAAGAAATTCTCTAGTTTTTTCTTGAGCTTCTGAGATAATATTTTTTAATCCAAAGGTTCCGTTACACGAACCAACAGATATCTGGCTAAGAGTATTTTTTTTGGGAAAGAAATAATGTTTTTTTTCATTATAATCTAATTTACCACCTGATTGCGTAAACAAATGTACTGCTGGCGTATAACCACCAGAGACACATAATAAATCACAATCTATTTTTAATTTATTTCCAACAACATTGGTGTTGTCTTTTGATAAACGCATTACATGTATTTTATTAATTTTTTTATATCCTTGTGTATAAATTACAGCACTTTTCCAATGTATTTTGATGCCTAGTTCCTTACATTTTTTAGGGAGAGTGCCATCTGATTTTTCTCTAATATCTATTACTGATTTAACTTTAACACCCTTGTTATGTAGAGTAATGGCCGTTTCATAGGCATCATCATTATTTGTGAAAATGCTAATATTATTACCGCATTTTACACCATAGGTATTAGCATATTTTCTTACAGCTGAAGAAAGCATTATTCCAGGTCTATCATTACAATCGAAAATCATCGGTCTTTCAATTGATCCTGTAGCTAAAATAACTTTTTTTGCTCTAACCTTCCATAAACGCTGTCTTATTTTTT
>CACLMO010000033.1 GCA_902608065.1 uncultured Pelagibacteraceae bacterium
CTTTTCTTACGCAACCTCCGACAAATCTAATATTACTTTCTTGTCCAGTTTCGTTGAGGTGAGAAAATAAAATTCTAGCTTCTTTTAAATTTTCTAGAATTTTTAAACTCTTATGAGATCCAAATTTTTGATAAAGAAATAGGTCTGCTCGAGATATAATATTTTTTATTTTTTTTAGCATTTTTTGGCTGGGGCGCTAGGATTCGAACCTAGGATGGTGGTACCAAAAACCACTGCCTTACCGCTTGGCTACGCCCCAAATTTATAGCTTTGATATATCACAAATGATTAAGTTTATATACTTTTTGATACAAGAGACCAATATTTTGGAAAATTTAATTTTACTAATTTTTGAGTGTAAATTGCTGCTTTCATATTAGAAAATATTCCTATGCAAGCAGAACCTGAACCTGTAATTCTTGAAAAATAACATCCTTTTTGACTTTCTATAAAATTAATAATTTTTTCAACCTCAGGATAAAGTCTAGTTACAGTTTCCTGAAGATCATTCCTTGTTTTTTTTAAAGAATCAATGAATTTCATTTTATTTTTTTTGTATATGTTTAAGTTATTTTTTGAATATCTAATTTTTTTTGTATTTTTGTATATCTTTTCTGTTGAACAAATAATGTTTGGATAAACTATTAATATATTTAAATTAAATTTTTCTTTAATTTTTAAAATATTATCTCTTTTTCCTGTAATAATAGTGTTTCTTTTTTCTAAAATGATCGGTACATCGTGACCAATTTTACTTGCTATTTTTAGCAATTTTTTTTTATTTAATTTTAAATTCATTTTTTTATTAAAAAAATTTAATAAACTTGCTGCATTTGATGAACCACCTCCCAAACCTGAGCCCTGGGGAATATTTTTTTGAATATTTATTTTGAATTTTTGATTTTTAAGAAGTCCTCTTTTTCTTAAATAATACAGAGCTTTTGTAATTGTGTTAGACTTAATATCTATTCCTTTTCTAAACTTGCCAGAAAAACTTATACTATCATTTGAATTTGAAATTTTCGATAATGATATTACATCATACAAATTACAAAAAGTTATTAAAGAGCTTATATTATGATAACCATTTTCTAATTTTCTTAAAACCTTTAATGATAAATTAATTTTACAAAAAGATTTTATTTTAAATTTTTTCACTGATAAAATTACAACTTTTTAGGTATACCAAATAGTAGCTTGCTATATATTTTCTTTTTTAATTCTTCTTCGGTGTTTTCCAAGGTTAAAACATGTTTCCAAAAATATCTTGCTTGAATATGCCTTTTCAACATCCACAGTGAGTCTGCATAATGATCGTTAATAACAGGATCAAACGGCATTAACTCGACTGCTTTTTGTAAATACTTTTCGGCATAAATATAATTTTTATTTGCATAATAAGCCCAACCCAAGGAATCTATAATGTATCCATCGTTTTTTCTTAATTCAGTTGCTTTTTTTAACATTCCAAGAGCTTTTTCTATATTGATTTTTTTTTCTATCCAAGAATAAGCTAAATAATTTAGAACATAAGGTTCGTTAGGTGCCCTTTTGATAGATTCTTCTAAATCTTTTTGAGCTTTTTCCCAATTTCCTAATCTTTCGTAGCTAGTTCCTCTTCTGTCCAAAATTTTTGGAACCAAGTAATGATCTTCTTTTTTTATTTTTTCTAAAGCAAAAGAGTAATATTTAATAGAATCTTCATAATACTCATAGTCCTTATAAAAATTTGCTAATTCATAATAATGTTCGATATTAGGATCTAACAATAAATTAAATTCATTTTGTAAATTAGAAATTGATTTTTTTTTTCCAATTGTCTCAGACAAAATCAAAGCTAAATTTTTTGAAGCATGCCATGAATAAACAGATCCAATTGATTTTAGTGAATTATAAACTTTTTGAGCTTCATCAAATTTTTCTTGATAAAAAAAATTTTCAGCTAAAAGAGCTTTATTTGGTGTAAATTTTTCATTTAAAAAAAGAGAAATTTTTAAATAAAAATTTGATAATTGATATTCTTTTTCACCAGCATATAAATTGGCAATTATATAGAAAAGTTCCGCTAAAACATCATTTGAATTTTTGCAGTTAAAGAATTTTTGAATCTTTTTGCTTTCTTTGTTTGCTATAAAATTTTCTGCCTGTCTGATTAATAAATTTGTTTTATATAACTTTCTACTCTCTAAAATTACTTTTTGTGCTTCTATATGTTTATTATCCAACATCAAATAATTTGCTAAAAAAAAGTTGTATCTTGAATAGTTATAATCTTCGTCCTGTATCAATTTTCTGAATGAATTTTCTGTATCAGCATTATCAAAATAACAATTTAAAAATATTTTTTGTATTTGTTTTAAATTTGAATATTGATCAAAAATTTGATCAAACAACGCAAAACTTTCGTTTTTTTTATTTTCAGATACTTTTGTCCACAAAACTAGGGTTTCTGATAATAAACTATCTATTAAAAAGTTTTTTTGTGAAACTTTATTTAGTTTTTTAAAATGTGCTTCTGCGCTTGAATAATCTTTGTTAATGAAAAAATTTAACCCGAGTAGTAGGTTTAGTTCAAAAAAGTCTTTATCATAAATCAATATCTCTTTAGAAAAAATAAATGCCTGGTCAAATTTTTCGAGTAAAACGAGTGTGCGAAGAAATTGTCTGTTAAAATTAGTATGATCTTTTTTTATTGATTGAACTTTATTTAAATATTTAAAAGCTTTACTAGTATAATTTTGATTTGAAGATATAATGCCAGAAAGATAATTTGAAATATTTTCCTTAGTATATGTAATTTGGATATCTCTTGCAAAAATATTCGTGCTAAGTAATAAAATATTTATAAAAAATAAAATTATATAAAATTTTTTACGAAAGTATTTCATATATTTAGTTTATAAAATGAAAAAAAATATTAATCAAAAGTTAATTAATCTTATTGAATATTATAACTTAATTAATGCAAATCTCCTATTAAACGAGTCTCCAATTATTAGAAAAACAAGCAATAGTGTGCCCACATTTAGCGGCAACAAGTTAAAAAAATTAGAAAGTCTTAAAAAAAGTATTAATTCTATAAAAAATTGCGAATTGAAAAAAAATGCAAAAAATCTAGTTTTTGGTGATGGTAATATTAATTCAAAAATAATGATTATTGGCGAAGGACCTGGGGCTCAAGAAGATTCTGAAGGTATTCCTTTTGTAGGTAGGGCTGGCAAATTATTAGACAAAATGTTAAACGCAATTCAACTCGATAGAGCGAAAGTTTATATTTCAAATGTTGTAAATTATAGACCGCCAGCAAATAGACGACCAACTGATGTTGAAATTTCTAGATATTTACCTTATTTAATAAGTCACATTGAAATCATAAATCCTCAAATTTTAATATTGTTAGGAAGTACAGCGCTAAATGCAATAGTCGGAAATGAAGAGGTTATTTCAAAAGCTAGAGGTAAATGGTATCAAAAAGAAATAGGTTCAATAAAACCTTGGACTATTGCCTCATTTCATC
>CACLMO010000034.1 GCA_902608065.1 uncultured Pelagibacteraceae bacterium
GAACCGGAAAAAAAATGATAAAAAGATTTGAAAATATCTTTAAATTAAAATTTCTATATTTTTGTTTTAAAAAATCATTTTTAGAAAACAAACTAAATATAGAAATTAAAAATAAAAAAATTAAAAAAATTGGAAATCTTTCTAATAAAAAAATTAAAATATAGTTTCTTGGAGTATTTGAGGTATCAAAAATATTACCCGCAATCATATCGGTTGTAGGTATCATTGAAGCGCCCCTTACTTCGGATCCAGATACAATTAAGGATTTTGAAATTGCATAAATTAATGATTTGATTGGACTGTCATATGCACCAGTCCAAAAAGAGAAAATAATTATAGAACTTAAAACTAATACTATAATAATATCTATAAAAAATTTTTTAATAAAAAAATTTAATTTTATTTTTTGTTTGTTGTAAAACAAAAAAATCAAAAAAATCAAAAACAATGGAATTAAACTTGCTATGAAAGGAACTCTTGCGCTCATGCCAAAACCAATACTAAGACCAAGGAAGATTATATAAGATTTATTCTGGCTAAAATAATTTTCTATATATTTTAAAAAGAAATATACAGTCCAAACATACCCAAAACAAATAGGCATATCTCTCACAGTAATTGACATCATTCCAAAAAAGAATGGATTTAATAAACAAAATAGTACAGTCAAAAGACCAATTCTTTTGTCAAAACTATCTTTTGCTATTAAATAAACACCAAACAAAGTGAAAAAAGATAAAAACAAATTAATTAAATGTCTGGCCTCAAATATAAAATTTTCTGGAAATAAGTTAGATATATATCCAAGTAAAAACGTATAAAAACCAGGATTCAAGGTTTCAAGGTCCCATAAATAATCAGTGTTTTCTCCAAAAGTTTTTATGAAATTAAGTCTGGCTAAAGCATACTCATTTGAAGATGGTTCATCCCATGAAATTCCTATAATCAATGAACAATAAATTCCAAAAAAAATTAAAATAAATACAAAAGATAAAATGATTTTATTTATTTTCATTGTGATTTTGGTGGGCCCGCCAGGATTCGAACCTGGGACCAATACATTATGAGTGTACTGCTCTGACCAGCTGAGCTACAGGCCCTTATAATAAATTACGTTTTACTTGAGTTTTACAATTGTTTCAAGTTTAAGAAATTGTTAACAGTCGTCTGATGGTGCTAACTCAGTTAATAGTTTTTTTTCTGTATATGCCTGTTAACTCATTTTTAAGTGTTTCTGCTGCCTCATTTCTTAATTCTGGTTCTGAAAATTTCTTACTTAAACCTAGATTGCCAATAGTTTTATAAATCAAGGATAATAAATTAAATATTTTTTCACTCTTTTCAAACTCTAAAGCAATAAGCAATGTGTCAATAGCAAGATAATATAATTTATTTTCGAAAGATAATTTTCCTCTTAGAAACAAATAATCGGGATTTTTAAAATATGATTCTCCCAATCTAGATATTTCGATTTGTGCTTTGGAAATATCTTTTTTTTCTATAAGTTCTTCAATTTTAGTTAGTTTTGCGTCTTTCATGATTTTATTTTTTTAAAAAAAATTTCTTGTAAACTTTCTTTATAATTTTTCCACCAATCTGAACACTCTTTTCTCTTGTTTAAAATTTTTTGTTGATCCCAATTTTCAATTATTAATTTTGCATCTAGCCATTTTTCCACTTTTATAAAAGGATTCCCCGGAAATAAGCGATCATAATATTTGTAAGAATCTTCAACTATTGGTATGCAATCACATTGAAGAGCTTCATATAATCTGTAAGTTTCTGGATGAACAAAACCATTTGGACAAGGAATAAATGTTGTCAGAGATAATATTTCATTCATGTTGTTTACTTCCAAAATATCCTGATCAAATTTTTTTGTTTTGTGAGAAAAACTTGGTTTCACGTTTGAAAGTTGGAAGAGTAAATCCTGTCTACTAGATTTGTGAGGAGTGCCCATAAATGCCCATTTATATTTTCTATTACCACCATTTTTTGTTGAGCAGACTCCAGACTTATACCCTATGGGTAAACACATAACTTTATCATTATTAAAATATTTTCCTGAGCAAAAAGTTCTCCAAACAAAATCGCAGTTATTGTAAATTGATGATAAATTATAGAAACTTGCTTCGTCTCCTAAATGAATTAGAAAAATTTTAGAACAAACTAATCTTAGTTTTGTGTAAAGTTTTATTTTTTTTTCTACACTTGAATCCACAATTATTAGAATATCTTCATTGGTTAAATTATTTTCATCATTTATAACTTCAAATTTAATTTTTTTTAAAATCTCTTTTATCCATTCAAATGAATTTTTTTGATGATAAATTCCCCAAGTATGATCAAAAACGTCTTCGTTATTTGGGTTATTAGTCGTTGGTGGAATTTGATTTTGAGTGTTCCAAAATAGTTTAATCATTAAAGATTAAAATTTTATTTTTCTAAAAAGCTTTTTAGATGTTTAGATCTGCTTGGGTGTTTAAGTTTTCTTAAAGCCTTAGCTTCAATTTGTCTTATTCTTTCTCTAGTTACAGAAAACTGTAAGCCGACCTCCTCTAATGTATGATCCGTATTCATTCCTATTCCAAAACGCATTCTCAAAACTCTTTCTTCTCTAGGGGTAAGAGTTGCTAAAATTTTAGTTGTTGATTCACTTAAATTTGATCTGATTGAAGCGTCCAAAGGTTGTAAAGCATTTTCGTCAGGAATAAAATCACCCAAACTACTATCTTCCTCGTCTCCAACTTGTGTTTCAAGTGAAACTGGCTCTTTAGAAATTTTTAAAACTTTTCTAACTTTGTCTAATGGCATAGCTAGTTTTTTTGCAAGTTCCTCTGGCGTGGGTTCTCTTCCTTGTTCACTTAAAATCTGCCTAGAAGTTCTAACTATCTTATTGATAGTTTCAATCATGTGAACTGGTATTCTTATTGTTCTAGCTTGATCTGCTATAGAACGAGTTATAGCCTGTCTTATCCACCATTCAAAAAGAAAGAAACACAAACAAGCGATGGTGACAAAGCCAGCGATGTAGATAAAAGCGACGATCCTATTAGAATGTATTTAAGAGAGATGGGCGGGGTTGAGCTATTGTCACGTGAAGGTGAAATTGCAATAGCAAAAAGAATTGAAGCAGGCAAAAGTATTATGATTGAAGCTTTATCCCAAAGTCCATTGACTTCAGCTAAAGTTTTTGAATGGAAGGATAAGTTAGAGAAAAATGAAATTTTAGTCAGAGAAATAATAGATATAGACTCAACCTATATAGATTTTGAGTCTGAAGAGGAAACTGAACCAAAAAAGAAAAATGATTTAAGTGAAAAAGAAACGAAGAAAGAAAAAACATCAGCCCCAGACAAAGAGGATAAAGAAAAC
>CACLMO010000035.1 GCA_902608065.1 uncultured Pelagibacteraceae bacterium
ATTAGTTATTTCAATATTTTTCAAACTGATATTTTTTGTTATTCCCTCACCTAATGCTTTACTTAAAGCCTCTTTAGCTGCAAATCTCTTAGCATAAAATGATATCGGATTTTTTTTTTTTTCACAGTAATTAATTTCTTTTTGTGAAAAAATCTTTTTTTTAAATTTATTACCATGTCTATTGAGAGACTTTTTCATTCTTTTAATATTTACTATGTCGGTACCAATGCCAAAAATTTTCATTTTATTTATTTATAATTTTTTTCATTTTAAAGATTGTTTTTTTTAATCCAAAAAAAAGTGATTCTGAGATAATAAAGTGTCCAATATTAAACTCAGAAATACTTTTAATTTTAGACATTTTTTTTGCGGAAGCGTAAGTAAGACCATGGCCAGCATGTACATCTAGTCCAATTGTTGTAGCATAATAGGCTGAATTATTTAACTGCATTAATGAATTTTTAAAATTTCTACCTCTATTAAATATATTGCAAAATTTTCCTGTATGTAGTTCTACACAATTTGCACCAAGTTGGCTCGCAAGTTTGACGTCAGAAATTTTAGGTTCAATAAATAAACTTACTCTTATATTATTTTTTTTTAATGTTTTTATCATTTTACTTAAAATTTTTCTTTTCTTTTTTAAATTTAATCCACCTTCTGTAGTAACCTCTATTCTTTTTTCAGGGACTATACAGACATAGTTTGGTTTATTCTTAATAGCAATTCTTAGCATCTCATTTGTGGGTGCCATTTCTAAATTTAATGGAATTTTAATTTTTTTTTTAATTTTTCTTAAATCATAATCTCTTATATGCCTCCTATCCTCTCTAAGATGTATCGTAATAGAGTCTGCTCCAGATTGTTCAGCAAATAAAGCTGCTAAGGATGGATCAGGATAAACTTCTCCACGAGCATTTCTTATGGTTGCTATATGATCAATATTTACACCAAGTCTTTTTTTCATTAGCCTAAATTCTACTACCAGGTTTTACAGGAGTGATATTTTTCATATCTTCAGGCAATTCATTATCTTTATAAGTAGCTATATTTAATTTTATTTGGGAAATAATTTCTTTTTTTATCAATAAATTTGCATCTGATCTGTCTATAATACAAGCATAACCAATAAGCTTAGCTTTTTGCGATGTAACAATTTTTGAACATTCTAAAGCTGATTTTCCAGTAGTAATAACGTCTTCAACAATTAAAACATTAGAATTCTTGGGAATAGTAAAGCCTCTTCTTAAGGTAGATACACCATTAACTCTTTCTGAAAAAATAGTTGTTAAATTTAATTGTCTTCCAATTTCATAACCAACTACAATTCCTCCAATAGCAGGTGCTAAAATAAGATCAATTTTATTAAAGGATTTAGTTATTTTTTTTACTAATGAAGAACATATAATTTCTGCCTTACTTGGATAACTTAATAATTTAGCGCACTGAATATATTGTTTACTACGTAATCCAGAAGACAAAATAAAATGACCCTCGATCAAAGCGTCAGTTTCTTTTAAAATTTTTAAAGATTCGCTGTAAGAGAGCATCTTTTTTCCTATGTCTTATTATTTTAAAAACGTACTGTTTTAACTTTAATTCACTAATTAGATTCGTATATTTTTTTAGATCTTTAACATGCATATCAAAAATAAACTCCAAGTACTCTTTCTTTTTTTGAACTATTTCCATATTAATAATATTACAACCGTGAATTCCTATTAAACTACTAACTTCACCTAATTTTCCAGGTTCATGTGGTATTTGTATACATAATCCCGTGATATATTTTTTTTCATTTTTTTGTTTATCTTTTGTCTTATATTGCCAATATCTTCTTATAGCAGCTCTTGCTTTACCAGTTTTAGTTATTGAAAGCCAATGTAGTGATGGAGAAACATTTTTAGAAACGATAATTTTTACCAAGTCACCATTTTTTAAAATGCTCTGAAGGGGTAAATTATTGCCATTTATTTCACAACCTATTGTGCTGTTTCCAATTTTTGTGTGTACTGCATAAGCAAAGTCTATAGGGGTAGCATCTCTAGGTAATTTTATTACTTCACCGTTTGGGGTAAAGCAAAAAACGTTATCCTGAAACATTTGAAGTTTTGTATATTCTAAAAAATCTTCTGGGCTTGTTCCTTTCTCGATAATTTCAACTAAATCTCTTAACCAATCATATTCCTTTAATGATAAATGACTTAATTTTTCTGAAGATTTATATAACCAATGAGATGCTATACCTCTTTCAGCAAATTCATGCATTTGATTTGTTCTAATTTGTATTTCTACTCTCTCTTTTTTAGGACCAATTATTGCAGTATGTAAAGACTTATAATTATTAATTTTTGGTGTAGATATATAATCCTTGAATCTTCCGGGGATCATTGACCATTTACTATGAAAAATTCCGAGGACTTGATAACAAGTTTTAATATTATCAACTATAATTCTAAAACCAATTACATCAGTAAGTTGTTCTAAAGAAACTCTTTTGAATTGCATTTTTCTCCAAATTGAAAAAGGAGTTTTTTCTCTTCCAATAATTTTAGCTTTAATATTATTTTCAATCAAAAGTTTTTCAAAAGTTTTTGATATTTCATTAAAATTATTATCTCTAGTCACTTTACTTAAAGATAATCTTTTAACAATTAAGTCTCTTGGATTTGGGTTAAGTTGTTTGAACGATAAATCTTCTAACTCATCTCTAATTCTGTTCATGCCCATTCTATTAGATAAAGGGGCATATATTTCCATAGTTTCTTTTGCTATTCTTTGTCTTCGTGAATTATCCGAGATTGATTGTAATGTTCTCATATTATGAAGTCTGTCAGCTAATTTTACCAATAAAACTCTTATATCTTTCGAAGTAGCTAAAATTAATTTTCTAAAGTTTTCAGCTTTTGAACTTTCTGAAACTTTGCCTTCTAATTGAGAAATTTTAGTAACTCCGTCAACTAAATCAGCTACTTCTTTTCCAAATTCAGTTTTAACAGAATTATATGTAGCTTTAGTATCTTCTATAGTGTCATGCAATAAACCAGTAGCTATTGTAGCGCTATCTAGCTTAAGGTCTGTCAAAATATCAGCAACAGCAACGGGATGTATTAAATAAGGATCTCCTGAAGCTCTTTTTTGATTCTTGTGGGCCTTTAACGCAAAAGTGTACGCTTTTGACAGAGTCTCAGGATTAAAAAATTTATTATAAGTTTTTACCTTTTTAATTAAATCTTCTTGATTTAGCATCAATCTATTATATCAATATTTTTTAACTTTTAATATAGACTTCTTTTCACCTTCAGAAAGTTTTTTAATTAAATCACCGACTGTTTCATTTGTTAT
>CACLMO010000036.1 GCA_902608065.1 uncultured Pelagibacteraceae bacterium
GTAAAAATTTACAATTTCTTTGAAGATAAGCCTCACTACTAAACTGGCGGAGAGGGAGAGATTCGAACTCTCGGTACATGTTTCCACGTACGGTCATTTAGCAAACGACTGGTTTAAACCACTCACCCACCTCTCCTAATGATCTATTTACCTTTATTTTAGTTCGATTTCAATTTAATGATAGCAATAATTTATGAGGAAAAATACTTTCCAGGGGATTTTATATGGTGCTAGTGGCTCATTATGGTGGGGAACCATCGGGGTAATCTATTTTAAATCTTCATCTTTTGCTGGACCTATTGAATTAGTAGTGCATAGAACTATTTGGACAGCCTTCTCTTTAATTATTACGACTTCATTATTTTCTAAATGGAATAGTTTTTTTAAAATTATTAAAAGAAAAAAGGAAATGTTTTATCTTTTAATAACTGGGATTTTAATTTTTACTAATTGGTCAACTTGGATATACGCAGTTGTTACTAACAAAATTATTGATGCTAGTTTTGGTTATTTCATAATGCCAATACTAAGTGTCTTTTTTGGGATTCTCTTTTTAAAGGAACCTTACAACAAACAAAAAATATTATCTGTTTTACTTGTGGCTATTTCGGTAGGATATTTACTGCTTAATTTTGCTTCAGTTCCCTGGGTAGGGTTAATTGTTGCTTTAACATGGAGCATTTATTCTCTGTTAAGAAAAAAAATAAGCGTCGAGTCAGACGTTGGTTTATTAATAGAAAGTTTATATATAACACCGTTAGCATTACTCATTTTTTATTTAATCACTATTGATGGAAATTACTATTTTTCACTTGATAATCCAAAAATCGCATTTTGGTTATTTTTAGCTGGACCCATGACGGTAATTCCTCTTTTTCTATTTTTAAAGGGAGTAGATTTAGCTGGCTTAGGAACATCAGGTATGGTTTTCTTTATAACTCCTACCTGTCAGTTTTTGCTGGGTACATTTTATTACAATGAATATTTTGACTTAAATAAATTAATCGGATTCATAATAATTTGGATAGCTGTGGCTATTTATTTGCTTGATTTATCTAGAGAAAAAATAAGTAATTGATATAATTTATTATAATGAAGAAAAAATATTCAATATTTGCTCTTATTAAACACTCTTTAAGTTATCATGAAAATTGGCAAAGAGCATGGAGAGATCCTGAGCCTAAAAAAGAATATGATGCAATTATTGTTGGTGGTGGAGGACATGGGTTAGCTACTGCATATTATTTAGCAAAAGAGCATAATTTAAAGAATATAGCCGTAGTAGAAAAAGGATGGATTGGTGGAGGTAACACTGGAAGAAATACAACCATAATAAGATCAAATTATCTATGGGATGCCAGTGCGGGACTTTATGATCATGCTTTAAAATTTTGGGAAAATTTATCTCAAGAACTTAATTATAATGTCATGTTTAGTCAAAGAGGTGTTATGAATTTGGCTCACAATCAACATGATGTAAGAGAATTAAAAAGAAGAACTCATGCGAATAGACTTAACGGTATAGATTGCGAGTGGTTAGATGTAGATCAAGTAAAAAAATTCTGCCCTATTATAAATTGTTCTCCTAATATTCGTTATCCTGTAATGGGTAGTACTTTGCAAAGAAGAGCTGGCACCGCTAGGCACGATGCTGTTGCTTGGGGTTATGCTAGAGGTGCGGATGCTATGGGAGTTGATATAATTCAAAATTGCGAAGTAAAAGGAATAAAAAGAAGCGGTGATTCTATTGAAGGAATAGAAACAACAAAAGGTTTTATTAAAACTCAAAAAGTTGGAGTTGTTGCAGCAGGTCATTCAAGTGTAATTGCAAACATGGCTGGTCTAAGACTTCCCCTTGAAAGTAAACCTTTGCAAGCTTTAGTTTCAGAACCAATCAAACCTATTATTGATACTGTCGTTATGTCCAACGCTGTTCACGCTTACGTGAGTCAATCTGATAAAGGTGAACTTGTTATAGGAGCAGGAACAGACTCTTATATCTCGTATACACAAAAAGGTACGCATGAAATTATTGAAGGTACGTTAAAAGCTATTTTAGAACTTTATCCAATTTTTAGTAGACTTAGAATGCTAAGACAATGGGGAGGCGTTGTAGATATATGCCCAGATGCAAGTCCCATAATAAGTAAAACCTCTGTTAAAGGACTTTACTTTAACTGTGGTTGGGGAACTGGAGGTTTTAAAGCTACACCTGGATCAGGACATTTATTTGCGTATACAATAGCAAAAGATGAACCACACACTTTAAATGCAGCATTTAACATCAACAGATTTGTAAGTGGAGATCTTGTTGATGAACATGGTGCTGCAGCGGTAGCTCATTAATATGTTTTTAATTAAATGTCCATATTGCGGAGAAAGAGATCATAGTGAATTCAGCTATGGTGGTGAAGCTCATTTAATAAGGCCCAAACAACCAACAGAGTTAAGTGATGATCAATGGGCTGAATATTTATTTATGAGAAAAAATATAAAAGGACTTCAATATGAAAGATGGAATCATTCTCATGGATGCAGACGTTGGTTCAATGCTGCCAGAGATACATCAAACGATAAAATTCATTCAGTTTATAAAATTGGAGAAAAGCCCAGTAAATAATGACAAACGAATATAGATTATCTTCTGGTGGACAAATTAATAGAAGCGAAAGTATTTCTTTTAAATTTAATGGAAAAACTCTTTATGGTTACAAAGGTGATACTTTGGCATCAGCTCTGCTAGCAAATGGTATACATTTAGTTGGAAGAAGTTTTAAATATCATAGGCCAAGAGGAGTATTAACATCTGGGGTTGAAGAACCTAATGCTTTAGTTCAAATCATTAAAGATAAAGGTAAAACCGATCCAAATTTGCGAGCTACGCAAATTGAAATTTATGAAGGTTTAAATGCAACAAGTCAGAATTCTTGGCCTTCAGTAAATTTTGATTTAGGATCAATTAATAATTTATTCTCACCTATTATTCCAGCCGGTTTTTATTACAAGACTTTTATGTGGCCAGCAAATCTATGGGAAAATGTATATGAATATTTTATTAGAAAAGCAGCTGGTTTGGGGAAATCTCCTACAAAAAAAGATCCTGATATATACGATCATTGTTATTATCATTGTGAAGTTCTTATTGTTGGCGCTGGGCCAGCCGGATTAATAGCGGCAAAAACAGCTTTAAATGCTGGAAAAAAAGTACTCTTAGTCGACGAAAGACCCAATTTTGGTGGAAA
>CACLMO010000037.1 GCA_902608065.1 uncultured Pelagibacteraceae bacterium
AAATAGACTTAAAGATTTTAGGAGAAATAATAAGTGTTTGTAGCAATTATATTCGCATTAATCATCGTAGCATCCATTGTATTTCATTTTTGGAGTCCATGGTGGTGGACACCAGTTGCATCTAATTGGGGGAATATTGACGATACTATTATTTTGACATTCTGGGTAACCGGGGCAGTTTTTGTTGCAGTGTGTTTATTTATGGCTTACTGCGTTTGGGCATACCGTTATAGACCAGATAGAAAAGCAGAATACAAACCAGAAGATAAAAAATTGGAGTTCAGATTAACTTGGTTAACAGCTCTTGGAGTAATAGCTTTGTTAGCTCCCGGATTAGTAGTTTGGAACAAGTATATTACAGTTCCAGAAAATGCATTTAAAATAGAGGTGGTCGCTTACCAGTGGGGTTGGAATTATAGATTACCTGGAGATGATGGAATTTTAGGTAAAACAAGCGTTGGATTAATTAATGATGATAATCCTTATGGTTTAGACTCAAACGATCCAAACAGCAAAGATGATATTTTAGTTATGGATGCTGATCTGCATTTAAAAATAAATCAACCAGTAAAAATCGAACTTCGTTCTTTAGATGTCCTTCACAACTTTTACATACCACAATTTCGTGCAAAGATGGATACTCTTCCTGGAATAATAACTTACTATTGGTTTACGCCCGAAAAAAAAGGGGAATATGAAATTCTTTGCGCAGAATATTGTGGCACAGGACATTATGCAATGCGAGGATTTGTAAAAGTAGATGAAGAACAAGATTATTCAGACTGGCTAGCTAAACAAATTAGTTTTGAAAAAATGCTAGCAAAAAAAGAATTAAATAAAAATTTATTAATTGCAGAAAAATAAGGAAAAAAATGACAGATGAATATACGAACAATAAATTAGAGACCAAAGCAGCAGATTCTTCTTCGGGTAGTTATGCTCCTCCTGCTGAAAAAATTCCAGCACAAGAAGCTCCAGATCAAGAATTATATCATGCTAAAAGTTTTTGGACTAAATGGGTTTTTTGCCAGGATGCAAAAGTAATAGGTATTCAGTACGCTTTGACGGCAACAGCAATTGGTATGATAGGATTAATTTTGTCATGGGGCATGAGATTACAATTAGGATTTCCTGAAACTTTTTCTTTTCTTGGTCCAGCAACATATTATCAGTCAGTAACGATGCATGGCATGATCATGGTTATTTATCTTCTTACTGCATTGTTTTTAGGCGGTTTTGGTAATTATCTTATTCCACTTATGGTAGGCGCTCGAGACATGGTTTTTCCATATGTAAATATGGTTAGTTACTGGATGTTTCTTGTTGCAGTTTTAGTTTTAATTTCAAGTTTCTTTGTACCAGGAGGACCCACGGGGGCAGGTTGGACCTTATATCCTCCGCAAGCAATATTACCTGGAACACCAGGATCTGAAATGGGAATAGTGCTTATGTTAGTCTCTTTATCATTGTTCGTTATTGGTTTTACAATGGGTGGATTAAATTACGTTATAACAATACTTCAGTCTAGAACTCGTGGTATGACTTTAATGCGTATGCCATTAACTATTTGGGGTATATTCACGGCTACAGTTCTTGCACTTTTAGCTTTTCCCGCACTTTTTGTAGCGTGCATAATGATGACGCTTGATAATTTATTAGGAACAAGTTTCTTTATGCCAGAAATTTTTACAATGGGAGAAAAATTAGATTATGCAGGCGGAAGTCCCATTTTGTTTCAGCACCTATTCTGGTTTTTTGGTCATCCAGAAGTTTATATAGTAGCTCTACCTGCATTTGGAATCGTATCTGATTTAATTTCAGTTCATGCAAGGAAAAATGTTTTTGGTTACAGAATGATGGTTTGGGCCATAGTAATTATTGGAGCTCTTAGTTTTGTTGTTTGGGCGCACCATATGTATGTTAGTGGAATGAACCCATGGTTTGGTTTCTTTTTTGCGACAACCACATTAATTATTGCAGTCCCCACAGCAATTAAAGTTTATAATTGGGTACTAACTCTTTGGAGAGGAAATATCCATCTTACTATTCCAATGTTATTTTCTTTAGGTTTTATAGTAACTTTTGTTAATGGTGGAATTACAGGATTGTTTTTAGGAAATGTTATTATTGATGTTCCACTTTCAGATACTTATTTTGTTGTAGCTCACTTTCATATGGTAATGGGAATAGCACCGCTAATGGTAGTATTTGGTGCAATTTATCACTGGTATCCACTTATTACTGGACGACATCTAAATCAAGCTCTAGGTAAAATTCATTTCTGGGTAACTTTTGTCGGTGCTTACGCAATATATTTTCCTATGCATTACCTAGGCTTTATTGGTGTACCGCGTAGATATTTTGAAATGTATGATAGTCCTTATATGACTTCGGGAGTAGGTTTAAATCAGTTTATTACAGTAGCGGCTTTAATTGTAGGTTTTACTCAATTTTTATTTTTATACAATATTTTTACAAGTTGGTATAAGGGTGAAAAATCTGAAAGAAATCCTTGGAAAGCAAATTCTTTAGAATGGCATACTCCGGACTATCCACCGACGCACGGAAATTTCGGCAAAGAATTACCAGTTGTGTACCGTTGGCCATATGATTTTAGTGTACCAGGGTCTGATAAAGAGTTTATTCCTCAAGATGTACCTCCTAGTCAAGTTCCAACAGCAAAGGCTGAACAAACGTGAGCAAAAAAGAGTTAAATATTTTTAAGCTATTATCTCAAAAACCTTGGGAAGCATCTCAGGCAGCAATTGATAACCAACACGATGGCAAGACGCTAGATTTAAGTAAAGCTAAATTGGGCGTTAGAACTATTATGGTTGTTAGTACAGTTATTTTTTCTTTATTCGTTGTCTCATATTCAGACAGAATGTTAGTTCACGACTGGAGAAGTTTATCTGAACCATGGTTACTTTGGATCAATACTGTAATTCTAATTTTTACCAGTTTTGTTTTTCATAAAGCAAAAGTTTTATCTGATAAAAATGAATTCGAAAAAGCTAAAAATTATTTACTTTTAGTAGGTTTCTTAACTTTTGCTTTTATTACAGGCCAATTACTAGTTTGGCAACACTATGTAAATCTTGGGCAGTATGTT
>CACLMO010000038.1 GCA_902608065.1 uncultured Pelagibacteraceae bacterium
CCTGAAGTGACTCAATATTATTTTTATACTCTGTAAGTTTATTATCAATAATCATATTTATTTCTTAAATAGAGCATTTGGACTTTTCATTGTTTTGATTTCCATACAATTGCCGTTAGGATCTTCAATAAACATAGTTTCCTGCTCCTTTTCTTCACCTTTAAACCTCACATAAGGAGGGTCAATAAATCTGATTTTTTTTTGAATTAGTCTTTCCTTTAATTTATTGAACTTTTCCTGATCTAAATGCACACCAAAATGAGGTACCGATACGTTACCCATATCTACATTATGTCTTTCCCCATTTCTTTTATTTTTAGGGTCTGTAGCATGTAATGTCAGTTCATTTCCCCAAAAATTAATGTCTGCCCATGCGTCTGGATATTTGAATTCAGCTTTACCTCTATCACAGCCTAGGACATCACAATAAAAATTTAATGCTATATCTAAATCTCCCGCGGGTATTGCTAAATGAAATCTGCTTATCATTACCCAACACTTCCTTCTAGACTAATTCCTACCAACTTTTGCGCCTCAACAGCAAATTCCATTGGTAATTGTTGTAGTACCTCCTTGCAAAAACCGTTGACTATTAAACCCACGGCCTCTTCTTGATTTAAACCTCTTTGATTGCAGTAAAATAATTGTTCTTCATTTATTTTAGAAGTAGTGGCCTCATGTTCCACTATTGAGGAACAGTTTTTGTTTTTTATATATGGTATTGTGTGAGCTCCACATTTATTACCCATTAATAGTGAGTCACACTGAGTATAGTTTCTTGCATTTGTTGCTTTTCTATTAATATCAACCAAACCTCTATATGTATTATCTGCATACCCAGCTGAAATTCCTTTAGATATAATTTTACTTTTTGTATTTTTCCCCAGATGTATCATTTTGGTACCTGTATCTGCTTTTTGATGATTGTTAGTTATAGCAATAGAATAAAACTCACCTACAGAATTATCACCTTGTAAAATACAACTAGGGTATTTCCATGTGATAGCTGAACCAGTCTCCACTTGCGTCCAAGAAATTTTAGAATTTTTTCCTCTACATGCTCCTCTTTTTGTAACAAAATTATATATGCCACCTTTTCCGTCTTTGTCTCCAGGATACCAATTTTGAACAGTAGAATATTTTATCTCTGCGTCATCTAATGCTATTAATTCAACGTTAGCAGCATGAAGTTGATTTTCATCTCTCATTGGGGCCGTGCAACCCTCCAAATAACTAACGTAACTTCCTTTATCAGCAATAATAAGTGTTCGTTCAAATTGTCCTGTTTCGGAAGCGTTAATTCTGAAATAAGTTGAAAGTTCCATTGGACATCTTACTCCTTCAGGAATGTAAACGAATGAACCATCAGTAAATACAGCTGAATTTAGTGTTGCAAAATAATGATCTGTGATTGGAATTACTGAACCTAGGTATTTTTTTACTAGCTCTGGATGTTTTTGAATAGCTTCTGATATTGGACAAAAAATAATTCCTTTTTCTATTAATTTATCTTTAAAAGTAGTTGCCACTGACACTGAATCAAATACTGCATCTATCGCAACTCCACTAAGCCTTTCTTGTTCTTTTAAAGGAATGCCTAGTTTTGCATAAGTTTCTAATAGTTTTGGATCAACTTCATCAAGACTTTTTGGTTTGTCTTTGGAGGTTTTTGGCGCAGAATAGTAATATAAATCTTGATAATTTATTTTAGGATATTTTGGTTTTTGCCAATCTGGCTCTTTCATTTTTTTTAGCCTGTTAAAAGCTTTAAGTCTCCATTCCAACATCCAACTAGGTTCTTTTTTTATATTAGAAATAAATTTAATAACTTCTTCATTTAGACCTTTTGGAGCTCTTATATTTTCTATGTCAGTTGTAAAACCGTATTTGTATTCTTTTGACTTTTCTAATTCTTGATATTTCATTGATTTAATTCTTTGTGTTGATTTTTATATGTTTTAAAAAGTATATCTTCTAATGTATTTCTTTCAAAAAAATTATTTATGTGATTTTCTAAATCATCCCATAAATTGTGAGTAATACATTTGACTAACTTTCCATTGCATCCTTTTTTGGACTCTTTTTTACACCCAAGAGTTTTTACATTTTCATCTACAGCTTTAATAATAGTTGATAATTTTATTTCATCAGGTGATTTTGTTAATAAATAACCACCAAAAGGACCTCTAGAGCTTTGGACTAAGTTATTTTTTTTTAACTTCAAAAAAATTTGTTCTAAAAATGATAATGATATACCTTGTCTCAAAGAAATCTCTGTTAAGCTAGTTGGTTGCTTACCACTATTTTTTGCTAAGTCTGCCATTGCCATCACGGCGTATCTGCCTTTTGAGTTCAATCTCATGATATAAATCTCTTTTTTTGCACTATTTTACTTGGTTTATTTATATATTCCTACTAAATTAGTCAAGAATAGAAAATAATTAAAATTGTCACCCTATAAACGTGATATAAAACAATTCTTTTTGAAAATAATTATCATTACTAAATAATTTATGAAAAGTGGAAATAAAGAAATTTTCATTCCAGGTCCAAGCGGAAAAATTCAAGCCAAGTATTTAAAAAACAAACAACAAGGATCACCTATAGCGGTGGTTCTTCAGCCTCATCCTCAATATGGGGGGACTATGAATAACAAAATTGTATTAGAAACTTTTAATAACTTTTACAAAAATGGATTTTCTGTAATTCGAATAAATTTTAGAGGAGTGGAAAAAAGTGATGGTGTTTTTGACAATGGCCAAGGTGAACTTTCTGATGCTGCCGCAGCATTGGACTGGATTGAAAAAGAGAATCCAGGTTATAGTCAGTGTTGGGTTTCAGGATTTTCATTTGGAGCATTAATTTGCATGCAATTAATTATGAGAAGACCAGAGGTAAATAAATTTATTGCAATTTCACCACAACCAAATGTTTATGATTTTACATTTCTAGCTCCATGTCCAATTTCTGGATTAATTGTGTATGGAAAAAATGATGAACTTGTTCCTGAA
>CACLMO010000039.1 GCA_902608065.1 uncultured Pelagibacteraceae bacterium
AAAAAAAATTTTTACAATAAAAAATCATATTTGAGTATAAATGATGCAGTAAGAGCAATAAAATACTCTTTAAAAAAAAATCTTTTCAAAGGTGAAACGTATAATGTCTCTGGAATTAATCAGAGTTTTTTTCAAATAATAAAATTGATTAAAAATCAAAGACCTAAAATAAAAGTAAAATTTATAAATAAGAACATACCAAACCAAACCCCTTGCAATATAAGTTCTAAAAAATTTATTAATAGTGGTTTTGTTTTTAAGGATAATATTAACAAATCAATAAAAAAAATAATAAATCTGGGAAAATAATAAAAGTGAAAGAAGTGTTAATGATTAGCGGAGATGTAGGTGGAGCTAGAGCTATGGTGCCAGTTATTACTGAGCTATTAAATAGAAAAATAAAAGTAACATTAATTAAACACGGATGGTTAGAAAAAAATTTAGATATTATAGAAAAAGATTCTCCAAATTTAAAAATAATTTCAAATGAAAAAATAAAAGTGACAAAATATCTTAAAAAAGATTCAATCGGGTTATTTTTTTTTACCCCATCAAAAAAAGATATTTTACCTATATCGTTTGCTAGAGATGCAAAAAGTAATAATATTCCAGTTTTTTACCTTTTAGATAGCGCTCTAAGAATTAAAAAAAGATTAAACCATGATAATAAAGAACTGTTTCTTCCTAAAATTTATGCCTTACAAGACCAAGATGCTTTAGAGCACGCAATAAAAGAAGGTATTCCGAAGGAAATTCTTAAAGTTACTGGTCAACCTGCTTTAGGTGAATTAGCAAATGATTTTAATAATTGGTCTGAAAAAAATACAAAAGAGGTATATTTAAAGAATAAAATAGATGAAAAAAAAAAACTTATAATCTTTGTTTCTGAGAATGTAGAAAAAGATCATGGGTTTAACAGGGGCTATCATGAAAATATTATTATTCCAATGTTATGTAAAAGTTTAGAAAAATTTTCAGATAAAATACATTTAGGAATTTTACCTCATCCATCAGAAGATCCAATTAAATTATTAGAACAGTTTAAAAAAAATTGTGTAAATTTAAGTTTTAGCAAAATGAATAAAAATTGTACAAGTAGACAATCTATAATGGCATCAGATGGAGTGTCAGGAATGGCATCTATCTTATTGTACGAGTCTTGGTTGATCGGTAAAAATGTAATTAGTTTACAACCGGGTCTTGTTGATTCGGATTACCTATATTTAAAAAAAAAAGAAAACTTGAAATTTGTATCTAAGTCAGATGAGTTTGATGACAAGGTAGTATCTTGGTTTGAAGAAATCCAATCTAATAAAAATACTAATGAACTAATGGGTAAAAACAAGGAAGAATTGAAGGGACATTCTGAAGCATCAATTCTAATATCAGATTTGATACAAGATATATTATAAAAATGAAAAATTTAATCAAAAGTTTAGCAATAAATGGTGGTAGACCAATTAGAAAAAAATTGTTTCCACCATACAAGGTAATTGGATTAGAAGAACAACGAGCAGTGAACAGAGTAATTAAAAGTGGAGTTCTCTCTCAATTTGCAGCTAAAAATAACCCAAATTTTTATGGTGGAAAGGAAATTCAAAATTTGGAAAAAGAGTGGGCAAAATTTTTCAAAAAAAAGCATGCTATCGCTCTAAATTCTGCGACCTCAGGTCTTTATGCAGCAATTGGTGCGGCAGGTGTTGGACCGGGTGATGAAGTGATAGTTTCTCCATATACTATGTCCGCTTCGGCTATAGCCCCCGTAATATACAATGCTGTACCTGTTTTTGCTGACATAGAAAATGAATATTTTTGTTTAGATCCTAATTCTATTGAAGAAAAAATTACAAAAAGAACTAAAGCTATTTTAATAGTCGATATTTTTGGACAAACATATGACTTTAAAAAAATAAATTCTATTGCAAAAAAAAATAATTTAATTGTTATAGAAGACGCAGCTCAAGCACCCTATTCGTTTAATTCAAAAAAATTATCTGGCACTCTTGGTGATATAGGAATTTTTTCCCTTAATAGACACAAGCATATTCAGTGTGGTGAGGGCGGTATAGTTGTAACAGATAACGATGATTTAGCCGAAAGAGTTTGCATGATTAGAAATCATGGAGAGTGTGTTGTTGAAAGTAAGAAAACAAAAAATATTCAAAATATGATTGGTTTCAATTTTAGGATGACTGAGATTGAAGCGGCTATAACAAGATGTCAGTTAAAAAAACTTAAAAAACTTGTAAAAATTAGGCAAAAAAATTGCAATTATTTATCAAAGGAATTAAAAAAAATTCCAGCAATAAAACCAGCGAAGATAAGAAAAAATTGTACCCATTCTTATTATATACTACCTTTTAAGTTTAATTCTAGTATAGCAAAAATTAAAAGAAATAAATTTATAGATGCTGTTAAAAAAGAATTGTCACCAACCGCTGGCAGAGAAACTGAAGGAGTCAGAATAATCTCAGGATATTATCAACCTTTATATAGACTTCCAATTTTTCAAAAGAAAATAGCTTATGCTTCAAAAGGTGGTGTGTGGGAAAGAAAGTATTACGAAGGAAATGTAAGTTATAATCCCAAACTATTTCCAGTAACTGAACAAATGTATAACAACGAACTTTTCTTTATTGATTTAATGCACCCAGGAAATACCAAAAAAGATTTAAAAGATGTTGTAAATGCTTTT
>CACLMO010000040.1 GCA_902608065.1 uncultured Pelagibacteraceae bacterium
ATCAGGAAATCTTATTTCACATCTTGCTGATTTTTTGCTTAGAGTTATTGGTATTCTACATGATGCTGATCTATTTCTAGCTGAGTAACACAGTAATACAGGTGCTTCAAAACCAGGTATTAATCTTTTATAGCTGTTAGTAGTTGAATTAGAAAAAGCATTTATTGCTTTTGCATGTTTTAAAATTCCACCTATATAATGTAAAGCTGTATCAGATAATCCAGCATACTTATTTCCTGAAAATAATGCAGTACTTCCTTTCCATAAAGATTGATGTGTATGCATACCTGAACCATTATCTCCTTTGACTGGTTTAGGCATAAATGTTGCTGTTTTTCCAAATGAATGAGCTACCATTTGGACGCCATATTTATAAAGCTGCATGTTATCAGCTTGATCAGTCAAAGTTCCAAAATACATACCTAGCTCATGTTGACTTGGCGCTACTTCATGGTGATGTTTTTCAACTTTAATTCCCATTTCTCTCAAGGCTTTTAAAAACTCTCCTCTCATATCTTGAGCACTATCCACGGGAGGAACTGGAAAATAACCACCTTTGATTCCGGGTCTATGACCCATATTTCCGTTTTCGTAATCTTTTCCAGTATTATAAGGTCCTTCAGAACTATCTATTTTAAAACCAGTTTCATTCATGTCATTTTTAAATTTAACATCATCAAATACAAAGAATTCTGCCTCAGGTCCAAAATATGCCTTATCTCCAATACCTGTTTTTTTCAAATATTCCTCAGCTTTTTTTGCTATACTTCTAGGATCTCTTTCATACGGATTTTTTTTTACAGCATCTAGAACATCACAAAATAAAATAAGCGTATTATGTGAAGTAAAAGGATCTATAACTTGTCTATTAAGATCTGGTTTTAATATCATGTCGGATTCATTTATAGCCTTCCAACCAGCTATTGAAGATCCATCAAAGAATACTCCTTCATTTAACATTTCTTCATCAATCATAGTTCCGTCCATTGTTAAATGTTGAAGTTTACCTCTAGGATCTGTGAATCTTAGATCTACATATTCAATTTCCTTTTCTTTCATCAATTTAATAACTTTATTTGCGCTCATTCATTCCTTCTTTCTATCGAAATTTCACGTGTAACTAATCTTTAAACTTTATGGTTGTATCTTTACCAATCTAAATGATTAAATAGGACTGATTTTATTATATGACAGTTATGCATTACAGACATGGGTACCAAACAACAGAAAATTCACCAAATTTATGGATTGATAAATTTCCATGGAAAAGATTATTGGGTAATAAGTATAGCAGAGGAAGAGTTATTATTTATGGGGGTCAAAAAGAGTTTACAGGAGCTACCATTTTATCTGCACAAGCTGCTTTAAGAACTGGCACTGGTTCAGTCAAAATTACATGCTCAAGAGACACTTTATCAATATACTCTGTAAAATTTCCATCTGTTTTAAAAACTGAAATAAATGATATTTATGAATTAGAAAAATTTCTCAATAAAGAAAAAATAACCTCTATGCTTATAGGGCCTGGGGCAGGCACAAATAAAAAAATTAAGGAAATAACAAAACTAATACTTAAAAAAGTTAAATATACAGTGTTGGATGCAGATGCTTTAACTTGTTTTAAAGGTGACTTAAAGACACTTTACTCTTTACTTGATAAATATAAAATAATCACACCACATTTGGGAGAATTTCACAAAATATTCCCAAAAATTGAAAAAAAATTAAACAGCATTGAGAAAGTAAAAGCGGCAATGAAATTAATCAAAACAAACATGATATTAAAAGGACCAAACACAATCATTGTTTCTCATGATAAAAAAATAGTAATTAACAAACACTCATCATCAGAATTGGCTGTAATTGGATCTGGAGATGTTTTAAGTGGTATAATTGTTAGTTTAGTTGGTAAAAAAAAAATGAACCCTTTCCTAGCTGGCTGTACAGCAACATGGCTACATGGAGATATTGCTAAAAATTATGATAAAGGATTAATAGCAGAAGATATAGTTAAAGGCATACCTTCTGGACTTAAAAGATTAAAAAATGGATAATCTGTTGAATAAAGAGTCGGTAAAAAGAGTGCAGGATGTAATAAAGAAATTTGATCCTAATTTTCAAATTATAGTTTTAGATTCTACAGCTAGAACGGCTAAAGATGCTGCAGATTCATTAAAATGTGAAGTTGGTGCTATTGTTAAAAGTTTGTTGTTTAAGGCCAATGAGGATTTTTTAATTTGTTTAGTATCTGGAGATAGAAGATGCTCTTTAAATAAATTAAAAAAAATTTTAGAAAAAAAGAACGTTTCAATGGCAAATGCTGATGAAGTAAAAACGATCACAGGTTTTTCTATTGGAGGAGTATCTCCCGTAGCGCATGTAAAAAAACTACCTATTTTAATAGATAAATCATTAAACAGATTTGAATATTTATTTGCAGCTGCAGGACATCCAAATTGTGTATTTAAAATTACTTACA
>CACLMO010000041.1 GCA_902608065.1 uncultured Pelagibacteraceae bacterium
TAAAAAGTCTTGGATCAAAAAAAAATATTTCAGCAGTTGGAGCTGCAATTAATTTAAACAATTTACAAACATGAAAAATTTAATAACCATAGGCTTACCAAGTAAGGGTAGATTAAAAGAAGACTCGATAAGTTTTTTTGAGAAAAATAATTTAAAACCAACATCCAATGGGGGTGAAAGAAATTATTTTGCTAAAATAGAAAATTTACCTAATTCAAAAATTATTTTTTTACATGCCAAAGAGATAATCCAAAGACTTGGCGATGGAACTATTGATGTAGGAATATCTGGTCTAGATTTATTGAAAGAATCGACTATAAATCTTCAAAAAAAAATTGAAATTAAAAAAAAACTAGATTTTGGTGTAGCTAACGTAGTAGTTGCTATTCCTGATGATTGGATAGATGTTCAAACAGTAGCAGATTTAGAGGAAATTTCTTTTGATTTTAGAGATAAAAAAAATACCAGGTTACGAGTTGCTACGAAGTATCCAAATTTAACTAATAGTTTTCTAGTTTCAAAAGGAATTACCCAATATAAACTTGTGCCAAGTCTTGGTGCTACAGAAACCTACCCGTTCATTGGGTCATCTGAAATTATTACAGATATAACTTCAACAGGAAAAACTTTAAAAGATAATAACTTAAGGATTCTTAAGGATGGATGTATTTTAAATTCCCAAGCTTGTTTATTGATTTCAAAAAAAAAGGCCGCAACTTTACAACCTTTTTTTAATTCATTGACTTGATGGTAATTACATTCGCATTGCCCAATCAAATAAACATTGATTGACGCTAATTTTTCTAGTGAATGGGATTACATTCCCATACCGCCCATTCCTCCCATACCACCCATTCCTCCAGGAGGCATAGCAGGTGCAGAATCTTTTTCTTCTGGCTTATCAGCTACCATCGCTTCTGTTGTAATTAATAGTCCTGCAATTGACGCAGCATCTTGTAAAGCTGTTCTAACAACTTTAGTTGGATCTATAATTCCTTTTGAAAACATATCACAGTATTCTTCATTCTGAGCATCATAACCTTGGTTTGGCTTCTTTCCTTCCAAGAGTTTACCAACGACTACTGATCCGTCTACACCAGCGTTTGTAATTATCTGTCTTATTGGCGCTTCAAGAGCTTTTCTTACAATATCTATTCCTGCTTTTTGATCTGCTCCTTTAGATTTAACTTTATCTAAATCTTGCGTAGCATAAAGTAAAGCACATCCACCTCCAGCAACAACTCCTTCCTCAACAGCTGCTCGAGTTGCATTAAGCGCATCCTCAACTCTATCTTTTCTTTCTTTAACTTCTACTTCTGTAGCTCCTCCAACTTTAATTACAGCTACTCCGCCAGCAAGCTTTGCTAATCTTTCTTGAAGTTTTTCTTTATCATAATCAGAAGTAGTTTCTTCAATTTGTTGTCTTATTTGATTACATCTAGCTTCAATATCTGATTTTTTTCCACTTCCAGCAACAATAGTACTATTATCTTTGTCGATCTTAACTTTTTTACACGAACCAAGGCCGTTTATTTTAACGTTTTCTAATTTTATTCCCAAATCTTCTGAAATTACCTGGCCTCCAGTTAATATTGCTATGTCTTCCAGCATTGCTTTTCTTCTATCACCAAAACCAGGAGCTTTGACAGCAACAACTTTTAATCCACCTCTTAATTTATTTACTACTAACGTAGCTAAAGCTTCTCCTTCAACATCTTCAGAAATTATCATCAAAGGTCTTCCGGCTTGAACTACCGATTCCAATAGAGGTACCATCGTTTGTAAGTTTGCTAATTTTTTTTCATGTAACAAAATTAGAGGATTTTCCAATTCCGTTGTCATCTTGTCTGCATTTGTAATGAAATAAGGAGAAAGATATCCTCTATCAAACTGCATTCCTTCAACAACATCTAATTCTGTTTCAAGACCTTTTGCTTCTTCAACAGTAATTACTCCTTCATTACCAACTTTTTGCATAGCTTTAGAAATCATATCTCCAATTTCTTTTTCTCCATTTGCAGAAATAGTTCCTACTTGTGCAACTTCATCATTAGTTTTTACTTTTTTTGAAGATGATTTTAATTTTTCAATCACATGTGCTACAGCATTATCCAATCCTCTTTTAACATCCATTGGATTCATTCCTGCGGTAACATACTTAATTCCTTCTCTAACTATAGCTTGAGCTAAAATAGTAGCTGTTGTAGTTCCATCTCCAGCTACGTCATTTGTTTTACTTGCAACTTCCTTGACCATTTGAGCTCCCATATTTTCAAATTTGTCTTGAAGTTCAATTTCTTTAGCTACTGTTACACCATCTTTAGTTGTTCGTGGCGCACCGTAAGATTTATCCAATACCACATTTCTTCCTTTAGGACCCAGAGTTACTTTAACTGCATTTGCTAAAGTATCTACGCCTTTTAGCATTTTGGTTCTTGCTTCTGTGTCGAATTTAACAATTTTTGCCATT
>CACLMO010000042.1 GCA_902608065.1 uncultured Pelagibacteraceae bacterium
AATCCAACAGCCTCTGCTACTTCTCTAATTAGCATCGGGTTTGCTCCGCAGCACACACCTAAATAATTTACACCAAGATCAAAAGCTTCTTTTGCAAATTTTCCAATTTCATACCTATTACATTGCATTGGATCTAATGCTGTAGGAAATGGAGTTTTGTGCGGTGTATTGCAAGTACATCCATTATTATCTGGTAAATTAAAAAAAGTAGGATGTTCTTCAGTTGTCCTAAAGTTAATAGGTAAAGCTGCAACATGACATTTAAGAACTTTTCTAATTTCTTTTATATAAGGCATCATTGTATTTGGTCCTCTAAAACAATTCATTCCCACTACATCCCCTCCGAGTTGTTCCAATTCTTTACAAGTATCCACAATTGAAACACCATCTCTCATAATATTTTCACCCATGGGAGCAATTGTGATAACTGAAGGAAGTCCAGTTTTTTTCATTACTTTCAAAGCTGTATAAGCCTCTTCAGCATAATAAAAAGTTTCTCCAATCAAAATATCTGCACCTTCATCAGTGGCCCAACCAACCATTTCTGAAAACATTTTTTCAACTTCAAAATGTGTTTTTGGATCTTTATTGTTCCAAATATTTGAGTTTGAAATATTTCCAGCCATTAAATTGGGTTCTTTTCCAATAGGACTGGTTGCAACTTTTTTTGCTATTTTTAGTGCAGCTTTATTAAGCGGTTCTAACAGTTCTTCTTTACCAATAACTTTCATTTTTTCACGATGACCATTATAAGTAAACGCCTGAACTATATCTGAACCAGCATGTTGAAAATCCCTGTGAAGATTCTCTAAAGCCTCTGGATGCTCTAAAGAAACCATGGGCACAAATTCTCCTGATGCCATGTAACCTCTTCTTTCTATTTCAAAAAGAAAACCTTCTGCACAAATCACAGGTCCTGAATTTAATCTTTCGATTAAACTTCTCTTTTTATCTTTAGACATTTCTTTATCATTGTTCATGTCTATTACCCTCCGTATTTAGTGCTTCGACTAATGTCAGGCGCACAATTCGGTTAAATGCCTAGTTTTTAATTGAATTAAGTTCAAAAAAAAACCACCTGCTAAAGCGGTGGTCTAGAAATGTCGCTTTAGCTGGATTTTTTACGCGCCCGCAATCTGATTCAAATCGGCGCTATTTATAATTTAACCACTCGTTTATATTAATGTCAATTAAAAATAATAGAAAAAATTATGGCATATAGTAACCAAAAAAAGGGGATGTTAATTGCTTTTACTGCAATAATGTTTATTACTCCCGATTCACTATTTATACGCTTATCCAACCTTAATTCATGGAATTTGATTTTTTACAGAGGTTTTATTCCATTCTTAGTAGTTTTTGCGGGACTTTTAATTATTTATAAAACAAAACTTCTCAAAGAAATTATTAGCAATGGTTGGCATGGTTTTTTTTATGCATGCGTTTTCACAGTAACCAATATTGTTTTTGTAATTTCAATAGAAAATACCAATGTTGCAAATACTCTGATTATGATTGCTTTAGCGCCTATGCTTTCAGCAATAATTAGTTTTTTCTTTTTGAAGGAAAATCCTGATAAAAAAACATGGATAGCTATAGTAATAACAACTCTATCTGTTGTTTATATTTTTTATGATGCTTTAGATACTGGAGATTTTCTAGGAAATTTCCTAGGATTAGTCTGTGCAACTGGGCTAGCAGTTGGGGCTGTAATTATTAGATCAGCAAAAAAAATTAGTTTGGTGCCTTCTGCAATGTTAGGAAAATTGATGGTAACATTAATTGCTTTATTATTTGTAAATCATCTTAAACTAGAAAATAACGATATTATAATTATACCTCTGATGTGCGTAATGTGTGTTGCTATACCTTTCGTCTTAGTTACTCTAGCTCCAAGATATATTACGGCCGCAGAGGTCAATCTTTTCTTTCTACTTGAAACTATTTTTGGTCCTCTTTGGGTATGGTTTGTAATTAAGGAACAGCCCAGTTTCGAAACAATTGTAGGTGGAACTGTGATAGTTATAACGATAGCAGTTCATTCTATTTTAGCCCTAAAAAAAGCATAATAATTATCTAATTGCATTTTAGTTAACAAAAGTTTAATTACTCACTCTCTATGTATAAAATTTTAAAAAATTCGTGGGCTCTTTTTACTGGCTACTTCGTGCTTTGTATTGCTCATGGATTTCAAGGAAATTTGCTTGGGGTTAGATCTGTAATAGAAGAATTTAATTTCATAGCAACAGGAGCAATGATGTCAG
>CACLMO010000043.1 GCA_902608065.1 uncultured Pelagibacteraceae bacterium
CCTTAAACAATCTTATAAATTTTTTAATTAAAAAAATTTCGTTATTTTGGTGAATAATTTTAGCAAATTTGGCCATTTTATTACTTAACTTGTATATTCTAACTTGGTTTTTTTAATTGTATACCTTATATAGACCTTAGGTTGAACATGAAAAAATGGACATTAAATAGTTGGAAAAATTATCCAGTTAGACATATTCCTGAATATGAAAACAAGAAGGAATTATCTATGGTTCTTGATAAAATTAGAAATTTTCCACCTCTTGTTTTTGCCGGTGAAACGAGAACTTTAAAAACTCAGTTAGCGGATGTAGTTGATGGAAAAGCTTTCCTTCTTCAAGGTGGTGATTGCGCAGAAAGCTTTGCTGAATTTCATCCAGATAATATAAGAGATACATTTAAAGTTATTTTACAGATGTCTTTGGTACTGACTTACTCCGCTTCTATGCCAGTAGTTAAAGTTGGTAGAATTGCTGGTCAGTTTTCTAAACCAAGAAGTTCACCTACAGAAATTAAAAATGGAAAAGAATTACCAAGCTATCTTGGAGATAATATTAACGGAATTGAGTTTTCAGAAAAACTTAGAAAACCAGATGCAAAAAGATTATTTAAAGCATATTCACAGTCTGCTTCTACACTCAATTTACTTAGAGCATTATCTCAAGGAGGGTTTGCAGATTTAAATAAAGTACATTTATGGAATCTTGGATTTTTAAAGAAAAGCCCAGAAGGTAAAAAATTTAAAGAGTTGGAAGATAAAATAGCCGACGCTTTATCTTTTATGGATGCTTGTGGAATTAATTCAGATTTTAACAGAAGATTAAAAACTGTTAATTTATTTACTTCACACGAGGCTTTACTTTTACCTTTTGAAGAATCAATGACAAGAATAGATTCAACTACTGGAAAATATCACGATACATCAGCTCATTTTGTTTGGATTGGCGATAGAACAAGGCAACCTAATGGTGGACATGTCGAGTTCTGTAGAGGAATTGAAAATCCAATTGGAATTAAGTGTGGACCAACATTAAAAACTGAAGAATTGATAAAACTTTGTAATATTTTAAATCCAAAAAATGATAAAGGAAGAATTACTCTAATTTCTAGATTTGGTCATGACAATGTCGAAAAATTTTTACCAAAATTAATCAGATCTATTAAAAAAGAAGGACTAAATGTTGTATGGTCATGTGATCCAATGCACGGAAATACAATCAAATCAGCTAATGGTTTTAAAACAAGACCTTTTAATAATGTTGTGAAAGAAGTCAAAAAAGTTTTTGCGGTCCATAAAGCTGAAGGAAGTTATGCTGGAGGTTTACATATTGAAATGACCGGAAAAAATGTCACTGAATGTACAGGTGGTGCACAAAAAATATCTGAAAAGGATTTATCACACAGATATCATACACATTGTGACCCGAGGCTTAACGCTAATCAAGCATTGGAACTTGCATTTTTAATCTCGGATGAAATCAAAAAAAATTCACAATATTCAAAAAATATTATTCAAGCAGTATCTTAATAATTGAATTTCAATTATTAAGATCTTTTTTAAAAATGAGATATTAATACTTATGCAAACTTCTGAAAGAATAGATTATATTAAAAAATGGATACTCGACTATTGTAAAAAAATGCCGAATGAACCTGAAACTTTAGTCGTGGGCATATCCGGGGGAATAGACTCATCAGTCACGAGCACTATTTGCGCTCTTACTGGAAAAAAAACAATAGTTCTTTCTATGCCCATCAAGCAGATTAAAAAACAACAAGATTTAAGTTTAAAACACCAGGAGTGGCTTAAAGGAAAATTTAAAAATGTAGAAAGCCATTTAATTATATTAGATAATTTATTTAAATCTTTCAAAGTATCGTTAAGTGAATTTGATAATGATCATGGTTTAGCAAATTCTAGAGCGCGATTAAGAATGACAACTCTTTATCAAGTTGCAGCTTCAAGCAATGGTATCGTCGTGGGAACCGGTAATAAAATAGAAGATTTTGGAGTTGGATTTTATACAAAATATGGAGACGGTGGAGTAGATATCTCGCCTATTGCTGATTGTAGCAAATCGCAAGTTTGGGAAATGGGAAAAAATTTAGGAATATCAAAAGAAATTATCGAAGCTCAACCAACTGATGGTTTATGGGATGATG
>CACLMO010000044.1 GCA_902608065.1 uncultured Pelagibacteraceae bacterium
GGCTGCAGTCTCAGCAAATGCTGGAGCACTGTCAGTATCAGGTGGTGCTGATGTTACGTGGATAAGTACTGACTACGCTGTTACGGGTAACCCAATAGGGATTGGCTCTAACATGACGTTTTCTGGTTCAGGCGAATTAGATAACGGGTCAACTGTTACACTAAGCATTGTGCACACTAACAAAGCTGCTTACTCAGCTACGGACGTTCAATGGGATCTTCCGGGTATTGGTAAGTTAGGTTTTGACCAAGGCGCAGGCGGAACTGGTATAGATATCATAGATGATAAAATGCCAACTGCTTGGGAAGAAACTACGGGCACGGCTGTTGCAACAGGTATGAATACCGTTTCAGGCAGTGGTGGTCATACGAACATCTCACTTTCAGTAAGTGAAGATCTATTACCAGATGGTTTATCTGTTGACCTAGCTTGGTCACCAGTTGCCGATGGTTCATCAAACAACGACAAAGCTTCAGGTAGTGTCGGTAGTGCAAGTCAATCTGGATTTGACGTAGTAGTTCAACATTCAGGCTTGTATGATGGATTAAATGTATTTGCTGGATATTCATCAATCGATCAAAAAGATGAAGCATCAACAACAGGTAATAATACATCTACTGGTTGGGGAGCAACATACGCTGTTGGAGGTTTCACTGTAGGTTACCAAGAAACAAGAAACAGTACTAACTTAAGAACAAGTACTGACCATTATGCTAACCAAGCATATGGTGTTTCTTTCGCAGTGAGCGACGACTTATCTCTGTCTTATGGTCAACATAATTCTGAGAGACATGGTGGTATGTCAAAATCAAGCGTTGAGATGGAAGCAACTTCATTACAGATGGCCTACACAATGGGCGGAGCTGCATTGAAAATTGCTCAAACCAGCGTTGACCACGGTCTATATGACAGTTCATCAGCTACTGATAGAGAAGGCTACACAATAGCTTTATCATTAGCATTTTAAAGGAAGGAAACAGTTAGGTTATGAAAAATATAACTAAATACGGAGTATCTGCATTATGTGGATCTTTAGCTACTGTTTCAGCTGTTAATGCTGGCGAATTGTCGGTATCAGGTGGTGCAGACTTAACGTGGATCTCTCACGAGAACACTACGGTGGGTAACCCATTAGGTATGGGTTCGAACATGACGTTTTCTGGTTCAGGTGAATTGGATAACGGATGGACGTATGCACTTAGTATAGCTCACACTAACAAAGCAGCATATTCTGCTGCTAACTTAAAAATCACTACTAATGGATTAGGAAGTGTAACTATTAATGGTGGTAATGGTGGAGCAGGTATCGACGCTTATGACGACAAAATGCCAACGGCTTGGGAAGAAGTATGGGGAACTTCAGTAGGTACTGGAGTAGACCTAGTTTCTGGTCTAGGTGGTTCAATGGCTATGGAGTGGGCGTCACCAACAGTTCTAGGAACAAGTCTTGCAGTTGCATACGCACATAAAAATGATGGTGTGGAACCAAATGATAAGGCTGGATCTGGAGAAACAGGTGGTACAAAAGAAGCTGTGATGGATGCAAGAATAAATATTAATCCTAGTTTAGGAACAGATGTTCTATCTGGATTAAATATTTTTGCGGGTGGATCGCGTTCTGATCAAAACCACATTGCTGCTGCTGGCGGTAAAACATGGGGAGACCATGAAGAAGTTACAGCGGGACTTACGTACGCATTAGGACCAGTAACATTAGGTTTGCAAAAATCTGGTGAATTTACTGGAACTCAAGGTACAGAGACTAGTACTGAGTACTATTCAAATATGATGTATGGAGTGTCATTTAATGTAAATGACAATTTATCATTATCATATGGGCGTTTAGAGTCTAAAAGAGGGTTTGATGGAGAATTCCACTCACCTAAACTTGTAGCTGATTCAATTCAAGCTGCCTATACAATGGGTGGTTTGTCTTTAAGATGGGCTCATACAGAAGTAGACCATGCTAAGTATAATTCTGCGTCAGCAAATTCTGGAGCAGAAGGCTATACAATATCAATGGGATTAGCATTTTAAATTTTAAAAGAATTTTATTC